>NZ_MUNE01000455.1 GCF_002154605.1 Streptomyces milbemycinicus | reverse complement strand
ACCTGATCATCAGCACGACCCACATACTCCAGCACCCCATCAGCCGACCACCGCGCCAAATCCCCCGTCCGGTACATCCGCCCACCCGCAGGCCCCCACGGACACGCCACAAAACGCTCCGCCGACAATCCGGCCCGCCCCAAATACCCCTGGGCCAGGCCGACTCCGGTCGCGTACAGCTCGCCGGTCTCGCCCATCGCGACCGGCTGGAGACCGGCGTCGAGGATCAGCACATGCTTGTTGGCGATGGGACGTCCGATGGGGAGCGAGGACGCCTGCGCGTCGTCCGGGGCCACCACATGGCAGGTGGTGAAGCCCATGCTCTCGGCCGGGCCGTAGCCGTTGACGACGCGCAGTCCCGGATATCTGCGGCCGATCTTGGTGACGTGTGCCACGGATGCCGCCTCGCCGCCGGTGAAGGCGATCCGTACGCCGTCGTACGCCTGCGGGTACTCGTCGACGAGGAAGTTGAAGAGGCTCGCGGACAGCTGGAGCATGGTGATCCCGTGCTCGGCCACGGCATCGGCGATGAGTGCGGGTTCCGCATCGGAGCCGGGCAGCAGGACACAGCGGGCCCCGAAGAGAAGCGCGCCCCACAGTTCCAGGGCGAAAGCGTCCCAGGATATGGACGAACACTGGAGGAACACCTGCTCGGGGCCGAAGTCCGCATAGTCCTGGCCGAGATAGGTGCCGATGAGCGCCCGGTGTGAGGAGGCGATTCCCTTCGGGGTGCCGGTCGACCCCGAGGTGAACATCACGCAGGCCACATGTTCGGCCGAAGCGGTTCGGCCCAGGTCTCCGTCCGGCTGCGCGTCGAGTGCTGTCCGTACACCCGGGGCGTCGACCAGGACGACCTCAGGTCCCGCAGCGGGAGGGCCGGACACCAGCGACGGCAGATCGGCTCGGCTGATCAGCAGCGCGGTTTCCGACGTGGTCAGCGCCGTACGCAACCTATCCTCGGGGAAACCGGGGTCCAGCAGGGTGTAGCCGCCGCCGGCCTTGAGGGCGGCGAGCAGCGCCACCACCATCTCCAGGGACCGCTCCAGGTGGATGCCGACCACCGTCCCGGGGCGCACCCCCGACCGCACGAGGTGGCGGGCCAGACGGTTGGCCCGGCGGTTGAGTTCCGCGTAGGAGAGGGTGTCGCCGCGGTGGATCAGAGCGACGGAGTCGGGCGTCGACCGTGCCTGTTCTTCGAACAGTTCGTGCAGGGTCCGCTCAAACGGATTCGTCATGGAGGCTTCTCTGCTCGTCATGACCGGTGCGAGCCGTCGGATCGGGCGTCGGCCAGATGTCCTCTCGCCCCACGGCCCGCGGGCTGTACTTCCCGAGCGCGCCGATCAGCAGCCGCAGTTCCAGGGCCAGGCAGGCGACGAACCGTTCCAGGCCGCTCTCGGTGTCCTCGTCGACCGCGAGCAGGGCGGCCCGGCCGAGGCCGACCGCGGTGGCGCCGAGCGCGATGGCCTTGACCGCTCGGGAGCCTTCCCACATACGGCCGCTGGCCAGCAGGTCCCCGGCGGGCGACCCGATGCGGTGCAGGCATTCGACCAGCGGCAGTCCGACACCGTCGAGGAAGGCCAGGGGCGCCCAGCCGGTGCCTCCCTCCGCACCGTCGACGGTGACCGCGTCCGCGCCGGCCCGCCACGCCACCGTGGCGGCCTGCGCGACATCCCGGCCGGGGTGGAGCTTCACCCAGATCCGGGCCTGCGGATAGTTGTTGCGCAACAGCCGGACCTGCTGGCGCAGGATCTCCTCGGTGAACGTACCGGGGCTGCTGCTGCGCAGATACGACAGCGAGGCGCCCTCGCCATCCCCGCCCGTCGCCGCTTCCGCCGTCCCGGGGCCGAACACCGCGTCGAGCTCATAGTGGTCCCTGAGTTGTTCGGCGGTCGAGCGATCCACCAGTGTCATCCCACCGAGACCAGGTTTCGCCCCCTGCCCGACCTTCAGCTCGAAGGCCAGCCTGCCGGACTCGACCAGGGGCTGGGCGGCCGGATCGCTGTAGACGAGGTTCCACACCTCGGCGTCGGCGTCCTCGGTGCACTGCTGTACGACCACACCTCCGTACCCCTCCGGAACCTCCTGGACATAGGCGCTGATGCGGGCCAACAGCGATGCGCTGTCCGGGGTCTGCGCGAGTCGGCCGTAGCCGTTGACGGGGACGATGTTCTCGCCGATCACCATCGGCAGGCCCAGCCGGGCGGCCTGGCGGCTCAGCGGTACGCCAAGGTCGCCACTGGCCGCCCGGGTGGAGCCGAAGGCCGTGATGAACACCGGCAGCGGGGAGCGGAACCCTCCGATGGCGCTGTCGAGCGCGACGTCCTGGTAGACGGGCTCGCGGCCGAGCTCGACCAGCTTCTCCAGGCGCTGTGGCATGAAGACGGGAGGTACGAGCCGCAGCGCGTCGAGGGCATCGTGCCGTTGGCCGGCCGTCTGGCCCGTCGCCCCGAACAGCCGTCGCCCGTACGAGGCCCGCGGCGGGAAGGCCGCCTCGCGCCCCGTGCGGGCACGCTTGCGGATGGCCTCCTCGGGCAGACCTGGGGCACTCAGCCGCGTCATGGGGCCATCACCCCGGGCAGTTTCGGGAAGGCGCTGGCCTGCCACACCGAGTGCAGTCCGGCCGCATAGCGCGTCAGGCGCTGAGCGCCGAGGCCGAAACCCGCGCTCTGCGGGATGCCGCCTTCTTTGAACGTCTTGAGATACCACTCGTACTTGGCGGGATTCTCGCCCGTCTCCCGCATCCGCTCGATGACCCGGGTGTAGTCGCCCTCCCGTTCGCTGCCGCTGCACAGTTCGCCGTAGCCCTCGGGAGCCACCAGGTCGAAGTTGCGGAGTCGGCCGGGGAGCGTACGGCTCTCGCGGTCGGGGAAGCCGCGCGAGCCCTTGGGGTAGTCGGTGATGAAGAACGGGCGGGTGTGCTGTCGCGAGATCAGCGCCTCGCCCTCCCAGTCGATCTCCCCGTCGGGGTTCTGCTCATGGCCCAGCTTGTGCAGGGTCTCCACCACGTCCATGTGCCGGATACTGGGGAACGACTGCTGCAGAAGATCGGTGAACGCGCCCGGATCGCGCCCCAACTCATCAAGAACATAGGGGAGTTGCTTGATGACACGCTGCAGTGCGCCGCGTACGACACCCTGGCAGATCTCCAGCATCTCCTCGCGCGAGGTGTCCGCCGCCTCGACGTCGATCTGGTGGAACTCGGTCAGATGGCGCAGGGTCGAGGAGGTCGTGAACGGCTCCAGCCGGACGCAGGGCGCGATGTAGAAGATCTTGGGATGGGCCAGCAGGGCGGCTTGTTTGTAGAAGATGACGCTCGTCATCAGCTTGTAGCGGCGACCGTAGTAGTCGATGTCGACCTGTTTGGCGCCACGGCAGCCGGGGTCGGTGACCGGGCCGACGACCGGCGGCAGCAGCTCGACGAAGCCTTCGTCGCACAGGTATTCCCGGGCGCCCTGGAGCAGGGCGCTCTGGATGAGCAACATGTTCCTGGTGGTGGCGGAGGTGAGGTGTTCGTGCGGCTGCGGAGGCACGAAGGCCTGTTCCTGTCCGGCCGTGGGCGACGGGTTGAGGGGCATGTTCATTCCTTTGCGGACGTGGCGGACTGGGTTGGCTGGACGGGCAGCGATTCCCGTTGCGACGCCGGGCAGTCGAACCTTCTCTGCTCCCCACTGAGCATCCTCGTGGCCAATTACGCGATAGGGACAGCAATTTCAAGAAAGTACCGGCAGCACCGCGCGGCCAAGGGGCAGTTGCAGGGGAAGATTGACCGGCAGATTCAACGCCCTTGACCCGCCGGATCACACCGCCTAGGGTCACCCCCATGCCTTTTTCCGGCCCGCTTTCCTATGGGCAGATCTCACTGTGGCGCGACATCCAGAGACTTCCTCGATCCCGTTGGCACGAGGTCAACATATCGGCGGTCTGGGAATTGCCAGAGGGGACCAGGACGGCAGCAGTCAAGGATGCCCTGAAGGCGCTCGCTCACCACCATCCCTCCCTGCGTACGACATACGATCTCAGCGATCCCGGAAATCCCGTTCAGCTGGTTCATGAACCGGATTCACTGTCCGATCTCAATGTGTCGGAAGAGGCCGCTGACGATGTACAGGAGACCGCTCGCCGCATGGCGGCCGAGCCCTTCGATCTGACCCGTGAGTTCGGCTGGCGAGGCCGCCTCATCATGCGCTCCGGAGCGGCAACTCATCTCGTATTCACACACCATCACCTGGCGGCGGACAACTGGTCCCAGGGGATCCTCAGGGAGGAATTCCAAAAGGCTCTTGCCGATCCCGGAGCCTTATCCGGCAGGGCGGATTCCTATAGCTTGATCACCATGGCCGAGGAGCAGCGGGGCGATGCCTTCAAGGCCCGGCGCACCGCGGCCGAACGGCACTGGGAGAAGGTGCTCGCCGCCTCGGCCGAGCTCCCGGAGCCCCGCCTCACCTCGGACGAACGCCCATCTCATGTGTTGCAGGCCGCCTTACGGTCGACAGCGGCGCAGACGGCGGCCCAGCAACTGGCGGACCGGCTCTCCCTTCCGAAGGCTTCCGTGCTTCTGACCGCCTACACAAGGGCCGTGGCCCGGGTGTGCGGGCTGCCGTCGGTGCCGGTTCGGCTCCAGTCGTCGAATCGCGGCAACGCCCGTTGGGGAAGCTATGTGACCTCGATGAACCAATGGGCCGCCGGCTGTCTGGACGCCGACCCGAGGGCCGGCTTCGAGGAGCTCGCACAGGCCGTCAACAAAGCCGCGTTCCTGGCTTACCGCATGGGCATATACGATCCCGATTCGATCCGCCTGATCAAGCAGCGATTCCCCACCGCCAGTATCGATCCCGAACCGGTTTGGGCATTCAACTACATGGTCCGCCCGGCGGCCGGAGCGGCGGATCCGGAGGAAAGTGATGTGCCGGTGGTGAAGTGGGACGAGCAGGTCTCCGCGATCGGCCCCAAATTCCACACCCGATTCATCGAAGACGGTTCAGCGGCACTGACCATCTGGCTCCGGGGCAGGCAGGTGAGCAAGGAGCTGATATCGGAATTGCTGCTGGGAATTCATGAGGTGCTGGTGTCGGAGGCGCGCGGGCTGCGGAGCGGGGAACGGTAGCCCGAGGAGACGGCGAAGCTGCCCTCCAATCTGCCGATGAAACTGCCGATCGGAGATAGGCGACTCAAGTAGCTTGCTGAGCGACAACATATCACCCTCTCACGCATATACCGGTTCACTGCAATGAATGGCATCGAGGTCCCTCAGTGAGTTCTGCTGCGTTCAACTCGGATACCTGCGCCGTGCCCGACGAGCGGTTACTGGCTGCCTGGCTGGATATGACGGAACTCCCTCCCGTCCCACGGCTCGAGGTGGAGGAACCGCGGAGCCAGGGGCTGCGGCAGGCGGTGCGGGTGGTGACCGACGCGCTTCTCGGCCGGCCCGCGCAGGAGGGGCGCCAGGTGCCGTCGGCCGGCGCCATCTATCCGTACGACGTCCTGGTGCTGGTGGACGAGGGTGACCGTCCGGGGGACTCGCCGGGGCCTGCGCTGTTCTGGATGGACCTGCTGCGCCGTACCTGTGTGCGCCTGGGCGGACCGGCCACGCGCCTGGGGCGGCTGCTGCGGCCGGCGAGGCTGCCGGACGGCGGCGAACCGGTGGCGCATGTCATCCTCCTGGCCCGGCCCTGGCTGTCGATGCGCAAGTACGGCTCACGCGGCTATCTCTACACGCAGCTGGACGCGGGACACGCGGCCACGAACCTGCTCGGCACCGCGCTCCAGGACGGTCCGGCCGTGCTGCGGCTGCACGGCCCTCGCGCCGAGATCCGGGCCGCCGTCGCACCCTGGCTGCCCCACCGCGAGGTGCATTCCGTCGTCACGATCGGCCGGCCGCACACAACTGGCGAGAGCGGCGACTGGGCGACGTTCCGGATGGCGGGTGACGACGACCCCGCGGGCACCGGTCAACTGGAGGGGGTGTGCTGGTCGGGGCTCTCGGAGGCGGTGTACGACAGCTCGCAGCCGTTCGCCGCGTCCGCACGGCTGCACACCGCCGCCCCCATGGCCACCGAGCTGCGCCCTTCGGCCTCCGACGGCATCCCGCTCGCTCAGTGGCGCGAGGCCTCCCGGCGGCGACAGTCCTGCAAACGGTTCTCCGGGGACACGCCCGAACCGCATGCGCTCCTGAGCACCCTGGGGGCACTGGACACCCCGCTCCCGGCCGATCTGGCCGAAGTCACACCTGATCGTGGCGTGCGCGCGACGCTTCTGCTGCACGACGGGCCCACGGCAAAGGCGTGCTCGGACACCCTGCGCGGCAGCCGCATCGACGTGACCGTGCCGGACCGCTTCCGCGATCTCGACCTGCTGGTCCGCTCCTGCATGGGCCAGGCCAACGCGCGGGTCGCGGCCGGGTTCGTGCTGTTCCACATCCCCCGCGACGAGCTCTTCTCCAGTGGTCCGCGCGATCTGCGCGACGCCGTGTTCCGCGCCTCGTGCGGCGCGCATCTGCTCTGTCTCGGCGCCGGACGGCACTCCGTGGCCATCACCACCATCGGCGGCTACGACCCCGATCTGTGGCGCGAGTTCGCCGGTCTATCGGCCTGGGACGAGCCCTTGTACCTGCTGGCGCTCGGCGTCGACCAGGCCGGCTCGATCAAGCACGACCGCGCCCAAGTCGCCTACGCACACGGCGAATAGGCCACCCAATCGGACCACGGACTCGGAGGGACGACATGCCCGGGGTGCTGAACCAGGTCTACACCGACCTCCTGACGCAGCACGCGGACCGACTCGCCGTCGCCGACACACAGCGTCGGCTGACCTACGCCGAACTCGACACGGCCGCCGCGGAGTTCCGCACCGAGTTCGACCGCTGGTGGAGCGAGGCGGTGGCACGAGGCGAGGCACGTCCCCGCGTCGTCATCCTCGCCGCCAACTCGGCCTCGTACATCGTCGCCTACGTGGGCCTGCTGCGCGCCGGCGCCCTGCCCTTTCTGCTCGACCCCGCCCTGGCCCCGGAAGAGGTACGTGCCGTCGTCGCCGACTGCGGCATCGACGCGGTCGTCCACGACCGCCCTCTAAGCGTGGGAATCGAACCATCCGGCTCCGCCACATCCGGCTACGCACTCACCCGCACGGCCCCGGGCGCAGGGCAGCCGACGGCCGATCGCCCCGAGCCGCTGGCCTCGACGGAGGTATGCCGCTTCACCTCCGGCTCGACCGGGTCGCCCAGCTGCATCGAATTCTCCGGTACGGCGGTGCACAACGCGGCCCTGTCCTGGCGCGACGCCACCGGTCTCGGCGCCGACGACCGCATTCTGTGCTTTGCCGGGCTCTTCAACGGGCTGGCGTTCAACACCTCGCTGCTGGCGGCCTTCCTCGCGGGCGCGGCGCTGTGGCTGCCGTCCGGCCTGCCCACCTCGGGACAGGTGATCCGCTTCCTGCGGGAGATACGGCCGACCCGGCTCACCGGCTTCCCCGCGCTGTACGAGTCCCTGCTGCGCCGCCCCGAGCCCATCCCCGAACTCGCCGAACTGAAGGTCGCCCTCTCGTCGGCGGCGCCGCTCAAGCCCACGACGGCCGAGGAACTGCGTACCCGGCACGGCCTCGCGGTGTGCAACTACTACGGTGTCGCCGAGACGGGGCCGCTGACCTTCGACCCCTTCCCGGCCCCGGAGCACGGCCAGGGCCGGCCCCTGCCCGGAGTCGAGTTCGTCTTCGGCGACGGCACCGGCACGACCGGCGAGATCCGGGTGCGCAGCACATCCATGGGGTCGCGCTATCTGAACGCGCCCGGCGCCTTCGAGGCGCGGCTGGACCGGGACGGCTTCTACGCCACCCACGACCTCGGCAGCCTGCGGGACGGCCGACTCCACCTCTCGGGCCGGGCCGGGTCGCGGCTGAACATCGGGGGGCGCAAGATCGACTCGGTGGAGGTGCGCCGCGTACTGCTCGCGTCCGGCGCCAGGGAAGCGGTGGTCTTCGCCGTGGACAAGCGCAACGGCGACCCGATGCTCGCCGCCGTCGTCAGCGGCCCCGAGGGGCTGACCGAGGACGCGCTGCGCGGCCGGTGCCTGGAACGGCTCGCTTCGTACAAGGTGCCCGAGCGTGTCGTCGTCGTGCCCGAGATCCCGACCACGGGCGTCGGCAAGCCGCGCATGAGCGCGGCGCGCGAGCTGTTCCACAAAGCCACCGATTCCGCTTTCACTTCCTGACTTCCTGAGGGAGATCACCCATGCCCGACGACCAGACCCTCGCCCGCCGCGTCGCCGAACTGGTGGAGGAGGCCAGCGAGGGCACGCTCAGCCCGGATTCCGCGCTCGCCGACGGCAAGACGCTGGCCGAGAAGGGGCTCTCCTCGCTGTCGTATCTGCGCCTGATCGACTCGATCGAGACCGAGTTCGGCATCTACGTCGACCTGGAGGGCGACACCACCTTTATGCAGACGATCCCCGGAATCGTGGAGTACATGGCCGCCGAAGGGGTCGCAGGTGCCGCCTGACCAGCGGAGCGGGCCGGGGCTTCGGGTCGGCGTCGTCGGTGCGACCGGCCGGCTCGGCTCACGGATCGTGGCCGAGTGCGCCCTGCGCGACGTCCCGGTCGTGATGACCGCGCACCGCGGCGCCTGGACGGCCGAGCAGCCGCCGACCGTGGTGATCGACGCGTCGCGGGGCGAGGTGCTTCCCCGCACCGTCGCGTACTGCCGGGAGACGGGATCGTCGCTCATCGCCTGCGCCTCCGACATCGGCCCCGACGGCGAGCCCCTGCTGGCGGAACTCGCCGGATCGGTGACCGTGGTCCGCGCGGTCAACCTGTCGCTCGGCCACTGGCTCCAGGACCATCTGCTGGGCGTCGCGGGACGGCTCCTCCGCACATCGGCCATGCCCCTGCCCCGCGTAAGCCTCCTGGAGCGGCACGCCCGCGCCAAACGGGACCGCCCCAGCGCGTCGGCGCGCTCCTTGGCCGCCACCTGGGAGGCGCACGCGGGTGGGGCGGCCGTGGACGAGGTGGCATCCTTCCGCGCCGGACATCAGGTCAGCGAACACGTGGTGCAACTGGACTTCGCGCATGAGTCGTTGAGGCTGCACCACGACGTACGAGACCTGTCGGCGGCGGCACCTGGCGCGCTCGCCGTCGCCGCCTGGGCCGATGGCGCCCCAGCCGGTCTGGTCACGGTCAAGCAGGTCTATGACCGGCTGTTCTTCGCGTCGGCCCATGACACGGACCGCGAGCGACCGCCCGCAACAGAACCGCCCGCCACGGAACCGCCCGCCACGGAACCGCCCGCCACGGAACCGCCCGCAACAGCATCGTCCTCCGCAGAAACGTGAGACATACGTGACCCAGCAAACCCCGGCCACGCTGCCGCCCCTCGCCCGTCGGCTGCGGGCTCATGTCGCCGTCGCGGCACGTTCACTGTCACTGGGCGGCCACGACGACTTCAACCAGGGGCAGGTTTCCGCCCGGGCGCCCGGCGCCGACTACATGCTGATCAAGGGCGCGCTCAAGGGCTTCGACGAATGCGTACCCGACGATGTGATCGTGGCGCCGGTCGACCCCGCCGTACCGTCCCCCGCGCTGGCGCCCCCGGAGCTGGCGCTGCACCAAGCGGTGTACCGGGCGCGTCCCGATGTCAACGCGATCGTGCACAGCCACGCACCGCACACCCTGGTGTTCGGGGCGACCGACCTGGCCCTGCGCGCCGTATCGCACGAGGGCGCCTATTTCGAGGGCCGGCTGCCCCGTTACACGCTGACCAGCAACACCATCCTCGACATCGCCACGGGGGAGCAGGTGGCCGACGCCCTCGGGGACAACCCGGCGGCGCTGCTGCGCAACCACGGTGGTGTGATCGTCGGCAAGTCCATCAGACATGCGACGGTGCACGCACACACCCTGGAGCGCGCCTGCCGTCTCCAGCTGATGGCCGAGCAGCTACCGGGTGGCTACCACTCCTCCTCACTCGAGGACGTGGACGGCAAACGGGCCTTCATCTACGCCGATCTCTCCGTCCGCTCCTACTGGGACCACGCCGTCGGACAGGTACAGCGCCGCTGGCCGGAAGCCGCCGACTGGCCGTCCCAGGCCGCGCGGGAGGCCGCGTGACCGGCCGCTCAGCCGTCGAGCAGCCCGAGGAGCAGCGGGAACTGTTCGCGCTCGTCGACGAGCTGGCCCGGGAGGAACTGGAGCCGCGGGCGGCCCGGTTCGAGGAGGACGGGCAGTTTCCGGAGGCCCTGGTACGGCTCCTGGGGAAGCAGGGGCTGATGTCGCTGCCGTTCCCCGAGCGGTGGGGCGGCGGCGGGCAGAGCTACACCGTCTATCTGAAGGTGATCGAGCGGCTGGCCGGCAGCTGGCTGGCCGTCGCGGAGTCCGTCCACCTCCAGGTGCTGGCATGCCACGGTCTGGCCCGGTTCGGAACGGACGAACTGCGGAGCGAACTGCTGCCGCGCATGCTCAGCGGCGAGCTGCTGGCAGCCAACTGCATGTCGGAGCCGGAAGCCGGCTCCGACCTGGGCGCCATGTCCACCAAGGCGGTCGCCGAAGACGGCCACCACGTGATCTCGGGCACCAAGGCATGGGTGAGCCACGCCGGTGTCGCCGACGTCTACAACGTGTACTGCCGCACCGGAGGATCCGCCCTGAGCGGGCTGTCCTGCTTCCTGGTCGACGCGGACTCCGAGGGCCTGCGCCCCCTGGCCCATGAGCGGAAAATGGGGGTGCGCTCACTGCCCACGGCACAGATCGCGTTCGACGGGGTACGGGTCCCCGACCAGCGGATGATCGGGCGCCGCAACCGCGGCATGCTCGTCGCCGCCCATGTCTTCGACCACGGCCGCCTCGGCATCTCGGCCTGCGCCGTGGGCCTCGCCCAGGCGGCCCTCGACCACGCGGCCGCGTACGCCAAGGAACGCACCCAGTTCGGCAAGCCCATCATCTCCTTCCAGGGCCTCTCCTTTCTGCTCGCCGACATGGCCACGCAGATCGCGGCGGCCCGTGCGCTGCTGTATTCGGTGGCCGCCCTCAAGGACCAGGGCAAACCCATCTCCGCCGAAGCCGCGAAGTGCAAGCTGTTCGCCACGGACACCGCCATGCGGGTCACGACCGACGCGGTCCAGGTGCTCGGCGGCTACGGCTACACCCAGGACTTCCCGGTCGAGCGCTGGATGCGAGAAGCGAAGCTCCTTCAGATCCTCGAGGGCACAAACCAGATCCAGCGAATCGCCATCGCCCAGTCCCTGTGACGACCCCGACCGCCCCGTCCGTATCCTCCACATCTCAGAAGGACCATATGAACGACTTCATGCGCTTCGGCCTCTTCATGTCGCCCCTGCACCCCATCGGCGAAGACCCCAATCTGCTGATGCGCCGCGACCTCGGCTACGCCGAACTGGCCGATGAGCTCAACTACGACGAGCTGTGGGTCGGCGAACACCACTCCAACGGCTGGGCCACCATCGGCTCCCCGGAGATCTTCCTGGCCGCCGCGGCCGAGCGCACCCGGCGGATCAAACTCGCCACCGGTGTCATGGCACTGCCGTACCACCATCCGTACATGGCGGCGGCGCGCGCGGCACAGCTCGACCATCTGACCCGGGGCCGGTTCATCCTCGGTGTGGGCGCCGGCTCGCTCGCCTCGGACATGCATATGTTGTGCGTCGACCCCGCCGAGGCGCGCCGCCGCACCCAGGAGTCCCTGGAGACCATCGTCGAACTGCTGCGGGGCGAGACGGTGACGCGCGAGACGGACTGGTTCCGGCTCCAGGACGCTCGTATCCAGCACCGTTCCTTCGAACCGGGCGGTTTCGAGATCACCGTCAGCAGCGCCTCGTCGCCCTTCGGTATGCGGCTCGCCGGTCGCCTCGGGGTGAACGCGATGTCGCACGCCGCCCCACCGTGGGGGATGGTGCGCGCCGGGCACAGCCTGGGCATGGAGAAACTGGCGGAGCAGTGGGGCCACTTGGAGGCCGCGGCGGCCGAGGCAGGCCATACGGCGGACCGGTCGACATGGCGGCTGACCCTGCCCGTGCATGTGGCCGAGACCCGTGAGCAGGCGCTGGAGGACATCTACGCCGGATGGCTGCGGCAGCGCAACGAATACTGGGCGGGGACGCACGGTATGCCCATGGGGCGCAGCGAGGTCGGGGCGCGCAAAGCGTTCGAGGCGACCATCGAGGCCGGGGGGATCATTGCCGGTGGCGTCGAGGACTGCGTGGCCGCGATCCACAAGCTCCGTGACATCACGGGAGGCTTCGGCTGTCTGCTCAACTCGGTGACGGACTGGGCCGGCCCCGAGCGCACCCGCAAGAGCTTCGACCTGTTCGCCCGATACGTGGCTCCCCGATTCAAGGGCTCCACCAAGGGTCTCCAGGAGTCGCAGTCCTGGGTCGCGTCACAGGCCGCCACGTTCCAGGAGCGGTTCAACGCGGCCCGCACCAAGGCGATGGCCACGAGTGCCGAATCACAGAACTGACCGCGGGTGGGACACGATCCGGCGGGCCATGCCATGCGTGGCCCGCCGGATCGTATGGGACTCGGCCCGGTGGGCGGAGTCCGTGTGGTCAGAGAGAGCCGCCGATCAGCAATGTGGTGTCGACCAGACGGTTGGAGAAGCCCCACTCGTTGTCGTACCAGCCGACGACCTTCGCATGCCGACCGCCGATCACCTTGGTCAGACCGGCGTCGAAGATGCAGGAGGCGGGATCGGTGACGATATCGCTGGAGACGATGGGGTCCTCGGTGTAGCTCAGGACGCCGGCGAGCGGACCCTGCGCCGCCTTCGCGAACAGCCCGTTGATCTCCTCCGCGGTCACCTCGCGGCTGAGGGTCAAGGACAGGTCGGTGGCCGAGCCGGTGGGGATCGGGACGCGCATCGCGTAGCCGTCCAGTTTGCCCGCGAGCGCCGGGAGGACCAGCCCGATGGCCTTGGCGGCCCCGGTGCTGGTGGGCACGGTGTTGACGGCGGCGTGGCGGGCGCGGCGCAGGTCGCGGTGCGGACCGTCCAGCAGATTCTGGTCCGAGGTGTACGCGTGGACCGAGGTCATCAACCCGTACTCGATACCGATGGCGTCGTGCAGAACCTTGGCCATGGGGGCAAGGCAGTTGGTGGTGCAGGACGCGTTCGAGACGATGGTGTGACGCTCGGGGTCGTACTGGTCATGATTGACGCCGTAGGCCAGCGTCAGATCCTCGTTCTTCGCCGGGGCGGAGATGATGACCTTCTTGGCCCCTGCTTCGATATGGGCGCGGGCGCGGTTGGCGTCCGTGAACACACCCGTCGATTCGATGACGACATCGGCGCCGAGTGCCGCCCAGGGAAGAGCCCCGGGGTCACGCTCGGCCGATACGGCGATCCGCCTTCCCCCGATGAGGATGGCGCCGTCCACGGCGCGGACTTCCTCCCCGAACCGGCCCAATGTGCTGTCGTATGCGAAGAGATGGGCCAGCGTCGCGGTGTCGGTGAGGTCGTTGACCCCCACCACTTCCACATCGGCGCCCTGGTCGAACACCGCACGCAGATAGTTGCGGCCGATGCGGCCGAAACCATTGATGCCCACACGCACTGTCATCCGCGGAACCTCTCCTCAAATGCCGGGCCATGAAACGGGAACGGCGCCATTGCTCGGTCCCTTTCGGACGCACGCACGGGCAGCGATTTTATGCGTGCGGCCGGGTCGAGACAGGCAGTTTGACAGGCAGTTTCGGCGGCAGTTTGAGCGGTGGCTCTTCTGTCAGATGTGCAGCCTCCGCGTTTCGGCGACGATGCGGTCGCGGATGCTCCAGTGGTTCCGGCGAATGTACGTGCGCTGCAACCAGCGATCACGGCCGTCGTAGCGCGGCTCGAATTCTGATCGGGCGTGCAGGCCTTTCCGGTTGTTGATGAGCAGTGCCTGACCGGGGCGCAGAAAGATTTCATGCGCCACTTCCCGGCAGGTGGACTGAAGCCGCTGAAGCGCCACTTCGGCATCGCGGGAAACGGCGTGCACTCCATTGGCGGAGGAGGCGATTTCGGGGGACCAATCGGGCCCGCTGATGATGGGCACGGGGTCGGAGAGGATTTCGTCCTTTCCGGCCATCCGTGCATAACTTCCGGGGGCGTTCAGCCTGAACAGAGGCTCCCTGAGCAGCTTGAGCGAAGTGGCGTCCAGGGCCTGGCACGCATCCCGGGCGTCCGCGTAGTAGGTGCCCGCGACGCCCTCATGATCTGCGCGGAGGCAGTTGAGGACAAGGAAGTCCGGATTGCTCAGATTGTACGATCCGGCCGCGTCATACACGATGTCGTTGTGAAAGTTGAGGAAAACGGTTGAGCTGCGATTCGTCTGAGACGTCGCCCCATCTGCGACGGGAATGACATCGTGAATCAGCTGCCCGTTCTTCTCGGTGGTGAATCCGACGGGCTCGCCCAGCATTCCACTCAGCCCGAGGAGAACCCCTTCCGAAAGACATGTGCTTTTCGTCTGGCAAGGTCCGCCGTCATCGGGTGTATCGGGAAGTTCACGTTCGACGGGTAGATTGCCGACCCGCGCCACGCCGGGAGTGTCCGCATGCCTGCCGAAATCCAGGATGGTTTGCAGGAGATCAATCGGTAGGGTCGCGAATATCTGATGGCAGCGAGCCGTCGCCCGATCCATGTCCCGGGCCGGATCGCCCAGGTCCGCGAGTTGCTGCCCGAGAGATTCCCTCACCCCCTCCGGAATGACGAGGTCTATGAATGTGGGTTTCAAGTGGAGGTCCCCGCCAGTGTTCTCGGCAGCATTCATGATCTTCCTTGGTCCCCTTGAGGTCGTACAGGTCCGGGGGGATATACCCATGCCGATACCATTCACACAGTCAGCACAGCGAGTTGCCGGTCTCTTCAGGCACATCTGATCCGGCATATCTGGCAAAGAGAGAGGGATGGCCATGCGCGTCGCACTGCACTCGGTTCTCAAGGAGGGCCAGGAGGCCGGCTACGAGGAGGTGCACGCCACGGTTCCGGCGGATCTGTTGGAGGCGCTGGGCCGGGCGGGCATCACCAATTGGCAGATCTGGCGCAGCGGGCGTCATCTGTTCCACCTCCTGGACTGTGCAGACTTCTCCGCCGCCATGGCCGCGCTCGACAAGGATCCCGTCAATCACCGATGGCAGGCGTTCATCGGCGACTACGTCGACCACTTCGAGACCACGGACGGCTCCCCGGCCGGGCCTTCGGCCGATATGGCGCTCGGGCAGGTGTGGGAGCTGCGGGTGCAGGCCGCGACCGCGGCCGAAGGATGAGGGAAGGGCCGAACCGGCGGAGCTTACTCATCCGGGGCGCCTCGCGTCCTGTTTTCATCACACCTTGAGTGGCCCTGAAAACACTGAACCACCACCTCCGTATGACCGGGTGACCACCGCGCAGGGACGCAGAGGAACCGACAGACCACTCCTCAGGCACCCCCCGGCGCACCCCTACTGGAGGTCAGTGAGTTGAGCCACCGACGTGTGAACAAGCGGACCGTCGTCATAGCCGGCGCCGCCGCGGCCGCCCTCGCGGGAGCGGCGGTGCTGCTTCCCAACGCCAACGCGAGCCCGGACAAGTCGGCCGAGGCCAAGACGTTCTCGTCGCAGGCCGCCGTGAAGCTCGCGAGGGGCCTCGCATCGGACCTGGGCGGCAACGCGGCGGGGTGGTACTACCAGGGCGACTCCAAGCAGCTGGTGATGAACGTCCTGAACGAGGACGCGGCGAACGACGTCCGGGCCAAGGGCGCCGTGGCCAAGATCGTCGCGAACAGCCTCACGGAGCTCAAGGCCACCACCAAGACGCTGAGCGACAACGCCTCGATCCCGGGCACGGCCTGGTCGATCGACCCGAAGACCAACAAGGTCCGGGTCCTCGCCGACAGAACCGTCACGGGCACGAAGTGGGCCACGCTGACCAAGGCCGTGGACGGCTTGGCGGGCAAGGCCACCGTCCAGCGCACCAACGGCGAGTTCAAGAAGTTCGACGGGACCGACGAGACCCAGCCCGGGGCCAACGGAGGCGCGGACCAGGGCGGTGCGGACGACGGGGCCGGTCAGGGCGCGGGCCAGGGCGGCGCGGACGATGGCGCCGGTCAGGGCGCGGGCCAGGGCGGTGCGGACGATGGCGCCGGTCAGGGCGCGGGCCAGGGCGGCGCGGACGATGGCGCCGGTCAGGGCGCTGGGGATGGCCAGGGCGCCGGTGACGGTCAGGGCGCTGGCGATGGCCAGGGCGCGGGCGGTGCCGGTGAGCAGGCCGGTGAGCAGGCCGGCGCGCTGGACGGCGGCGACGCCATCTTCGGCGGCGGCGCCCGCTGCTCGCTGGGCTTCAATGTCACGGTCGACGGCGCACCGGCCTTCCTCACCGCGGGACACTGCGGCAATATCTCGGAGACCTGGGCCACCGACCAGGCGGGCGCCCAGCAGGTGGGCACCACCACCGAGTCCCAGTTCCCGGTGAGCGACTTCGCCCTGGTGACATACGACGACCCGAACACCCAGGCGTCCAGCACGGTGGACCTGCAGGACGGCACGACCCAGCAGATCACCCAGGTCGCCGAGGCCAGCGTCGGGCTGGCGGTGCAGCGCTCCGGCAGCACGACGGGTGTCACCGACGGCACCGTCACCGGTCTGAACGCCACCGTGAACTACGGCAACGGCGATATCGTCAACGGCCTCATCCAGACCGATGTATGCGCCGAGCCCGGTGACAGCGGTGGCGCGATGTTCGCCGAGGACGCGGCCGTGGGCCTGACCTCCGGTGGCAGCGGCGACTGCACACAGGGCGGCGAGACGTTCTTCCAGCCGGTGAGCACCGCGCTGCAGGCCACGGGCGCCGTCATCGGCGGCGACAACGGTGGCGGCGGTGCGGGCGATGGCGCCGGTGACGGCGCGGGCCAGGGTGACGGCGCGGGCCAGGGTGCTGGTGACGGCGCGGGCGACGGCGCTGGCCAGGGTGCCGGTGAAGGCGCCGGTGACGGCGTCGGCCAGGGCGCCGAGGGCGGCGCGCAGGAAGGTGGCGCGGCCGGTGACAACGGCGCGGCCGGCAATGGTGACAACGGCGCCGTCGGCAACGGTGACAACGGTGCGGTCGGCGACGGCGGTGGCGACGCGGTCGGTGACGGCAACGCCGCGAACCACTCGTAACGGCTGATCGTGGCAGGACACGTCCTGCCACCCCCTGACCGAGGTCCCGGGCGCCCACCTGCCCCAGTGCCTGGGACCTCGCACCACCCCCCACCGGGCCGCCGACGACTCAACGCGTCGGCGGCCCGTCTCCGTGTGCACGGAGGGGCTACAACCCGGCCGCCTCCGCCGCCGAGCGGAGCACGTCCTGCAGCATCGCCGGGGTGAGCCGTCCGGTGAAGGTGTTCTGCTGGCTGACGTGGTAGCAGCCGAACACCCGCAGCGGCGCCTCCGCCCCCTCCGCCCCCACTGCCCGCAGTGTGGTCCGCGCGCCGTGTGCGAACGACGGGCGCGGGCGGGGCACCTCCCAGCCGGCCGCGGCGAGCGCGGGCAGCGCCGCCTGCCAGCCGAACCCGCCCAGCACCACCACCGAGCGCAACGTCGGGCGCAGCAGCCGCAGTTCCTGGACCAGCCAGGGACGGCAGGTGTCGCGCTCGCCGGTCGTGGGCCGGTTGGCCGGCGGGGCGCAGTGCACGGGCGCGGTGATCCTGACCCCGCGCAGTTCCAGGCCGTCGCCCCGATGGGTCGCCTCGGGCTGGTTGGCCAGGCCGACCGCGTACAGCGCCGCGTACAGGAAGTCCCCGGCCCGGTCGCCGGTGAACATCCGGCCGGTGCGGTTGCCGCCGTGCGCGGCCGGGGCCAGACCGATGATGGCCAGCCCCGCGCCCTCCGGTCCGAACCCCGGCACCGGGCGGGCCCAGTAGTCCCACTCCCGATAGGCCGGGCGCTTGATACGGGCGGCCTCCTCCCGCCACCGCACCAGCCGCGGGCAGGCGCGGCAGCCGCTCACCCGCTCGTCCAGCTCGCGCAGCGTGTCCGCACCCGGCGCCTGATGCGCGGGGTGTGCGGGATCCTCGGGGTCTTCCGTGGTGTTCAGCCGTGCCCGTCCTTGCGATCCTTGCGCAGAAAACGCCGCAGCCGGGTCAGCGGCCAGGTGTTGATCACATCGTCGGGGGTCAGCCAGCCGCGCTGCGCCGTCCCGACACCGTAGCGCAGGGCGTCGATGTCGAGGGTGGAGTGCGCGTCGCTGTCCACCGCGAACTTCGCGCCGTGTTCCTTGGCCCGCAGGATGTTCTCGTCCGACAGGTCCAGCCGGTCCGGGTGCGCGTTGATCTCCAGCGCGGTGCCGGTGCGGGCACACGCGGCGAACACCTCGTCCAGATCGGCGTCGATGCCCGGCCGCTTCCCGATCAGCCGGGTGGTCGGATGGCCGATGATGTTGACGTTGGGGTTCTCGCAGGCCCGCAGCAGCCGCCGGGTCATCTCGTCCCGCGCCAGGCCGAACTGCGTGTGCACGGAGGCCACGCACAGGTCGAAGCCCTCGAGGAAGTCGTCGGGCCAGTCCACGTCCCCCTGGACGTCGATGTTCAGCTCCACGCCGTGCAGCAGCCGCATCCCGCCGCGCCCCCGCCCCCGGTCCAGATCCCGGATCCGCTCGCGCTGGGCCAGGATCTTCTCGTCGGTCATCTGCTGCATATACAGCTTCGGGGCGTGGTCGGTGACGGCGTAGTACGCGTAACCGCGCCGCCGGGCCGCCGCGATCATCTCCTCCAGCGGTTCGAGGCCATCGGTGAGGTTCGTATGGGTGTGCAGATCGCCGCGCAGATCCGACTCCGTCAACAGTGGGGGCAGCCGCCCGTTCAAGGCGGCCTCGACCTCGCCGCGGTCCTCCCGCAGCGTCGGCGGGATCCAGTCCATGCCGAGCCTGGCGTATACGTCCTCCTCGCTGCGCGAGGCGATCCTCTCCCCGCTCTTGGCGTCGAAAAGCCCGTACTCGGAGAGCTTGAGGCCGTGGCGCATCGCGATCGCGCGGACGCGGATGTTGTGGGCCTTGGACCCGGTGAAGTACAGCAACCCCGCGCCCCAGGAGTCCAGGGGCAGCACCCGCAGGTCCACCTGAAGCCCCTTGGTGGTGCGGATCGAGGTCTTCTTCTCCCCGCGCGCGATGACCTCGGCGGTGTACGGCAGCCGGGTGAACGCCTCCATGAACGGGATCGATTCGTCCGCCGCGACCAGGATGTCGATATCGCCGACCGTCTCCTTCATCCGCCGCAGCGACCCCGCGTACTCGCAGGCCTCGCAGCCGGTCACCCGGGACAGCTCGGCCACGATGTCGTCGGCCACGCTCATGGCCACATTCAGCGGGACCCGGTCCCCGGCGGCCTGCATGAGGGAGATGCCGTGGAGGATGTTCTCCTCCGTCTTGGGGCCGAAGCCCTTCAGATCGCGCAGCTTGTGGTCGTGGATCGCGTCGGAGAGCTGGTCGACGGACGCGATGTGCAACTCCTCGTACAGCAGCATGGCCTTCTTCGGCCCGAGGGCCGGGATGGCGGTCAGCTGTCGCACCCCGGCCGGGATCGCGGCGCGCACCTCGTCGACGGCGGGCACGCTGCCGGTGCGCAGATACTCCACGACCTTGTCGGCGATCGACTTGCCCACCCCGGGGATCTCTCGCAGGCCCTTCGCGTCGAGCTCGGACACATCGCGTGGATGGCCGCCGATCGCGCGGGCGGCCTTCTCGTAGGCACGCGCCTTGAACGCGTCCCCGCCGGTGATCAGAAGGAGGTCCGCGTACTCCCGAAGCAGCGCCTCGACCTCCTGGTTGGAGCGAGTCACACCGTCAATTCTAAGACTTATCCCGTATGTGTGTGCGGGGGCGGCCGGTGTGCGGTCGTGTCGTTCCGGCGTGGGCCTTGGGCCGCTTGGGTGCGGGTCGGGTCTCGCCCCCATAGCCTTCGGCATGGGAGGTACCCCCAGGGTTGTCACGGTGCAGGGTCCGGCGTTTCGCCGAGCAGGGGCCGTCTGTTGCCGGGGAAGGGTGTTCCGGCGGGGTTCGGCTGCCGCGTGGGTCCGGCCCGAGGGTGCGGACTTCGGTGCGGTTGACTCGGTCAGGGCTTCTTGCAGCCCTTGGGCGAAGAGGATCTGGGCGGTGCGGGCGCGATGCTGGTCGAGGCGGGCGGTGGTGGGGTCGTCGGGGTCGGTGAGGGCGGTGAAGGCGGCCAGGGCGGCGGAGACCAGGTCGCGGTCGCCTTTCAGCCCGCAGCCGCCGTCGGCCGGGTCGCAGTGGTGGGTGCGCTGGTGCAGGGATTTGGGTACGTGTCGGCCGCACAGGCAGTGCTGGGACAGGGCGGTGGTGAAGGTCGAGGCGCGCAGGAGTTGTCCGCCGGTGGCCGTGCACTCGGCGGCGAGTTGGGTGATCAGCCGTCCGGGGGTGGTGGCGGAGCAGGCCCGGCCCCACAGGCGGAACCAGGTGCGGATGTCGCAGTCCTCGACGGTCAGGTTCGGACCGTGGGCGGCGACCAGAGCGGCAGCGATCTTCTTCGCACGGTGACGGGAGGCCTCGGCCGCGCTCGCGGCCATGGCACTGTGGCGAGCCCGCAGAGTGCGGTAGCCAGCGCTGAGCGTGTCACGGCGGTAGGCCTGCCGGGGTTTTCCGGTCGTGGTGGTGCGCCGGGGTCCGGCCGGGACGGCGACGGCCTTCGGGGGCAGGCCTGCTGCCCGTCGGCGTTCGTCGCGGGCCTTTTGACGCCGGGAGCGCTGATACTGCTGGGGGTTGGTGGCACGGCGCGAGCGGTTAAGGGCGCGCTGGCGTCCCCGGGCCTTCTTACGCGCTGCAGCCAGGGCGTCTTGCTCCTGCTCAGTCAGGGTGATCCGGTCGGAGCACACGCCGCCGTCATCGGGGTTGAGCGTGGCGGGCAGGGAGACGACGGCAAGGTTGGAGACGTTGCCGTCCACCCCGCCGACACGCTCCAGGGCGGCGGCCTGGCAGCGCCGGGTACGGGTGGCGGGGGAGGCGTAACCGGGGGCCAGGACCATCAGATGAGCCTCATAGGCCCAACCGCCCAGGGCGGCCGGATCCCGCCGCCGCACCAGGTCGATCTTGTGCCACAGGCCCGGGTCGTTCAGGTAGTGGAGCAGGTAGGGCCAGCGTCCGGCGCCTTGCGCAAGCCGTACCGGCAGGACGATTTCCCCGCGTCCGGTGGGCCCACCGGCGAAGACGACGGTCAGCGGCCCGGTGTGGTCGAACCAGGTCGCCGCCCTCGCGCGGGGGCGGCCTGCGGCGTCGAGGGTGCCGGCGGGGATGCGGCCGACGGGCCGGGCGGGGGTGGGCATGCGGTGCGGCTGGGCCAGCACCCGCACACCCGGCACCAGCCCCGCGGCCTGAGCGGGGGTGGTCACCGATGGCGGCAGCGCCGGGTGCCGGAACGCCTCCAGGTGTCCGGCGAGCGTGCCGTGCAGGCGGAAGGTCTCCCACTTGCGCTCAGTGGTATGCGAGCGGGCCCGGCCCGGGATACGGGTGTACTCCCACCACGTCCCGG
>NZ_MUNE01000454.1 GCF_002154605.1 Streptomyces milbemycinicus | reverse complement strand
GAGCGAGGCGCGGGCCCGCGCGAGTGCCTCGTCGGCCGGGGTCCACTCCTCCTCCAGGACGGCGAGCCCGGCAGGCCCGCCGTGCCCCCACGCGCGTATGGCACGCGCCAGTTCGCCTCGGTCGCGGCCGCAGCCCGCGGCGAGACGGTCGGCGATACCGGCCGGAGGGCCGGCGGCGGCCAGCCGCACCGCGTCCTGCCAGAGTGTGAGCGCGGTCGGCAGCGGGGCCGTGGCATGGCCCGGCGCCAGCGCCTCGGCCAGCAGCCGCTGGGCGCGCACCGCGGCGTCCGCCGCCAAGAACTCCAGCGCGACGACGTCCAGCCCCGGCGCCGGATCGCTGCCGCCGCTCAGCGCCGGTGGCCGACCGGGCTCGGCCACGGCCGGTGGGGGCGCGGGCAGCGGCGGCCGGGAAGCGGCCGCGGCGAACGCCTCCTGCGCCGACACGCCCTCCGGGGCGTGGCCCGCGGCCTCCTCCGCCGCGCCGTCCGGGGCGCGCCGCCGGGCGGCGCGCGCCACGCTGCGCACCTGGAGCTCGTCCAGGAGCTCGCGCTCCCCCCGGCCGCGCATCAGCAGCAGCACGAACGGGTCCTCGTCCAGCAGCCGGGCGACCTGATAGCACAGTGCGGCGGTGTGCGGGCAGTGGTCCCAGGCCTCGCATCCGCACTGCGGCTCCAGATCGCCGATGCCCGGGAGCAGCTCGACGCCCGCGGCCGCCGCGTCCTCCGCGAGCTGCGGGGGCATGTCCCGGTCGAGCAGCGCGGCGATATGCCCGGCCCGGTCGGCGACCACGTCCAGCAGCCGTTCCCATTCGGCGCCGGTCAACTCCTGCAGCAGCACATCGGAGCGGTGGGGCGTACGGTCGCGATCCCGTACCACCGCCGTGATCCGCCCCGGCCGTACGCATACCGCCCCGACCGCGCCCTCGCGCGCGTGCTTGCGCCCGCGCCCCAGCTGCTGCCCGTCGAGCGCCGCGTCCTCCAGCGCCTTCAGCCACGCCCGGCCCCACCAGCTGCTGGCGAAGCCGCGGCCACGAGCGGGCGGCAGGGCCTCGAAGATGCGCTCGCGTCCCTCGTGCCCCGGCCGGACGTCCCCGGCGTCGCTCATCGCTCGGTCCCCCTCAACTCCACGAGCTGTGCCAGCTCGGCATCGGTCAGTTCGGTCAGTGCCGCCTCCCCGGCGCCGAGCACCGCATCCGCCAGTTCCCGCTTGCGCTCAAGAATCGCGGCGATCCGGTCCTCCACCGTGCCCTCGGCGATCAGCCGGTGCACCTGGACCGGCTGGGTCTGCCCGATCCGGTACGCGCGGTCGGTGGCCTGCGCCTCCACGGCCGGGTTCCACCAGCGGTCGTAGTGCACGACATGCCCGGCCCGGGTGAGGTTCAGGCCGGTGCCCGCCGCCTTCAAGGACAGCAGGAACACGGGCACTTCGCCCTCCTGGAAGCGGTCCACGAGCTCCTGACGGCGCGCCACCGGCGTGCCGCCGTGCAGCAGCTGCGCGCCGATGCCGCGCGCCGCCAGGTGGTCCTGGAGGATGCGCGCCATCTGCACGTACTGGGTGAAGACGAGCACGCTCGCGTCCTCGGCGAGGATGGTGTCCAGCAACTCGTCCAGCAGCTCCAGCTTTCCCGACCGGCCGGCGATGACGGGCCGGTCCTCCTTCAGATACTGCGCGGGGTGGTTGCAGATCTGCTTCAGGCCGGTCAGGAGCTTGACGATGAGCCCGCGCCGGGCCAGCCCGTCGGCGCCGGAGATCTCGGCCAGCATCTCGCGCACCACCGCCTCGTACAGCCCCGCCTGCTCTTTGGTGAGCGACACGGCGCGGTCCGTCTCGGTCTTCGGCGGGAGCTCGGGCGCGATGCCCGGGTCCGACTTTCGGCGCCTGAGCAGGAACGGTCGGACGAGCTTCGCCAGGCGCTCGGCGGCGGCCGGGTCGCTTCCGCTCTCGACGGCCTGGGCGTAGTGAGCGCGGAACCACCCGAGGCCGCCGAGCAGCCCGGGCGTCGTCCAGTCGAAGATCGCCCACAGCTCGGAGAGGTTGTTCTCGATCGGGGTCCCGGTGAGCGCGACGCGCGCCTTGGCGCCGATGGTGCGCAGCTGCTTGGCCGTCGCCGAGTACGGGTTCTTGACGTGCTGCGCCTCGTCGGCGACCACCAGACCCCAGCCCTCGGGCACCGCTTCGGCCAGCCGCGGCGCGTCGAGCCGCATCGTCCCGTACGTGGTGAGGACGAACTCCCCGTCCGTCAGGTCGTCCAGTGCGCGCGCGGCGCCGTGGAAGCGGCGCACCGGGGTGCCGGGCGCGAACCGTTCGATCTCGCGCTGCCAGTTGCCCAGCAGGGAGGCGGGCGCGACCACGAGGGTGGGCCCGGCGGCCTCGGGGACGGTCTGGCGGTGGAGGTGGAGGGCGATCAGGGTGATGGTCTTGCCAAGACCCATGTCGTCGGCGAGCGTGCCCCCGAGACCGAGCGAGGTCATCCGGTTCAGCCAGCCCAGGCCCCGCAACTGGTAGTCGCGCAGGGTGGCGGCCAGGCTCGCGGGCTGGGCGACGGGTGCGTGGTGCGGGCCCTCGGGGTCGGCGAGGCGGTCCCGCAGCGTGGCCAGCCAGCCGGCGGCCCGCACGTCGACGGCGGTGCCCTCGGCCTCCGTCCGGCCGGTCAGGACGGCGCCGAGCGCGTCGGCGGTGGTGATGTCGCGGTCCTCGCGGCCGCGGGCCCGGCGGACCGCCTCCGGGTCGATGACGACCCACTGGTCGCGCAGCCGCACCACCGGGCGGGCGGCCTCGGCGAGCCGGTCCAGCTCCGCCCGGGTGAGCTCCTGGTCGCCGACGGCGAACCGCCAGCTGAAGCGGAGCAGCGCGTCGGCCGACAGATACGAGGGCATCGCGGATCCGGCCGAATCCGGCCCCTCGCCCTCGGCACCGCCGCGCGGGCCGACGACGGCACGCGCGGTCAGCCCCCGTGCCAGCTCCTTCGGCCAGTGGATCTGGACTCCCGCGGCGTCCAGCGCCTCGGCCGCAGGGCCGAGCAGTTCGACGACCTCCTCGTCGGCGAGGTCGAGCGCGTCGGGCACGGCGGCCGACAGCAGCGGTGCGAGCGGCGCCCAGGCGCGGGCGGCCCGGCGCAGCGTCAGCAGCGCGTCCATACGTGCGCGCGGGCCAAGGGCCGCGGCTGCGGCCGAGGTGCCCGACCACACCTCGGCGGCATCCGCCAGCAGGGCGGGGTCGGCCAGGCTGTGGAGTTGGAGGACGGCGCGGAAGCGGGGACCGGAGGGGGCTTTCCCGTTGCCGCCGCGGTGGCCGTTGTTGTGCTCGCCGTCGCCGGTGAGGTCAGCGCTGCCGGTGAGGTCACCCTCCAGCAGCTCGATACGCAGCGACAGCCGGACGCCGGCGTCGTGCCCGGCGGCGAGATCCGCCGCCCAGGCCCGCTGCGCGGGCAGGCGTTGCGGCTCGGCCGCGGCGAAGGCGGGGCCTCCGGCGGCCAGAGCCGCCGCGGGCGAGCGCGGCAGCCCGTCCGCGACCGCGTCGAGGAACGCGCGGACGTGCCGCTCCGGCTCCGGCAGACGCACCGGATCGGTGCCGGGCAGGGGTACGGCGTGCGCGGCCGGGGGCATGGTGGCGGCCAGGTCACGCACCCGCCGTAGATCCTCCTCGGCGAGCGGGCCGACGCGCCAGGCGTCGTGGTCGGTGGCCGTGAGCCCGGGCAGCAGCCGCCCGCGGGCGGCGAGCTGGAGGGCGAGCACCGCGGCGGCGCCCCAGAAGGCCGCCGTGGGATCGGCCTGGGAGGAGGGGGCGTGCGCGGCGCGTGCCCGGGCGCGGGTGAGCACCGGAAGCGCCTCAGCCAGGGGCAGGACGAGGGCCCGTACGGCGCGGATGCGGACGCCCGGGCTGCCGACGTCCCGGGCGTTTCCGGCCCCGTCATCCCTGTCGTTCACGGCGTTCCCGACGTCCCCGGCGGAAGGGGCCGGGACCACGACGGTGATCTCTTCGGTGCTACCCGGGCCGGTGGGTTCCGGGCCGTCGGGCCGCCAGAAGGCGACGCGTCCGGTCCGGGCCGGGTCGGCGGGGAGGAAGACGGTGGTACAGCGGCTGAGTTCGGCGATCTCGGAGGGCGTTGCCACGGTGGGTGGTGTCACGGAGCTGACGCATTCCTCAAACTTGACTAGTGGGAGCCGCCGAGGCTACCTGACGAGTGGCCCGGCCGGGCGGGCGTCCCGTGTGAAGCACCTCACCTGCATCCTTCGCACTCAGGAACCGCACGCCGTCGGTGTCCGTTGACAGAAGTGAAGCGGCAGGTGCCGCGAAGGAGGCAGAGGGAGATGTCCAAGCGCGCTGTGGCCGTCGCCGGGGGTGCGGCGATAGGAGTGATCTTGCTGTGCCAGCTGCTGCCGTTCTGGGCGGCGGTCCTGGTGATCGTCGGTGTTCCGGCACTGGCGTACCTGCTGCTCGACCCTTCTCAGCGGCGCAGACTGCGCCGGGTGTCGCGCAAGGAGCTTGGGCGCTGACCGAGGCTGCGGCAGCTGTCCCGCCCGCCGGTGACCGGCGCCGCGCCATCGGGGTCGCCCCGATGGCGAATTCCCGGATGGAAACCGGGAGAAGGGGCGCGGCGGGAGACGGCGGATTGCGGAGTGGCGGAGCCGGACCGTCGGCCGGACTCGGGGCCCGGGGTGACATACGCCTGGGAGTGACCGCGCAACACCGATCGCGGATGTCACCCGGACCCCGTCCATCCGTGCCGTGAGGGCCCGGCCGACCCGGCGGACCTCGCCGCCTTGGCCCGGTGGCCCGGCGGTCCGCTGTTCTGTAAATGACTTGTGCCGTTGACCGACACCGGGCCATGATCCGCACCATGACGCATGGAAAGGACGGCCTCGCGATCTCTCGGTGATCGCCCATGGCCGCATACGGAACTCCTCAGCCGCTGACCCCTTCCTGGCTCCGGGCGCACTTCGACCCGCTGCCCTTCCCCGCCCGGATGAGCGCCCTGGCACGGTACGCCCGCACGCTCTCCCCGGACGCCTGCACCGCCCTGCGTACCGCCCTCGACTCCTCCCCGGAACCGGACGACCGGCATCTCGCGCTGTTTCTCGCCGTCGTCCGCCGCGACCTCGATGCCGTGGCGGCCGCGCTCGCCGACCCCCTGCTGCGACGCCGCGCCCTGGCCGCGGCCATCCGGCTGCCGGTGCCCGAAGCGGCCCTGGCCCAACTCGCCTTGAGCGAGAGCCGTTCCGTACGGCATGAGACATACCGTGTGCTGCGGGCCGGCCGGCGCACCGCGCTCGCCGACCTGCTGCTGCCGCGGGCGCACGCTGCGTACGGTCCCGCCGACGCCGCCCGTCTGCTGCCCGCCTGCTCACCTGGCGTGGCGGCCGAGTGGCTGCCCCGCCTCGACCCGCCGATCGGCGTCCTGCACACCCTCGCCCGCACCGCCCCGGCGGCCGTCGCCGCCCGGCTGACGGCCGACTACCAGGCGCGCGACGACTACGGCCGACGACGACTGGCCCGCCGCCACCGCCTGTTGGCCGCCGCCGTGGCCGAACGTGACACCGACGCCGGGCTGCTGCTCTTCGAACGAGCGCCCGCGCTGATCGATGGCCGTGGCGCGGTGGCACTGCTGCGCAAGCCGCGGGAGGTGCTGGCGATCCTCCGGCGAGCCGCGTCCTGTGCCGACAGTGGCCGGGCCGACAACGACCGCGGCGGCGGGCCGGAACGGACGCCCACCCTCCGACTGCCCACCGGGCCGCTGCCCCGGCCCGCGCTGCGGGCACTGCGCGCCCTCACACCAGAGGAACTGGCCGAACTGGCCGACGCGGCCCAGGCGGGCGCCAGTGGCATCCGCTGGTACGGCCCCGATCGGCTCGATATCACCCCCGATCCCCTGCTCACGCTCCTCCCCGCCGCGACACGGCGGCGCATCGTCGAAGCCCGCATCCCCGCGCGTGGCCTCGGCAGAAGGGCCCGCTTCAACGCCCTCGCCGCACTCGACCCGACGGACCGCGCGGACCTTCTGCGCCCCGTCCTCGCCCGGCCGCACCGGTCGCCGGTACTGCGCAACCAACTCGCCGCGGTGGCTCCGCTCGCTGAAGCCGAACCGATCCTGCTCGAGGCGGCGGCGGGCCACCACCCCTACGAACGCGCGTACGCCTGGCGTGCGCTCCTCGCGTGCGCCGAGCTGAACGCCGACGCCGCGGAATTCGCGCGGACCGTGGCAGCCTGCGAGCGGGCCTGGCACGACAGGGAGGAAGTACGGCGCGCCGCGCTGGAACAGGTCGCCGGCGCGCCGCGCCGGATGCTGGCCGCGGTACCGCTGAGCGTGTTGCGCGACGCGGCGCTGACCACCATCCACTCCCGCGACTCCACGCCCGCCACGGTCGCCGCCGCCGAACGGTGGCTGCGCCGCACCACGGAGAGCGCGGCGGCCCGGGGAGACGCCGAACGGGCGGCACAGACGGCCCGTCTGCTGTGCCAGGTCGTAGGCGACCCGCGCCGTCGCGTTCGCCGCCCTGGGCAGAAGGACGGTCGGGCACTTCGCCGAGGTAGTCGGGGTCCGTCCCGGCCCAGATGGCTGCCGCCGCCCGGGAGTCGAGCCTCAGCGGCACGACCGGGCCGCGACGGCGCGGGTCGCCTA
>NZ_MUNE01000453.1 GCF_002154605.1 Streptomyces milbemycinicus | reverse complement strand
GGCCCCCCGGCCCGCCTCCCGTCCGTCCCCTCGATCCCAGCAGCCGTCGCCCGGCCCGGACACCCGCAGGAAACTGGCCCAACCCCGAGCGGCCGACGGCAGTCGGCGCGGCGGCGCGGGTCGGGTGGCGCCCGCCGCCGCGCGAAACTGACAGATTCCTGCCCCCCTGGCACGGCCCCGCGGCTGTCCGTGCGGTGCTCTGCCAGGCGAAGTCCTGCCACTTTCCGGCTGTTCGCGGCCATGCCTAGCGTTTCGAATATGACAGCGACGATTCCGGAGGACGTGTACGGCGCACCGGACGCCTCACGGCACGATCTGGCCCCCGTACCGCTCTCGGAGGCGCCCGAGGTGGCGCGCGCGCTGAGGCGGCTCGGCCTCCCGCCGCTGGTGCCGGACGGGCTCGTCAGCCACCCGGGCCGCAACGACAACTGGGCGGGCCGCACCGAGGGCGGTCAGCAGGTCTTCGTCAAACGACTGGACCGGCGGGCGCCCGACCCGACGGCACGCTTCGACCGGGCGTACGCCTTCCAGGTGGCGCGGACCGCGGCCGGGCCGTTCAGCTGGAGCGCCCCGGTCTTCCTCGGCGGCGACCGTGAGGCGCTGGTCCTGGTCTACGCCCTGCTGGAGGGCGCGGTGTCCGGGGCGGCGCTGGCGGAGGAGGGCCGGTTCGACGCCGCACTGGCGTGCCGCGCCGGGCGGGCGGTGGGAGAGCTGCACTGCTTCCACCCCGCCGGTGTGCCCGCGGCGGCGGCCGACCACGGGCGCGGCCTGGCCTCCCGGCTGTCCACTCTGACCGTGGCGGAGTACACCCGCAGCAGCGCGGCCGAGCTCGGGTTCTGGGCGCTGCTGCAGCACGACGACGACCTCAAGGCCGCGCTGCGAGTGCTCGGCGAGCGCTCGGGCGCCGCCGAGCCGGTACCGTCCCACGGCGATCTGAGGCTGGATCAGTTTCTGCTGCACGGCGACGAGCTGCATCTGTGCGACTGGGAGGAGTTCCGCCTCGCCGATCCGGCCCGCGATATCGGCGGCTTCGTCGGACAGTGGCTGTTCCGCGCGGCCACGCTGATGTTCACCGAGTTCGAACCCGACGCCCCCGAAGAGCAGGCCGGTGCCGACGGCGGCACCCACGCGGCGCTGGTACGTGGCGGCGCCGACCAACTCGACGCCGTACGGCCGCTGATCGCCGCGTTCTGGCGGGGGTACCGCGACGCCCGGCCGACGGCCGAGCCAGGGCTCGCGGAGCGGGCGGTGGCCTACGCCGGGTGGCATCTGTTCGACCGGGTGCTCGCCACCGCCACGCACAGCGCCCGTCTGACCGCCGTCCAGCGGGGGACGGCGGGCGTGGGCCGCGGCGCGCTGCTCGCGCCCCGGCGGTTCATCGACGTACTCGGGCTGAGGGACGACGCATGACGGACACCACGGACACCACGGACGCCTCCGGGCGGACCGGGCCGGGCCCGCTGTCGCCCGCCCTGCGCGCCGCGCTGACCGGTCTACGCCTGCCCGGCCTCCGGCCGGACGGCGTGCCGGACGTATGGCTGGAGGATCGCCGTGTCCCGGGCGACACCGCGCGGGAGGTACGGCTGGCCCTGGCCACCGCGCTGTACGAGCGGTGGCACGCGGGAACGGCGCGCGAACCCGACGCGCCGGCCCGACTGCCGCGCCGCGACCACGCCTTCGAGGCCCGTCTGATCGCCGCGACACCGCACGCGCACACCCCCGTCGAGGCGGTGGTACACACCGCCGCACCACGCGGCGGCGGCCTTCTCACGGTGGAACTGGGCCGGGTGCGGGTGAGCCTGCCGCCGGAGGCGGTGCGGGGCCCTGCCGGGGTGGCGCTGCCCGCCGTACGACCGGCCCTGTCGCCGGGGTTTCTGCTGGTCGACGGGGTCGACGGGCGGCCGACGGACGGGGCGGACCGCGAACTGCTGCGGATGTATGTCCATCTGCGGTACCCGGACGCCGCCCCGCGGGTGTGGGGCGCCCTGCTGGCGGAGCTGGCCGCGCGGTCGGTGCCGTACCGGGCGAAGGTCCTCTCGCGCCCGTGGGCGTATCCGCGCCGCGACGCCATCGTGGTCTACCTCGACGCGGACCTCGCTGACGTGGTGTTCCCGCTGGCGGCGGCCGTGCACCGGCTGCCGGGCATCGGCGCGGACACCTCCGTCTTCGCGCAACGCCTGCTCCCGGGCGTCGCCATCGCCTGGGAGCCACGGGACACCCGGGCCGGGTGGGGCGGGCAGAGTTTCGGGCAGCACCGCGCGGCGGCGGTCGCCGAGGGCGTCGTACGGTACGCGGCGGACCGCGAACGTACCGACCTGGCACGGGAGATCGCGGCCTCGCTGCACAGCGCGGCGGCCGACCCCGAAGAACCCGCCCGCAACGGCTCCTCCCCCGGTCTGCTCACCGCCACCCTGCTGACCCTGCGGTCGGCTTCCTTTCCGTCCTGACCCCATGTGATACCGGGTGTCGGGCGATCCGGCGGCGGCCGCTACGAGGGGTGCGGCCGCCGCTCAGCCGACTCAGCCCGCTCACTCCCTGGTGTCGCCCAGCGACTCCAGAACGTTCCGGAGCGTATCGGCGAGGGCGTCCTGGTCGGTCTTGCCGAGCGCGGCGAGCAACCGGCTCTCGGTGGCCAGGTGGTCGGGCAGGACCCGGTCGAGAAGCGCGCCGCCCTCGTCGGTGAGGGCGACATGCACCACCCGGCCGTCCGATTCGCTGGGCGTACGGGTCACCAGGCCGCGGGCCTCCAGGCGGTCGAGGCGCTGGGTGATGGCGCCCGAGGTGACCATGGCCGCCCGCATCAGCGCGGCGGGGGTGAGCCGGTACGGCGGCCCGCTGCGGCGCAGTGTGGCGAGCACGTCGAAGGACGCGGGGTCGAGCCCATGGGCGCCGAACGTACGGCGCGTCTCGGCGTCGATCAGCCGTGAGAGCCGTTTCAGGCGCCCGATGACCGCCATCGGCGACACATCCAGATCGGGGCGCTCCGCACCCCACTGCTCCAACACCAGGTCCACGTGGTCTGTCACGCACCCAGCCTAGCCAATCTCTTAGCAGTGAGATACTTTTCCTTAGTGCTAAGAAATCGGATCGGGATCGTCCTGCTGACCGCGCTCGCACCGGCCGTCTGGGGCACCACCTACCTCGTCACCACCGAACTGCTGCCCCCGGACCGCCCCCTGCTCGCCGCGGTGGTCCGCGCCCTGCCGGCCGGTCTGCTGCTCGTCCTGCTCACGCGGCGCCTGCCGCGGGGGGTGTGGTGGTGGCGCGCGCTGGTGCTCGGAGCCCTCAACATCGGGGCGTTCTTCGCCCTCCTGTTCGTCGCCGCCTACCGGCTGCCCGGCGGGGTCGCCGCCACCGTCGGCGCCCTCCAGCCCCTCCTCGTCGCCGTCCTCGCCTCCGGCCTGCTCGGCGAGCGGCTGTCCCGGCGAACCGCGATCGCCGGGGTGGCGGGGGTGGCCGGCGTCAGCCTGCTCGTCCTGCGGGCGGACGCGCGCCTGGACGCCCTGGGCGTCGCCGCCGCGGCCGGTGGCGCGCTCGTCATGGCCACCGGGGTCGTCCTCAGCAAGCGGTGGACCTCCCCCGCGCCCCTGCTGGCGACCACCGGCTGGCAACTGGTCGCCGGGGGCCTGCTGCTGCTCCCCGTCGCCCTCCTCGTCGAAGGGCCGCCCCCGACGACGCTGACCGCCGAGAACCTGGCCGGCTACGGCTATCTCTCGCTCGTCGGCGCCGCCCTCGCCTATGCCCTCTGGTTCCGCGGGATCCGCGCCCTGTCCCCCACCGACGTCACCTTCCTCGGGCTGCTCAGCCCGCTGGTCGCCACCGTGCTCGGCTGGCTCGCGCTCGGCCAGGACCTCACCGCGTGGCAGGCCCTGGGCGGGGCGGTGGTCCTCGCCGCCATGGTCATGGCCCAGACCCGCCCGGCCCGCCGCGCCGATCACGGCCGCGTACCGCAGGCCCGTCCCCTCAGCGATCTCGCCGTCCGCCGGACGGCCGAGCCGAAAGGAAACCGTTAGCAATGCGCATCACCGTCTTCGGAGCGGCCGGGAGCGTAGGCAGCCGTGTGGTGACCGAGGCGCTGTCCCGCGGCCACGAGGTCACCGTGGTCGTACGGAACCCGGACCGGCTGGGTGATCCGCCCACCGGCGCCACGGCCCGGGTCGGCGACGCGGCCGACGTCGAGGACGTGGTCCGGCTGAGCACCGGCCAGGACCTCGTGATCACCGCCACCCGCCCCGCGCCCGGCAGCGAGGACGAGCTCGTCACCGCCACGAAGGCGCTGCTCGCGGGGGTGGCGAGCAGCGGCGTCCGGCTGCTGGTCGTCGGTGGCGCGGCCACCCTGACCGTGCCCGGCACCGGCGGCACGCTGGTCGTCGACGCCCCGGACTTCCCCGCCGCCTGGCGGGGCATCGCGCTGGCCTGTGCCGAACAACTCGAGGTGTGCCGCGCGGAGTCCGAGGCGGACTGGGCCTATCTGAGCCCGGCCGCCCTGCTCGAACCCGGCGAGCGCACCGGCGCCTACCGGCTGGGGACCGACGAGCTCCTGGTCGGCGCCGACGGCACGTCCCGTATCTCGATGGAAGACCTCGCGGTGGCCCTGCTGGACGAGGCCGAGCACCCCCGGCACCACCGGACCCGATTCACCGTCGCCCAGGCCTGATCGGGCTCTCCCGCTCTCGCAGGAAAGCCCGCCGGGGCCGGTCCGCGCGGACCGGCCCCGGCGTAGGGTGCCCCCATGGGTGAGTTACTTCCATTCCTGATGGTCGTCGCCTCTCTCGCCGTGGTCATGGGCTTCTTCACCTGGCTGGCCGTCCTCGTCCGGCGCCGCGGTGTCGCCGGGTCGGCCTTCCGCTCCATCGTGGACGTCTACGACCAGGCATGGCACGCGACCGGCCACGATTCCCACTACGAGATCCAGGTGCAGGCGGAACGCAAGCTGCCGATCCCGTCGCCGGACGACCCCTGGCGCCCCGACCGCGGCGCGACCGCCCGGCCGGGAGAGCGGGGCGGGCGCCCCGTCCCGTCACGCCCCCGCCCCGGGCGCCGAGGGCTCGGCCGCCGACGGATGTGGCGCCGCCGCTGACCGGAGAACCGCTTCGCCGCCGCGGCTCAGCCGGCCTCGGGTCCGGTGGTGGTCCATCCCGGCGCCTCGACGCGGTGGGTGAGCGTGTCCCGGGACGCCCGCTCCCCGCACGCTCCGCAGATCACGACCGGCTCCAACTCGGCGCCGCAGGAGTGCTCGAGCACCACCGGCGGCCGGTCGGCGAGGTGCCGGTCGCCCCACTTCATCAGCATCAGCAGCACCGGTTGGAGCTCCCAGCCGGCCTGCGTGGGCCGGTACTCGAAACGCCGGGGCCGCTCGCTGTAGGGGACCTTCTCCAGCACACCCGCCTCCACCAGGCGGCGCAGCCGCGCGGCGAGGATGTCGCGGGGCGCCCCGATGTTGCGGACCATCGCGTCGAACCGCCGCACCCCGAGGAACACCTCGCGGAGCACGAGCAGGGAGTGCTTCTCCCCGACGACGGCGAGCGAGTCGGCGATGGAGCAGGGCCGCGGATCCTTCATACCCGCAGCGTACGGGCAGTGCGTTTGGATCTCAAACCAAGCCGTCCTGGCCGGAGCCGACGCGGTCCGGCCGGTTACCATACCCGCCCAACTGAGCGTCCATCCGAGGCAGATGGGACCGCCCCGCCCAGTTGTCCGGAGGTGCGAAGGTGAGATTCGGTCTCCTCGGTCCGCTGACCGTCCACGACGGCGAAACCGCCCGCCCGCTCAGCAGTCCGAAGGCCCGGGCGCTGCTGGGCGCGCTGCTGCTGCGGCCCAATCGCGTGGTCTCGATCGACACCCTGGAGGCGGTGCTGTGGGGCGAGCATCCGCCCGCCACCGCGAGCGCCTCGCTGCACAATCACATCGCCCGGCTGCGGCGCGCCCTCGCCGAGGACGACCGCGAGCCCCGGCCGCGGGCGGTTCCGGGCGGCTATCTGCTGACCGTCGGGGCGGGCGAGCTGGACAGCGAGTTGTTCGCGGAACGGCTGGAGCGCGCCCGCGCCGCCCGGCTGCGGCAGGACTGGGCGGCGACCGGCCGGGAGACCGCGCAGGCGCTGGAGCTGTGGCGCGGCGCACCGCTGGCCGACCTGCCGGACCTGGCCCTCGGCCACGCGGCGGTGCGGCCGCAGGTCCAGCAGCTCCAGGAGGCCCGGCTGCAGGCGCTGGAGTGGCGCTTCGACGCGGAACTGCGGCTCGGCCGCCACGGCGGACTGGCTCCCGAACTCGCCCGGCTCGCCGAGGAGCATCCGCTGCGGGAGGTGTTCCACCAGCAGCTCATGCTCGTCCTGCACCGCACGGACCGGCAGGCCGAGGCCCTCGCCACCTTCCACCGGCTGCGGCGCACGCTGGTCGAGGAGCTCGGCGTCGAGCCGGGGCCCGCCGTCCAGGAGGCGCACCACGAGATCCTGACGGCCCACCAGGCGGCGGTGTCCGTCCGGCCCGCCGCGGCCGCCGCGGCCGGTGTCCCCGGCAGACCCGCCACGCCGCCCCCGGCCACCGGGCGAAGACCGGACCCGATTCCGGCTCAGCTGCCCGCCGACACCGTGGACTTCACCGGCAGAGGGGCCGAGCTGGACCGCTTGAGCGCCATGCTCCGCCCGGACCCGGCCCGCGCGGTGCCCCGCGTCGTGGTGGTCTCCGGCATGGCGGGGGTCGGCAAGACCGCGCTGGCCGTGCACGCGGCGCACCGCCTGCGCGGCCGGTTCCCGGACGGCCAGCTCCACGCGGATCTGCGCGGCTTCGGCGCGGGCGACGCGCGCAGCCCGCACGATCTGCTCGCCCGCTTCCTCACCGACCTGGGGGTGGCGGAGCAGCGGCCGCCCGAGCACCCCGACGACCGCGCGGCGCGGCTCCGCTCCGCCCTGGACGGCCGGCGCGTGCTGGTGCTGCTGGACAACGCCCGGGACGCCGCGCAGCTGACGCCGTTACTGCCCGGCGGCGGCGGCTGCGCGGTGCTGGTCACCAGCCGGCACACCCTCCCGGATCTGCCGGGCGCCGTCCGACTGCCCCTCGAACCCCTGGACGCGGAGGGACAGCGGCGGCTGCTGACCTCGCTCTGCGGGGCCCGGCGGGTCCAGGCCGACCCCGACGCGGCGGCCAGGATCCTCGCCGCCTGCGGCGGACTGCCGCTCGCGCTGCGACTCGCCGGCGCCCAGCTGGCCACCCGGCCCCACTGGCCGCTGTCCGCGCTGGCCCAGCGGCTGGACTCCGGCCGAGGGCGGCTGCGGGCGCTGTCCGCGGGCGGACTGGCCGTCCAGGACGCCTTCGCCATGAGCTATGTGGCGATGCGGGACAGCTCGCTGCCCCTGGAGGCCGAGCGGGCGCGCGGATTCCGGATGCTCGGGCTGTGGTCGGGGCACACGCTGGCCGCGGAGCAGGCCGCCGCGCTGCTGGGCCGGCCGGTGGAGGAGGCGCACGAGCTGCTCGAGTCCCTGGTGGACGCCCATCTGCTGCAGACCCCTTCGCCCGGCCGGTACACCTTCCACGACCTGCTCGGCGAGTATGCGTTGGAACGGGCGGCCGAGGAGGAGCCGCGGGAGGCCCGGGTGGCGGCCCGGCTGAGGATGCTGGTCTGGTACACCGCCGCGGTGGCGAAGGCGGACGCCGTGCTGACGCCTCGGGGCCACCCGCTGCCACCCCTGGATTCGGACGCCGCCGCCCCGCTGCCCGTATTCGCCGACGCCGAGCAGGCGCTGCACTGGTGCGTGCGGGAGCTGCCCGCGCTCTCGGAGGCGATCCGGCTGGCGGCCCGGTACGCGCGGCCCGACCTGGCCTGGCGGATGGCCGCGGGCCTGTTCGGCTACGCGCGGCGCTTCTGGTGGACCAGGGAGTGGGAGCAGACTATGAGCCTCGCGCTGAGCTGCACGGAGGAGCACCACGACCTGCTCGGCCAGGGGTGGCTGCACGGCCGGATCGGCGTCGTCCACGGGGTGGCCCACCGACTGGAGCCGTGCCTGGAGCATCTGCGTCTGGCCCTGTCCTGTTTCGAGCGGACGGGTGACATGGTGGGGCAGGCGTCGTCGTACGCCGGCCTGGCCGGGGTCCACCGCAGGCTGGGGCGGCGGAGCGCGGCGCTGTCCTACGGCGAGCAGGCGGTACGGCTCTACCGGAAGGCGGGCGACACGAGGAGCGCCGCGACGGTCCTGGGCGGCATGGGCGACGCCCTGATGGAGGTCGATGAGCCCGCGGCGGCCGTTGAGCGCTATCGGGAGGCCCTGGAGCTGTGGCGGGACCACGGCGTCCTTGACGGCATGGCCGCCGCCCTGACCCGGGTGGGGGACGCCCTTCGCGCGCTGGACCGGTCGGCGGAGGCGTTCGAGGCGCTGGAGGAGGCCCTGCGGATGCGGCTGTGCCTCGGCGAGCCCGGCGGCACCGCCGACACCCTGGAGACCATCGCGCTCACCCACTTCCACTTCGGAGACCAACTCGCCGCCCGGGAGCACTGGGAGCGGTCGCTGACGATGCGGCGCGGGCGGCGGCCGCCGCCGCGGGACTCCGGCCGGCCTGACCGGCCGGTGTGACCGGCCCGGGCGCGGCGGCGGTCAGACGGCGGTGTGGCCGCCCGCCGCGCGCAGCCGCGTCAGCACCACCCCGTACATCCGGTCCGCCGGGCACAGGCCCCACTGCCTGGAGTCCTCGGAGCGGGGGTGGTCGCCGCGCAGCACCAGCATGCCCGGCGGCACGCGGCCGGGCCGCTCCCCCGCCACCCAGTCCGGCACCGGGTCCCCGGCCGCCGCGACGACCCGTTTGACGTACCACCCGCCGGCTCCCGAGGGGTCGGCGGGACCGGTCCACCCCGTGCGGCGGTCGGGCCGCTGGACGACCACGATCCGGCCGGGCCGGGCCCGGCGGCGGTGGCGCAGCACCAGCAGCACATCGCCGTGCAGCAGCGCCGGGGTCATGCTGCCGCCCCGCACGGTGACGGTGGACAGCAGCAGCCGGGCCGAAGCCACGGCCCCGGCCGCCAGCGCCGCCGCGGTGGCCCAGGCCGGCGCCGCGCTCATCCGGCGGCCGCCGTGGCCGGGGCCGGGTCCTCGCGGTAGCCCTCCGCCTGGGTGTGGAAGAGTCGGGCGTAGACGCCGCCCGGGGCGGCTGTGAGGGAGGCGTGGTCGCCGCTCTCCAGGATGCGGCCGTCCTGGACGACGACGATCCGGTCGGCCCGGCGGACGGCGTTGAGCCGGTGGGAGACCAGGACGCTGGTGGAGCCCGCCCGCAGTTCCCGCAGCCGGTCGTGGACCGCCCGCTCGGCCACCGCGTCGAGGCCGGAGCTGGGCTCGTCCAGAATCATCAGATCGCGGCCCTGACGCATCAGCCCGCGGGCCAGCGCCAGGCGCTGCCACTGCCCGCCGGACAGGTGGACGCCGCTCGTCCGCGCGGCCTGCTCCCCGTCCTTGTCGTCCTCCCCGGCGTGCTCCTCGTCCCCGGCGTGGAACAGCCTGCTCAGCATGGTCCGGTAGCCGGCCGGCAGCCCCTCGACGGTCTCATGGACCCCGGCGCGCCGGGCGGCGGCCCGCACCCGGTCCACGTCGTCGATCGCCTCGACGTCGCCGAGGCCGATGTTCTCGGCGGCGGTGAGGTCGTAGTCCATGTAGTCCTGGAAGACGGCCCCGATCCGTTCCCGCAGCTGGGCCACGGGAACGTCGCGGACGTCGACGCCGTCCCACAGCACCGCGCCGCGCTGCGGGTCGTAGAACCGGCAGAGCAGCTTGACCAGCGTGCTCTTGCCGGCGCCGTTGAGCCCGACGACGGCCAGGCTGGTGCCGTGCGGGATGGTCAGGTTCAGGCCGCGCAGCACCCAGGGCGAGTCCTCGCCATAGCGGAACCACACGTCGCGCAGCTCGATGGCGTGGGCCAGCGGGGCCAGCTCCCCGGGCCGCGGCGCACCGGCGAGGTCGTCCCGCACGCCGACCACCGCCAGGTAGTGGTGGAAGACCAGAGCGGACTGGTGTCCCAGGGCGATGCCCTGCACCAGAACGCCGAGCCCGGACTGGAGCCCGGCCAGTGAGGCGATGAAGACCGACACATCGCCGATGCTGATCGTCCCGGCGGCCGCCGCGCGCACCGCCCACAGCAGCCCACCGGCGGACAGCAGCGCTCCGAGGGCCGCGAGGGCGACCTGGACACGCACCACGCCGCGCTCCAGCCGGTCCTCGGCGGTGTTGGCCGCGCGCAGCTCGGTGAGCATCCGGCCGTGCAGGAAGTCCCCAAGACCGAACAGGCGGACCTCCTTGGCGGCCTGCAGGTCCGTCAGCAGCATCTGGTAGAAGAGCTTGCGCCGCATGCCGGGGCTGGTGCGCCACACCAGCCCGGCCCGCCGCCGGCTCAGCGTCAGATGGGCGATCATCGCGGGCGCAGCGGCCAGCAGCGCGGCGCCCGCCATGACCGGGCTGATCGCGAGCAGGGTGCCCAGGAACCCGGCGATGCCCAGAACGCCCCGCAGCGTGGACAGGCCCATCTGGACCAGCTGGTCCGGGGCGTGCTCGGCGGACTGCTGGGCCAGCCGCAGCCGGTCGTGGAAGCGGGGCTCCTCCAGCCGCGCCAGCCCGCTCAGCCGGTTGACCGCGGCGAACAGCCGGTCCTGCGCGTGGAGGCCGATGGCCCGGCGGGCTCGCCCCTGAGCGTAGGCGGTCACGGCCGACGTGGCGGCCATCGCGATGCCCAGGGCGCCGATGCCCGCCGCCGGCCACACCAGCGCCTGGGTCCGGGGGTCGGGGGCGGCGAGTTCGTCGAGCGCGGCCTTGGTCAGCCAGGCGGTGGCGACCGGCGCCACGCCGCCGATCACCGCCATCGCGGCCTGGAGCACCAGCATGCCGGGGCTCGCCCGCCAGGCCAGCGCGTAGGCCGCCTTCACCGCGCGAGGCACGGAGAGGCCGGACTGCTCCGTACCGAGGTCTTCGGCGCTCACGGCAGCGACGGCTGCGCGGTCTCGCCCAGCCCCTCCATGCCGATGCTCGTGGCGGTGGCGACCCCGTCGGGGCCGTAGTGGGCGAATCCGGGGTAGAAGCGGGCTCCGAAGAGATTGCTGACCGGTGCGTTCAGGTGTTCGGGCACCACATGGTCCGCGATGCCCACGAGCCGGGCGGTCAGTTTACTGTCCGCCGCGTCGGTTCCGACCACCATGGCCAGCACCTGGCCTCCCGCGTCACGCACCTGGCGGGCGCGCTCGCCGAACTCGGGCACGCTGTCGTCGCAGCCCGAGCAGTCCAGCGACAGGAAGGCGATCAGCGCCTCCCGGCCGGCCAGGTCGTCGCGGGTGACCGTCCCGCCGTCGGTGGTGACCGCGGTGAAGCCGGGCATCCGGTCTCCGGGCGCGATGCCCGGCTCGGGGTCCCCGTCGAAGGGGATGGGGCCGCGGTCGTGCACGACCGGCGGGGCGCTTACGCGCGCTCGCCAGCGACGCACCACGGCCAGGGTCAGCACGACGTTCAGCGCCGCGATCACCGCGACCAGAACGAGTCCTGCGACGAGGTATTCCACGGGTGTCCTTTCCGGCTCCGGCGCCGTCTCACCGGCCGGGATTCCCGGCCAGGGCAGGGGACTCGAAGAGCGCGGCGATGTCATCGACGAAAACGGTCAAAGTGGTGAGCACACCGGCCGCGACGACGGCCAGCACGATCCCCGGCGCGCGGGCGGGAACGCCGTCGCCGAGGCGGAGCGCCACGAACGCGCCCAGGCCGGCCGCCGCCAGCAGCACCGAGTTGCGGGCGACGTGCCAGCCGCCCATGGGCACCTCGCCGGCGCCGAAGCAGGCGCACTTCACCTTCTTCCCGCGGGCCAGCACGAGGATCGGAACGGCCGTCAGCCCGCAGCAGAACAGCGCGGCGAGGACGAATCCGGCCGTGACGGTGGCGGGCAGGGCCAGCAGCAGCGCGATGAGCAGCTCGGTGGCCGGAACCAGCGCGGCGAGGGGGCGCCGCAGCCGCGCGGGGATGAAGTCGAAACCTTCCAAGGAGGCAGCGAAGACGCCCGGGGAGCGCAGCTTGGCCACCGCCGCGAGCGCCATCACCGCCGCCAGGGCGAGGCGGCAGGCGAACGATACGTACAACACGGGTGCTCCTGGGAGGGTGTGCGTGGGCGATGCGGCCGCCCCGGGGGAGAAGCGGCCACATCGCGGCTCATTCAGCGGGCTTCGGCTACGCGAATCAGCAGTCCATGTTCTCCCAGGCGCCGCAGATCACCTTGCAGGCCGCGTTGGTCGAACACCTGCGGCGGAATTGGCAGGCGCCCCGCAGACACTGGCACGTGTCGGCCTTGTACTCGTAGTAGGGATCGGGCGGGCAGGCGGCCTCGGCCGTGGCCTTGGGAAGCAGCACCTCGACGGCGCGGCTGACGCGCCGCGTCATGCTCTGGAGCATGATCTCTCCTTAGGTTGGTGTGATCGGTTTCCGCACGCGTGCGGACCGCCGCCACTCCAGTGGTCGGACGCGGCGGCTTTGGCACGCGCGGGGCTTGAAGGGGCGTCCCGGGATCCGGGGACGTTAGGAGGCGACCAGGTCGGTCCGCAGGGCGACGACGCCCGCGCCCGCGCCGGTCACCACGCCGTCGGGTCCGTACCAGGCGTGGCTCGGGTAGCGCTTGGCGCCGTACCGCTTCGACAACTCGGCCTCGGAGTCCTCGGCGATCACGATGTCCATCACGTCGGTGAGCATCGCGGCCAGCTCGCTGTCGGCGGCGGCGTCTCCGTGGACGATCGCCAAGGTGGTCCCTCCGTTGGCCCGCAGCCGCTCGGCGTGCCCAGTGAAGAAGGGCACGGCGTCCACGCAGGCCTTGCAGGTGAGCGAGAAGAACCCGACCAGGGCCTCCTGCCCGAGGAGGGTGCGCTCGGTCACCGCGGTGCCGTCGAGCGCACGGGCGGAGAAGCTCGGGAGGCGGTCGCCGACCCGGATGGGGGAGATGGCTCCGGAGGCGGGGAAACCATGGCTGTGCGCGCCGCCGCCCGTGGCCTCCAGCTCCCGCCACCGGCGGAGCACGACCAGGAGGATCGCCAGGTTCAGCGCGCTGATCACGCCGACCAGGACCAGCCCCACAACAGCGAATATCACGGAATGCGTCCTCTCCCTGGAACCAGCGGCACCCGTGCGCCGCGGCCGCTCGCCGATGACCTTGTCCAAGGGGGCCAACCGGCCCCTAACAAACCCCTAACAGCCCGCCAACGCGGCCCCGCCCGGGGGCGGGCCCGCGGTCGGGGAGAATGGAGGCTCGCCCCGAGCAGGTCACGAGCACGGCGGAGCGCGGTGTTCACCCCACGGCAGGAGATCAGGCACGTTGTCCCGGAAGCGCGAAACCCCTTCGGCCGATACCCCTTCGCCCGATACCCCTTCGGCCGATACCCCTTCGCCCGATACCCCCGCAGCCGACCCCGACCGGCGCGCCCTGCGGGCCGACTGCGCGAACTGCTTCGGACTGTGCTGTGTCGCCCTGCCCTTCGCCGCCTCGGCGGATTTCGCGGTCGACAAGGCGGCCGGGCAGGCATGTACGAACCTCCAGGAGGACTTTCGCTGCGGCATCCACGCGCGGCTGCGCGACCGTGGCTTCTCCGGCTGCACGGTCTTCGACTGCTTCGGGGCGGGCCAGAAGGTGTCCCAGACCACCTTCGGCGGCCGGGACTGGCGGCAGGCCCCCGAGACCGCGCCCCGGATGTTCGAGGTGTTCCCCGTCATGCGGGCCCTGCACGAGCTGCTGTGGTACGTGACCGAAGCGCTGGCCCTGCCGCCGGCCCGACCGGTCCACGCCGACCTCCGCCGCGCGCGGGCAAACCTCGACGGCCTCACCCGCGGCAGCGCCGAGTCCTTGGCCGGGCTGGACGTGGCAGCGCTGCGCCAGGATGTGAACGCGCTGCTGGTACGCGCCGGCGAGCTGGTGCGGGCCAAGGTCCCGGGGCGTAGGAAGAACCACCGGGGGGCCGATCTCATCGGGGCTCGCCTCAGGGGCGCCGATCTGCGTGGCGCCAACCTTCGCGGGGCCCTGCTCATCGCGGCCGATCTGACCGGCGCGGACCTGCGGTCGGCGGATCTGATCGGGGTGGATTTCCGCGACGCCGATCTGACCGGCGCCGACCTCACCGGAGCTGTCTTCCTCACCCAGGCCCAGCTCAACGCGGCCAAGGGAGACGTCACCACCAGGCTGCCCGGGACGCTGAGCCGCCCGGCTCACTGGTCCTCCGAACGTTTTCGGACAACTTGACCCGCCAAGGCCGGAGGAGGGTACTCCGCGACCGGTGAATGATGCACGAGAACGGCCGCTGGGGAGGTATAACCGTTACCAGAGCGGTGAGTTGACGTATCGACGAAACGAGACAGGGGCCGGGCTTGGGCCAAGGACCTCGGAGGTAACGGGTGCGGTATCGGGTCCTGGGGGCGCTTGAGCTGTGGGACGGCGGCCGATGGATCTCCCTGGGCCCCGCCAAGTGGCGCATGCTGCTCGCGGTGCTGCTGTGCCACGCCAACCGGACCGTGCCCACCGAACGGCTCATGGACGAGCTGTGGGGCGAGGAGGGGCGCCCGCAGAGCGCGGGCAAGTTGCTGCAGACCTATGTGTCGCGGCTGCGGCAGACCCTGGGCGATGAGTCCGGTGAGGTCCTGATCACCGACAAGCAGGGCTACAAGGCACACGGATACCGACTCGCCGTGGAGGCGGCCGAGTTCGACGCCCACCGGTTCGAGCAGCTGGTCGAGGAGGGGCGGCGCGGCCTGGACCGGGACGCGCCCGAGGCCGCCGCCGAGCGGCTGCGCGAGGCGCTGGGGCTGTGGCGCGGCGCGCCGTTCCAGGACGTACCCCCCACCCCGGCCGTTGAGGCGGAGGCCACGCGGCTCGAAGAGTGCCGCCTGGAGGCCGTGGACGCCCGGATCGAGGCCGATCTGCGGTGCGGCCGCCACGCCTCCGTGCTGGGCGAGCTGGAGGCCCTGACGGCCGAACACCCCTTCCGGGAGGATCTGCGCGGCCGCCAGATGCTGGCGCTGTACCGGTCCGGACGGCAGGCCGACGCCCTGGCGGCGTACCGCGATCTGCGCGGGGCGCTGGCCGACGAGCTCGGCGTCGAGCCGACCCCGGCGCTGCAGCGGCTGCACCAGCGGATCCTGACCGCCGACGAGACCTTGATGCCGCCGGAGCGTGCGGCGGAAGGGGCAGCGGCCGGCGCCGGCTCGGGGACGCCCGCCGCGCCCCCTCGGGC
>NZ_MUNE01000452.1 GCF_002154605.1 Streptomyces milbemycinicus | reverse complement strand
AGAGCGCCTCGTGGCGCACTGAATCTTCTCAAGCACCCACTGCCTGCCCGCGACCGCGCCATCTGTCGGCAGTGCCGAGTAGTCCTCGTCGGGGATGGGGGTGATGTCGTCGGCGTGGACACTGATCGGTGTGGGTGCTCCCATGGTCTTGGTGGTGCCGTCGGTTGCTTCGTGTCTGGCGGGGAGCGTCGCGGGGCCGTCCTAAAGTCATCACGAACAGGCAGGGGCCTGCTTGTGACCCAAGGGGAGGGCACGTGTGCGACGGTATTCAGTGGATGGTCGGCGCGACGACAAGTTCCGGCTGGATGTTGGATGTGCACTTCGCCCGCGGCATCGACGCCGAGGAACTGGCGCTTCGTATGGGGGCGCTGCGCGGGGCGAGGGCGGAATCGATGACCGACGGCGAGATGGCCGACCTTGACGTCGACGCCTACCCCAACCGTGGGCCGAGGAGCGCCGTGGCCCGCATCGGCGAGCATGCCGGCTGGACGTTCGCCATCACATACGGCCCCTATCTCGACCGGTTGGAAGAGGTCTCACGCGACGGTGTGGAAGCCGTCCACTACCACTTCAACTCGGAGCATCCGCCCACCATCGTCTTGTACGCGCGCGACGGCCGCACCGTCTGCGGATTCGGGCTGTGCGAGGAGGGCCACCGCTATGGTCAGGAGCCCGATCTGCTCTTGCCCGACCTTGTGGCCGCCGGAATTCTGCACCCTGACGGAGAGACCCACTGCGATCCCGATATCGATGACTACGACGAGCGCAAGCGCCTCGGCCTCGCCATCTTCGAGGAGCGCTTCGGCCTCTCCCTGCCCCGCGCCGTACTCGCCGAGGACTCCCTTCCCGTGTACGCGATCATGGGTTCCCCGGCTCCCGACTTCGAGGAAATCTCAGCGTGGGCCGCAGCCAACGGCAGACCTCGCCCCAGCGAACGCCTGCGCCTGATCCCGGCCGGCCTGCGCAGCGACTACGAGCGGGCCACCAACCCCCAGCGGTGGGAAAGCCGGACACGCCGTGTGAGCGTCGGCCGGGGTGCCGCAATTGGTACGTTCCACACCAGCGGGGTCCTGAATGACCCAGCCCGTCAAACGGAGCGGTAGATGTCATCTCGCGAGCCTCGTCCCCATCTGGAGCGGAACCATCCTGTTTCAGGCAGGCCGTGCGGGGATCAGCCCAGACCGAGTCCGGGGTGTTGTGCAGAACCTGGGCGCCTTGCACGGGTGCCAAGGGTTCGGGAAGGGCGGCAGCCCGAATACACGCCCGACCGTGCGCCGGCGTGGGCCACATCCCCGATCACAGGATCCCGTCAGCAGAAGGAGGTTGTCGACGTGATCTTCACAGCCGCCGGACGCGTAGCACGCCGGTCAGCATCGGGAGAGTGAACTCGCCGCGGGCGGTCTCCGGTCTACTGGCGAGGAATGCGCGGATCCGGCCCAGCGTGGCTTCTTGTTCCTGTTCTGGCATGACCAGCACCCCGGCGCGCGTCGCGATGGTCCCGACGAGAGAGTCGGCGGTGCGGCGCTGCCCGTGCGGGAACGCGGCCTGCTCCGGCGAGCCGAACCGGGCGGCCACACCAGCCTCGGGAAGGTGCATATCAGCCGTCTCGGCGCGCCAGCCAGCGGGCGTGTCACGCGGGCCGATGGCCGCGCTCCCGCTGACCCGCGCGAGTCCGGCAACCCACTCGACCTGGTCGTCCATGAGGTTCCACAGGCCGGCCAGGATGCCGCTGGGCGCGAGGACCCTGGCGATCTCGGGTCCCGCGACGGCCATGTCGAACCAGTGCATGGCGTTGCCGGCCAGCACGGCATCGACAGAAGCGTCCGGCAGCGGTATCGCCTCGGCGCTACCCGGCAGGGCACGGACCTCCGGCAGTGAGCGGCGCAGCTCGGTCAGCATCCCCGGATCGGGCTCGACCGCGATGACCTCGGCACCCAGTGCGACCAGCGTCGCGGTCAGCTTGCCGGTCCCGGCGCCGAGGTCGAGCACGCGCGGGCCGGGCGCGGGTTCAAGCGCCCAGCGCACCGCGGCCTGCGCGTAGTCCGGACGGTGCTCGGCGTATGCGACCGCCGCCGCGCCGAACGACGAGGCGTGAAGTAGCCGTTCGTTCTGATCCATACGGTGACGCTATTGGTGCTGCTGGCGGTCGGCCACCCCGCCTCACCACCCCGCCTCACCACTTCGGCGACGGCAACCCGATAGCCCAGCCTCCCGTGTCGCCGTCGGCGGGGCGTCAGTCTCTTTGCGCGGGAGATGACAGGAATGAGCAGCACGGCCATCGCCTCCGATGAAAGCTTTTGCGCGTGCCGCCGTCCGGATGATGAGGTGGCACGGTGATCGACCACGATGAGGCAGCGGCTGTCCGACCGTTGACACTGGCTTGGGTGAGGCGGCATCTGGAGGCCGGCGAACGGATCGTCGGCATCGAGGCGCTGCATGGCGGCATCACTGCCGAAATGCGGAGGCTGACCATCGGCACGCGGGACGGAGGCACCCGTGACCTGGTGCTGCGGAGCTTCGTCGACCCGTTCTTCGTGGGGCACGCCGAGGACTGGCTGAACAGGGAGACCGGCGCCCTGACCCTGCTCACGGGGACCGACGTGCCGGCTCCTGGACTGGTCGCGGTTGATCCGACCGCCGCGCATTGCGAGTATCCATCGCTCCTTATGACACATCTGACGGGCCGGACGGTCCTCGACGATGAGGCATTGGAGATGCGCGTCCTTCTGCTGGCCCGTCAACTCGTCGCGATCCACGCGTTGCGACCCGCCGAGCGCCCCCGAAAGTATGTGGCGTTGACGACCGCCGACACCGTCGTCATTCCGAAGGGCACCGACGCGGCGGCATGGGCCGCGGCGATCGAGGTGATCCGCAAGCCCGCGCCGCCGTATGAAGGGCGATTCCTGCACCGGGATTTCCACCCCGGCAACGTGCTGTTCGATGTGGAGCACCCAGGGCCGGCAGGTGCCCGGATCACCGGCGTCGTCGACTGGGCAGGGACCTCCTGGGGCCCGGCGGATCTCGATGTGGCGCACTGTTCCACCAATCTCGCGTTGCTGCACGGCCCGGTGTGGGGTCTGCGGTTCGCTGAGGCGTATGAGGAGGCCGGCGGGGTGCTGGCCGCGGCCGCGAGCGAGCGGTTGTACTGGCGGGTGCGGGACGGGCTGGCGTTCTCAGAGGAAGTGCGGTTGGTGGCGCAGCCATGGCGGGAGGCGGGGAGGGCAGAGCTGACGACGCAGGCCGTGGAGGAGCGGCTGGATGCCTATGTCACCGCCCTGATGGACGCGCTGGGCTGAGCCACCGCGGCTTGACCGCAACGCTCCACTGATCGGCAAGGATTTCGTTCCCCCGCTCTCGGTGCCGTTGGCGTCATGTGCCCTTCCGGTGGTTTTGGCTTCCGGCCGGATCGGCGGCCGTCGCAGGGAGGGCGGCTTCTGCGAGATGGCCCAGCGCTGGGATGTGTCCGGACGAGACGTTTCGAACGACGGTGCGGGCGGCCCAGGGGCCGGTGGTCAGGATGCCCAGGGCGAGCACGGCCAGCTGACCGCGGCCACGTTCACAGTGGTAGCCGTCTCACTTCCGGTCGGCGCCCGAGCCGGAGATCCCTGGAGACGTGAGGCTTTGCGGGTGTTCCGCGGCTGGGCCATGCCATGTCGTCAACGGCGAGAAACGGCTCGTCCGCCACGGTCGCGGGGGTTGCCCCGGTGAACGCCATGACGTCCCGATGCAGGTGGGACTGGTCGGCATAGCCCGCGTCGGCCGCGACTTGGGCCGCGCCTTCACCCGCGACCAGGCGGTGGGCGGCATGGTCGAAGCGGACCAGTTTCACGGCGCGCTTGGGCGGCAGGCCGAGCTGCGACCGGAACCGGGACCACAGCCGCTTACGGCTCCACCCGACCTCGGCCGCGAGTCCGTCGACCCGGGCCAGGCCACGGCTGACGACGATCCGGTGCCAGGCCCAGGCCACCTCCGGGTCCACCGGCGGCCCCGCCTCATGCCGGCGGGCGAGCAGCGCGTCCGTCAACGCGAAGCGACCCTGCCACGACGAGGCATCGCCGAGTTGCTCGCGGATCCGTGACGCCTCCCGGCCCCACAGGTCGCCCAGGGACACGACGGCCCCGTCGAGGACGGCGGGGGAGGCGCCCAGAACCGCGCGTGCGATCACCGGGGACAGGCGCACTTGTACGCACTCGACGTTCTCTCCCCACGCCCGGACCGCGCCTCCGGACCCGAGCCCGGGCCCGGCGACGAGGCTTCCCCGTTGCTGCCGCCCGGCAGCGTAGTCAAGGACGGGTGAACCGGCGCCGAACTCCAGGAGCAGTGTCACGGCCGGGTGCGGGACCATCCGGAGCGCGTCCAGGTCACGGACGCGGAACCCGGCCATGGTGACACCGGCCACCCGGCTGGGCCGCCGTGGGCACGTGACGCCCCACGCGGCCCCACCGTGCTCGAACGTCCGCATCAACCCATGCTACGTGAGCCGGTTGAGGGGAACATTCGTCCAATCCACCGGCGCGTACCGGCGGGGACAGTGGGCTCATGACTGTTTCTGACGGCGGTCCGCATATGAGCGGTCCGTATATGAACTGCGGCGCCGAGGCCACCGAGAGTTCGACCCTGCCGCTGGACGACGGCGACATCCACGTGTGCCAGGACGGCCCCCGCGACGCCCCCGCACTCCTGCTCATCCACGGGTCCGCATCCTCGGCCCGCTCGTGGGACCCGATGGTTCCGCTGCTGACCGGATCTCACCGCGTCATCCGGATCGACCTGCTCGGGCACGGCCGGTCGGCCAAACCGGCCGACCGCAGCTACGGGATCCCGGACCAGGCACGCCGGGTCGGCGCGGCACTGGACCGGCTCGGCGTCGAGCACTCTGTGGTCGTCGGTCATTCCAGCGGTGGCGCGGTCGCCACCGCCCTCGCCGAACAGCGGCCCGACCTTGTGACCGCGCTCGCGCTCGTCAACACCGGCCCCAGCCTGGACGCCTTCATCGCACCGGAGTCCGCCGTAACCGGCCCCTCTCAGTGGCCGCCGACCGATGAGCAGCTCCGCCGGCTCGCGAGCTCTGGTTTCAGCCGCGCGGGCTACCAGATCCCGGAAGAGCTCCTGGATGAGGTGCGCGCCATGACCTACTACACGTTCACCACGACGATGCGGGCCACCCGCTCCTACCTGGAGCAGCGGGCGCTGCCGGATCGGCTGAAGGTCCTGGGCAAGCCGCTACTGGTGATCTTCGGCGAGGACGACCGCAGATGGCGATCCTCATCCGCCTCCGACTACCGCGCCGTTCCGGGCGCGAAGGTCGAGTTGCTGCCCGGTCTCGGGCACTCGCCCCTGCTCGAGGATCCGCCGCGGACCGCGACCCCCCTGCTGGCCTTCACCGCGATCCACGTCGTACGGGTGGACTGAATGAAAAGGACAGGTGCCATGCGGATTCTCGTCTCCGGCGCCAGCGTCGCCGGTCCGGTCCTGGCCTACTGGCTCACCAGGCACGGCTTCTCCGTCACTGTCGTCGAGCGCGCGCCGGCTCTGCGCAGGACCGGCGGCCACGCGGTCGACCTGTTCCGGCCCGCGATGAACATCTCGGAGGAGATGGGCGTGCTCCCGCGCGTCGAGGAGCGGGCCACCGGCACGAACCGGATGACCGTCTACCGGGAGGGCTCACGGCGTCCCGTCCGGGTGGACCTGTCCAAGGTCTTCAGTGCCACCTCCGACCGGCACGTCGAGATCATGCGCGACGACCTGAGCGAGATCTACTACGACGCCGCACGCGACGACGTCGAGTACGTCTTCGGCGACTCGATCACCGCGATCTCGCCCGACGGCGAGGTGCGGTTCGAAAACGCCGCGCCGCGCCGCTTCGACCTCGTCGTCGGCGCGGACGGACTGCACTCCAACGTGCGCCGCCTCGTCTTCGGTGAGGAGTCCCGCTTCAACACCTTCATCGGGGCCTACCTCGGGGTGCTGGCCCTGCCGAACCTATCCGGCCTCGACGGCGAGTTGCTCATCCACGTCGGGGTCGGCCGCACTGCCGGCATGTACGGCGCGCGGCACCTCGGTGACGCGCGGGCGTTGTTCCTGTTCCGGAGCGAGCGTGAGCTCGACTACCACCACCACGACGTGCCCCGGCAGAAGGAGTTGCTGCGCGGTGCGTTCGCCGGTATGCACCCCGACGTGGACCGGTGGCTGGACGAGCTCGACCGCACTCCGGGCTTCTACTTCGACTCGATCACCCAGCTCCGCATGGACACCTGGTCGCGTGGAAGGGTGACGCTCGTCGGCGACGCGGGCTACTGCCCCGGTCCGGCCGTCGGCGGCAGCACCACCCTGGCCGTCGTCGGCGCGTACGTCCTCGCCGGGGAGCTGGCACGGGCAGGCGGCGACCACGAGCGCGCCTTCCCCGCCTACGAGCGCGCGCTGGCGGAGCACGTGCGCGGCAGCCGCGCGGTCGCGCTGAGCGCGGCGAAGACCCTGATCCCCACGTCCCGCCTCGGCGTGTGGGGACTGGCCCAGGGCGCCCGCCTGATCTCCGCCCTGCCCGCGGGCCCCAGCCGCGCCCTCGTCCGCCTCACCACCAAGAGCGCACGCCTGTACAACTCCATGACCGTCGACAACTACCCGCCATCGCCCGCCGTATCAGCAGGGCCCCCGGCGTCTCGGTGCAGGGCTGCCGACGGCCGTTGTCAGTGACCGGATCTACTGTGAGGCCCATCTTGCCCGAGTCAGGGGCGAGTTCATCACAGGGGCGCGGGCCCGGGGTCGGCGCGGGTATGAGGAAGGGGCGGCCATGCGACGCTGGGAGCCGACTGACGGGGAAGAAGACAGCCCGACCATGCCGGACGCCGGGGACACCGGACATGCCGAAGACGCCGCGGCGGCACCCGACGAGGACTCCTTCACGCTGCCCGCCGCCTGGCGGCAGAGCCTCCGCCCGCGCTGGGGCGGCATCACCCGGTACACGCACGCCCCCCACGAGTCGGCTCTCGACTCCTGGGACAGGCGGCTCGCGGCGGCGAAGGAGGAGTGGACCGGCACGGTCCTGGGCGGGGCCGTCCCGGGTATCGCCCCTGAGCCGGCAGCCGCCGCACGCCGCTATCTGGAGGGGACGGCGGATCCGGTCGGCGCCGCGGTCCTGGCGGTGGTCACCGACCGCGGGAAGTTGCTGTACGACCACGTCGCCGACGCCTGGCATCTGCGGCACGGGCGGGTCTTCGCGGCCCGTGCCACGGTGGAGCTGTTCGAGCTCGACCGCGAGGACAACCTGGGCAGCACCACCAGGCCGGCCGTCCTGCCCGAGGGCGATTCGCCGCAGCAGCTGTGGTTGCGCCGGGGCGCCGCCGACCGGGTGCGGACGCTGCTGTCGATGGCCGATGAGGGCCAGTACCGCGAGGTGGTGGCGGCGCTGGCCGCGCACCGCGGCGGTGCGCGGCGCCGGATTGTGGTGTCGTATCTGGTCCCGGGTGAGACCGGCTGGGTCGCGGAGTGCTGCGCCGACCCGGGGGAGAGCGGCCGGGAGGACCGTGTCGTACGTGCCATGCTGTTCGAGTCGCTGAACGACGAGGAGCAACTGCGCGCTCTGCTGCGGGCGGGCGGCGTGTCCGCCTACGACGGCAGGCTCGCCACCGCGGCCACCGTCGCCGAGGGCGTCGGCCCGGCCGTCGCCGCGCTGATCGCCGAGATCTGGCGGCACCGTACGCCTTCCTACGGGGCATCGGCGGAAGAACAGGCGGGCATCCTGGCGGAGCTGCCGACGGACGAGGCGTTCGAGCTGCTGATGGCCCACGCGGACGACAAACAGGTGCGTCCGGCGCTGCTGGAGGCGGTGCGCCGGTATCCGGTGCGCGCGGCCCGCCTGCTGGCCGGCCGGGCGGCGCCCGCCCCGGGCCGCAACTCCTTCCTGCTGGGCCAGTTGCTGACCGCGCATGTCGCCACGCACGGTGAGCTGCTGGAGCCGCGGCTCGCACAGTTCCCGCCCAAGGCCGCCGAGGTGGTGCGGGAGCTGCTGCACCCGGCCGCCGCCGACGCCCCCGCCGATGCGCTGCCCGAGCTGCTGGTGAGCCCACCGTGGACAGGCAGGCGGACGGCGCCGAAGCCGAGAACCGTCAAGGGGCTCGTCGCCGGGGAGGAGACCCGCATGCTGTGGCAGCCCGGCGAGCGCGAGGCATGGGCCGGCGCCGTCGAGGAGCCCAGGCGGCGGGTGCGGCGCCGGCAGAACGAGCCGTATCCCGACGTCCGAACCGTGTGCGAGCAGTTCACGGACCTCGACAACTATCGTCTGGCCGCCCTGTTCGCCGACGGCCCGGACACGTACCGCCCGCTGCTGGCGCAGTGGACGCCCGAGCACATGTGGGAGCTCGTCAAAGAGCTGAAGCCGGTGGCCGCCCGATGGGCGGAGGACGCGCTGCCGCCGCTGCTGCACGCCGCGGCGCGGCAGCCCGCTGTGGCCGGCGGGCTGCTCCTGCCCTATCGGCAGCTGGAGGTCGCGCGGCTGATGGCCGACTGGTTCGTGCGGCTGAAGTCCGCCGCGGCCACGACCCGCGCCTGGTTCGCCCGGCACGGCGCGGACGCCGCCGCGCTGCTGGTGCCCGACGCGGCCGGTCCGGCGGGCGCCGCCCGCCACAGCGCCGAGCACGCGCTGCGGGCCATCGCCGCCACGCACGGCAAGGACGCCGTACTCGACGCGGCGGCCGGTCACGGTCCCGAGGCGGTCGCGGTTGTCCGTGACCTGCTGTCGGCCGATCGTCTGGAGCTCGCGCTGCCGTCGAGGATGCCGGAGCCCGCCGCCTGGGCGGCCCCCCGGTTACTGCCGCGAGTGCTGCTGCGTGAGCGGACCTCGGCGCTGCCGGCCGAGTCCGTGCGCCATCTGCTCACCATGCTGGCGATCTCCCGGCCGGGTGCGGTCTATACGGGCGTGGAGGTGGTGAAGGAGGCGTGCGATCCCGAATCGCTGGCCGCCTTCGCCTGGTCCCTGTTCGAGCAGTGGCGGCTGTCCGGGATGCCGGCCAAGGAAAGCTGGGCGCTGCATGCCCTGGGGTGGCTCGGCGACGACGACACGGTGCGCCGACTGGCACCGGTCCTGCGGAACTGGCCCGGCGAGGGAGCACACCAGCGGGCCGTGGAGGGCCTGGACGTGCTGGCGGCCATCGGCAGCGACGTCGCCCTGATGCATCTGCACGGGGTGTCCGAGCGGGTGAAGTTCAAGGCGCTCAAGACGCGCGCCAAGGAGAAGATCGAGCAGGTGGCGGCTGATCTGGGGCTGTCCGGCGAGGAACTCGCCGACCGGCTGGTGCCGGACTTCGGGCTGGACGCCGACGGCTCGACCGTCGTGGACTACGGGCCCCGGCGCTTCACCGTGGGCTTCGACGAGCAATTGCGGCCGTACTTCCTGGACCAGGACGGCAAGCGGCGCAAGGACTTGCCCAAGCCGGGTGCCCACGACGACGCCGAGCTGGCGCCGGCGGAACGCAAGCGGTTCATGGCGCTGAAGAAGGATGTGCGGACGGTGGCCTCGGACCAGGTGCGCCGGCTGGAGGGCGCGATGGTCGCGGGCCGCAGCTGGACGACCGGTGAGTTCCGCGAGCTGTTCGTCTCCCATCCCCTGCTGTGGCATCTGGTGCGGCGGCTGGTGTGGCTGTGCATCCCGGCCCGGGCTTCGGAGAGGGCTCTGTACGAGACCCCGGCCATCAGCGGCGCCGGTGCGGCGACGGCGGTGACGGCGGTGACGGCGTTCCGGGTGGCGGAGGACCGCACCTTCGCCGACGTACGGGACGAGGAGTTCTCGTTGCCCAACGACGCCTCGGTGCGCCCGGCGCACCCGCTCCACCTCGGCGAGGAGCTGACGGAGTGGGAGGAACTCTTCGCCGACCACGGGATCCTGCAGCCTTTCCCGCAGCTCGGCCGCGCCGTGCACCGGCTCACGGACGACGAGGCGGCCCGCGACCGGTTGGAGCGGTTCGAGAACATCACCGTGCCGACCGCCAAACTGCTCGGCCTGGAGCGGCGCGGCTGGGAGCGCGACGAGCCGATGTTCGCGGGTGTGCAGTGCTGGCTGTCCAAGCAAGTGGCGAAGGACCGCTGGATCATCGTCAGTCCGTCGGAGGGGTTCACGCTCGGCGCCGTCGACGTCTCCACCGAGCAGTCGCTGGAATTCATCGGGCTGTCCGAGCAGCCCAGTGCGTGGGACCCGCCCGGGGAGCCGTCCAGGCTCGCCTTCGCCGAACTCGACCCGGTGACCGCGTCCGAGCTGCTCGCCGACCTGACGGAGCTGGTGGCCCGGTGACGACGACGCGCCACACGGCACGGCACCACACGGCACCACACGGCACGGCACGGCTCGGCACGGGGATGGCGAAGCGCTGCGGGATACGCGGACCGGGGGCGGGCAGGTCACCCGTGGTGTAGCAGGGGAAAGCCTTTGAGGATCTGCTGGGGCGTCGGGGGCGCTCCAGCTGGCGAGAAGGGCGAGGGCTTGCGCGGAGGCGGAGCCGGGTTCTGCGGTGTACACGCACAGGGTTTCGTCCGGGTCGGCCGGGAAGGCCAGCGTCTCGTGGCGCAGAGTGAATTCGCCGACCACGGGGTGGTGGAAGTGCTGCGTGCCGTGGACGCACTGGGCCACCCGATGGCTGTCCCACCAGTCGCTGAACTCCGGCACTTTGACGACGGCCTCGCCGATGAGTTCGTTGAGCAGGGCGTCGTCGGGGTGGCGTCCGGCATCCAGCCCGCAGGTCGGCAGCGACGGCCGACCGCGTGACACGCCTTCCAACACCCCGAACCAAAACGATCGGATTCTGCAGTTCGGCAACCATCCCGGTCTCCGCCGTCACTCGCGTTGGCTCACGGAGATGTCGGCGAGAATCGAGAGCACGTGGAAGGCCATGTCGGCGGTGAACAGGAGAAACTCAATTGCGAGGCCGCCCGCCTCATGCTGGAGTGGGCGGATGGATCACGAAGAAGTGCTCGCCCTGTTCGACCGCCAGATGAGGCGCGACGCGCAGCCCGACGGTCCCGGAGCCCGCGTCGAGCGTGACGGCGACGTCGTGCGGCACGTCGGCGCGGATCACGACTGGAACGGCGTCCTCTGGTCGGACCTCGACGATGCTACGGCGGATGCGGCGATCGCGGCGCAGGTGCGCTACTTCGGCACGCTGGGGCGCGAGTTCGAGTGGAAGGCATACGCCCACGACCGGCCCGGCGATCTCGGGAGGCGACTGCGGTCGGCCGGGTTCACAGCCGAGCCCGAGGAAGCGGTGATGGTCGCCCGGGTCCAGGATCTGCCGACCGACATCGCGCTGCCCGAGGGCGTCCGCCTGCTCCCGGTTACCGACCCGGCAGGAGTGGATCTCGTAGTGGACGTCCACGAGCAGGCCTTTGGCACCAGCGGTGCCAGTTTGCGGCAGCGGCTGCTCACTCAACTGGCCCAGAACTCGGAAACGGTCAGCATGGTCGTTGCGATGGCCGGCGACCTGCCCGTCTGCTCAGCGCGGATGGAGCTGAACCCGGCCACGGAGTTCGCGGGCCTTTGGGGCGGCGGCACTGTGGCTGCCTGGCGAGGCCGGGGTATCTACCGGGCCCTGGTTGCCCATCGCGCCCGGATCGCCGCCGACCTCGGCTACCGCTACCTTCAGGTCGACGCGACCGACCAAAGCCGTCCCATCCTGCAACGACTCGGGTTCGCCATTCTGAGTACCACGGCTCCATACGTCTACCAGCCCCAGCACAACGACCGTGAAGCGTAACGCGGTAGCGCGGCCATCGGGCACACCCGGTGAACCTCCGATGCCGGGGTGGCAAACGCCGCCTCCGAACCTCGCCGGCTCAATGACGACACGCACGCATCCGCACACGGCCTCTGCGGACACAAGCCATTTCTTCGTCACCGACGCCATCATGAACGGCCTGCCACCGTATATCGCCCAGGTGATCTGCGGACACAGGAGCGTCGACACGACAATCGGATACAAGGCGGTCTACCCCGCCGAGACGTTCGAGGCGGTCCAACGGGCACGGCTGGCCGACATCCGCGACAACCTGCTCGCCGTGATCCCGGCGTTCCACAAACATGCTGGCCTTGACGAGAAGTTCAGAGAATCGATCAACGCCAATGACTTTGCTCGGCAGAGAGAACGCGTCGACTCATGCAGGGATGATCGGCCGGTGAATTCTTCTCCGCAGAGGTGGGCGAGGGCCGAGTGGCTCGATGCCGAGCGGATGATTGAAGCCCTGTATTCGCAGACGGGTGTTCGTCTGACGGTACAGGGCCCGTGTCCAGGTGGGCAGGTGGGCAGGTGGGTGCCGCCTACGTGCAGTGGGCCGACGGCCGCCGGTCGATCCTGAAGTGGCGACCACACAGCACGCTTGCGGACATACAAGCAGGACCGCTCAGCGTGGCCGACATTCTTCGGTCCGCGGGATACCCCGCGCCGGCCACCGAGTTGGCGGTCCAGATCGACCATGCGGTGGTCGTTGTGCAAGAGCTCCTGCCCGGCGCGAAGATCGACGATCTGGACCACCGTGGTCTGGAGCACGCCCTCGAACTCAACCGGTTGCAGACCGGTCGACTCGCCGACCGCCTGGATATTCCTCCGGTCGGCCTGCATCTGAGTGAGGACGGTTCCGGCTACTGCCTGCACGAACCTCTGCGCCGGCACAACCGTCGCAGTGCCGCCCTCGAACGCTGGATCACCGCAGTTGGGGAGGACAACCCTGACCAGCTCGTCGGATACGACGCAGTGCACTACGACTTCCATCCTGGCAACATGTTGGCCGCTGGCGGTGCGATCACTGGCATCGTCGACTGGGATGGCGCCGGGCGAGGTGATCGCCGATTCGACCTGGTCACATTGCGCTTCGGCATCCACGCGAAGACCTGCGAACCGGGTATCTCCAAACGGCTTGATGACGTCCTCGATGCTGTGCCTGGCGATCTCCTCCGACTCGCTTGGGCCCATATGAGCCTGCGCATGGTCGACTGGGCCATCCGGCACTTTGCTCCAGCCGATGTCGAGCACTGGCTCGACCTGGCCGAACAACGCGCCTACCAGTGAGCTCCGGAGCCTGCATCCGCTGTTCCATGCTCCACCCCGACCTCGCGGCTCGCCGGACGCAGTTCTACAGCGACCCTCCCCTGATCTGCGTGATGTGGCATGGCCCGGCGGGCGATCCGGCCCGCTCGTGCGTGAGAGGCTGCGCACGCACAGTGGCGGATCACCTGGTCGCCAGGTGCGGAGTGGAGGAGGCCCGTGGATATCCGGCAGTTGGAGTACTTCCTGGCGGTCGTCGACCAGGGTGGGTTCAACCGGGCCGCTTCGGCGCTGTACGTGTCGCAGCCGTCGTTGTCGCAGGCCGTGCGGGTGCTGGAGCGTGATCTGGGTACGGAGCTGTTCCACCGGATCGGGCGCCGGGCGGTGTTGACGGAGGCGGGCCGGGCGCTCATCGAGCCGGCCCGTGAGGCGGTACGGAGTCTGGAGACGGCGCGGGCGAGCGTGGCGGCGGTGCATGAACTGAGTGAGGGGCGACTGGATGTTGCGGCGATGCCGTCGCAGGCGGTCGAGCCGCTGACGACGCTGATCCGGTCCTTCGCCGAGCGGTATCCCGGCGTGGCGGTGGCGGTGAAGGCTGCCTTCACCACCCGCGATGTCATCGACGCGGTGCGGACCGGGGCGGTGGAGCTGGGTCTGCTGGCTTCCGCCGGCCCGGTGCCGGACAAGGAGGTCCGCTCGTATGTGCTGGGTGAGCAGCGGTTCGTGCTGGTGGCTGCGCCGGGTTCCTTCCCCGGCCGGCAGGTGGTGCGCAGTGAGGAGTTGGCGGGTCAGCGGCTGATCGTGGGGCAGCCGGGGACCGGGATGCGGGCGTACGTCGATTCCCTGCGGGATCAGGGCATCGGCTTCACCGTGGCGGCCGAGACCGAGCACCGGGTTGCCCTGCTGCCCCTGGTGCTGGCCGGGGTCGGGCTCGCGGTGGTGACGGAGTCCTGGCGGGAGATCGCCCGGCAGACGGGGGCCGATGTCCTGGACATCGAACCCGCGACCGCGCTGCAGGTCTCGCTCGTCAGCCGCCGTGGCGTCCTGTCGCCGGCCGCCGCGGCCTTCTGGACGACGGCGGTCCCCTCCAGCCCCTGACATATAGGCATCGGTTATAAGGCAGATCCGGATTGCGTCTTGGACGCCCTGCCGGCTGCCTTGCTGGAATCGACGGCATGACGAACCACCGTATTGCCCTGATTCCCGGTGACGGCATCGGCGCCGAGGTGCTGCCGCCCGCGCAGCAGGTCCTCGACGTCCTGGGCCGCCGTCACGGCTTCACCCTGTCGTACACGTCGTACGACGACTGGTCCTGCGAGCGGTATCTGCGGGAGGGCGCGATGATGCCCGCCGACGGCATCGACCAGCTCCGCGACAAGGACGCGATCCTGCTGGGCGCGGTGGGCTACCCGGGGGTGCCCGACCATGTCTCGCTGTGGGGCCTGCTGATCCCCATCCGGCGCAGCTTCCGCCAGTACGTCAACCTCCGGCCCATCCGCGTCTTCGAGGGCATCGACAGCCCGG
>NZ_MUNE01000451.1 GCF_002154605.1 Streptomyces milbemycinicus | reverse complement strand
GGACGGCGACGATGCCTCCGGCGCCCCTTCCCTTCCCGCTGCTGGCCGCTTTGCGCCAAAGGCGCGAGACGATACCGGCTCTCGGCGACCGGACCACGCCGCCCAGCGGCGCTGGCCTGTACGTCGTGCTCCCAGGCCTCGACTCAGCGCACCGCTGGGCTGACCGGCCGGCCACCGCACGGCAGCAGTCGCAGCGGAGCCTGTCCTGAGCTCAGCCGCCCGCAGGGCCGAGGAATCGGAACATCGGGCCGGCCGCCCCTCTTCCCTCTTCCCTCTTCCCCCTTCTCGCTGGCGCTTTGGACCCGGAGGGTCCGAGACGAAACCCGCACCCGCCTGAACCGAATGCCACGAGACGGTGCACAGGCGCAGCGAAGCGAACCCCTCCACGGGGGTACGGCAGTCACATCAACTTCGCCGCCGTGGTGGCGAGGCGGATGGGGAACGAGGACCGAGCAGCGGACTACCTCAGCCAGTCGCACGCCCACCGGCGCGCGGATGGGCCAGGAGTACCGGGCGCACGGGACGCTCTTCGGCCCTGTGTCCGCGACCACTCAGGCCGTCGGCATCTAAAGGGCGTAGCGGTCGGCCCCGGAGTGCGGGGGCAGACATCAGGCGCTGCCCTCGGTCATCGTCCAGAAGGTCGGAAAAGCCTCCACGGCACGGCTGCGCCGGGTTTCCGAGCTGATCGGCGTCTCGGCCTCCGGCGCGGAGGGCTTCTTGCCCGCGACAGCGAAAACGGCGCTGTGACTGATATGCGGCGACATGACGACGGCCCCCGGTCGAATCTGCCGTCACAGGGGCCGCACGCTTTGGTGGCTGGTTGCTGCGGGGGTCAAGTGGCGGGGAACTCCCCGCCCTTGACGGCGGCGACGAACGACGACCAGGCGCACGACTCGAAGACGAGCGCCGGGCCGTGCGGGTCCTTGCTGTCGCGGACGGGGACCTCGCCGCGCGAGGCGAGACCAGGTTGGCGGCGACCTCTATGCAGGCGCCGCCGTTGTTGCTGTACGAGGACTTGAACCAACGGGGGGATTCGGTCGTCACGGGGTGCCCGTTCCCAACTGGCTGATCATGGCTACAGACTCCGCCTGAGAAGGCGCTTCGGCCTGTAGCTGATGGTAGGCCGTCAGTATGGGCACCACTGAGGTGCTTTCCCGTTCGAAATGGCCCCGCTGGGCGGACTCCGCGTATGACATGAGGGAGCGGTCCGACATCGTCAGGACGTAGAGCGGCAAATCGAACGGGCGGCGCGTCCCCATGTCGAACGGGGCGACCTGCAGCACGGTGTTCGGCGACTCGGCGAACTCGACCAGCCGTGCGAACTGGGCGTCCATGATGGCGGGCTCGCCGATGGGCCGACGGATACAGCTTTCGTCCAGCACCACGAAGATCAGCGGCGGGGGCGTCAGCCCGTGAGCGACTGCGGCAATCCCGTGACCAGCCGCGAGTGGATCCGTACGCCCGGGCAGGCGTCCGTCAGGGCCGCGGTGAGCGCGTCCCCGGCGGTGGTCAGGGCGGCGTCGTCCATGGGGCCGAGGGCGTCGAGGACGAACATGGCGCGGGTGGTGGCATGGGTCAGCCGGGTGCGGGTGCACTGGCGCCAGTTCCAGCGGCGGCAGGTGACGCCCGCGTCATCGCGCCAGACCACCTCGCGCGGCGCGGGGTGCTCCACGACGGCCTCGCCGCCGGCCGTGGTCTCGAAGGTCTCGTCGCCGGCGGCGCGGACCAGGCGCGCCGCTCCGGCGTAGTGGTCCAGGTCCTCGCCGCCGAGCGGCAGGACATGGGCGACGGAGATCGCGTTGTAGATATCGGTGAGCCGGTCCACTCGGGGCAGCCCGGCCGCCGCCCGCCGCAGCAGCGCCTCCGCGCTGGGCCGGGTGCGCTGTGGCTTCGCCCCGAAGGCGCGGAACGCCTCGCGCCAGGCGGCGAGGTGCGGATGCTCCTCCACAGGACCTTCGCCCAGCAACTCGCGCGCCGTGGTCTCCGCCGCCGCGAGCATGCCCTCGCTGAAGTCGTCGCTGGGGCCGGGGCGCAGGCCCTCGGCGGTGATGAGGAGCGCGCGGTAGTCGGGGCGCAGCGCGAGGACGGCCGGGTCGATGGTGGCCGAGTCGAGCCATTTCGCCGCGTCGAGTGTCACGGTTCGCGTCTCCCTGCGTAGTGCACTATCCATAACGATGAAGTGCAGCATACTGGACGCAGGCGGTTCATCGCAGGACTCGTGTCCCGGGGCAAGGTGCACTCAACTCCACCCGAGGACGGCGGGCTCCCCACATGGTGGCGAGCGGCCGGACACGGAATCCTTTAACACATGACGACATACACCACCGGCCGTGGGCCGCACCGCAGCGAACCGACCGCCTCCGCCCCGCTCGCCGCCCCCGCCCCCGCCTTAGCGGGCATGGCGGCGCCGACCGGCCCGCACCCCGTCGGCATGATCTCCCTGCCCCTGGTCGACCGCGACCGGCCCGAGCCCGGGGTGCGGTCCAAGCCGTACCGCGAGCTGATGGTCGGCGTCCGCTACCCGGCCCGGGAGGTCGAGCGGTACGAGCGGACCCCGGGGACCTTCGTCCATGAGGACGCCCCGCCCGCGCTGGACCCCAGCGGCCCGCGCCCGGTGGTGCTCCACTCGCCCGGCGTCGGCGAGGCGTATGCGCCCAGCCCGCTCGCCGAGGAGCTGGCCTCGCACGGCTATGTGGTCGTGACCATCGTCCACGACGACGACGCGCGGGCGGCCGGGTTCCCCGACGTCCGGGTGGTGGACGACCGGGTGGCGGACGACCGGGTGGTGGACACGCGGGTGGTGGACGACCGGGTGGCGGACGTCCGGTTCGTACTCGACCAGCTGATCTCGCTCGCCCCCGGCGTACTGGACCTGTCGAGGATCGGGCTGGTCGGCCGGTCCGCAAGGGCCCGGGTGGGGGGCTGCCCCGCGGACCTGGCGACCCTGCACGACGACCCGAGGATCACGGCGGTCGCCGATCTGAACGGAAACCTGGCGGCGGCGTCGGCCGACGATCCGCGTACGCCCCTCGTGGCGTTCTTCGACCGCCGGCTGCGCGGCGGCGAGGAGACGGCCGTCGTGGCTACAGAGGAGACGGCCGTCGCGGCTACAGCAGCCGCTACAACAGCCCGAGCTGGACGGTGAGCATCGCGATGCAGACGGTCAGAACCCAGCCGAGGATGGTCTCCAGCGGCCCGTCGTCGGACGGTCCGCCGGTCCGGTGCAGGAAACGTGTGCGGCGTGCCGCGATGTCGGTCATGCGGGTGTCCTTCTCGCTCAGCGATGATTCGGCATGAGGCAGCCGTCACCCCGCCCAGGGTGCGCATGGGCATCCCGTGCGGTAAAGGGGGAGTGGCCGAACTCACGAGCACCGGTTCCAGCCCGCCGGGCGCGGGCGAAGCGAGTCGAGGAGGTCCGCCGTGACCAGCGTCATTCCGAAAGGCTTGAGCGAGCAGGTCCGCGCGCTGGCCGGCGGTGAGGTGTCCTCCCGTGCGCTGGTCGAGCGGGCGCTGGACCGTATCGCCGGGACACAGGGCACGCTCAACGCCTTCCGGCGGGTACGCGCCGAGGCCGCGCTCCGCGAGGCCGACGACGCCGACCGGCTGCTGGCGGCCGGGAGACGGCTGCCGCTGCTGGGGGTGCCGATCGCGGTCAAGGACGATACGGACGTGGCGGGCGAGCCGACCGCCTTCGGATGCTGCGGGGAGTTCCCGCCCAAGACCGAGGACTCCGAGGTGGTGCGGCGGCTGCGGGCCGCCGGTGCCGTCATCGTGGGCAAGACGAACACACCAGAGCTGGGGCAGTGGCCGTTCACGGAAGGGCCCGCCTTCGGCGTGACACGCAATCCATGGAACCCGGACTACACCCCGGGCGGCTCCTCCGGCGGAGCCGCGGCCGCCGTGGCCGCGGGCCTGGTGCCCGCCGCGCTCGGCTCGGACGGGGCCGGTTCGGTCCGTATCCCGGCCGCCTGGAGCCACCTGATCGGCATCAAACCGCAGCGCGGCCGGATCTCCACCTGGCCGTACGCCGAGGCGTTCAACGGCATCACCTGCAACGGCCCCCTCGCCCGCACCGTCGAGGACGCCGCCCTGCTGCTGCACGCAGCGACCGGCAACCGCCCGGGCGATCTGCACCAGCCGCCGCCCGTGGACGTGCTCTCCGCCGTACGCCGCGACCCGGGGCGGCTGCGCATCGCGCTCTCCCTGAAACCCCCCTTCACCGGCACGCACAAGCACCTCGACCCGGTCGTCCGGGCCGCCGTCCTGCGGCTCGCCGAGCGGCTGGCGGCCCTGGGCCACGAGGTCGTGGCGGCCGAGCCGCGCTACGGGGCCGGGGTCGGCCTGTCCTTTCTGCCGAGGGCGATGGTGGGCCTGTGGGAGTGGTCAGGACACGTCCCGGACCGGGCCCTGCTGGACGTACGCACCCTCACCGCCGTCCGGCACGGCAGGCTCCTGGGCGGTCGGCCGCTGCGCCTGGCCCGGGCCGCCGAAGAGCCGCTGCGGCGCAGGGTCGGGGCGATCTTCTCGCGTGACGGCGACCGCGACGGCGACGGCTACGGTTTTGATGTGGTGCTCTCCCCGACGACCGCGACGCCACCGCTGCGGATCGGGGCCCTGGCCGAGCTGAACTCCTGGCACACCGACCGGGCGACGATCGCGGCCTGCCCGTACGCCTGGCCGTGGAACGTCCTGGGGTGGCCGGCCGTGAACGTACCGGCCGGATTCGTCGGCGAGGACGGCACCCTGCCACTGGGCGCCCAGCTCCTGGGCCCCGCCAACAGCGAGCCGCGGCTGATCTCGCTCGCCGCGCAACTGGAGGCCGACCAGCGGTGGTACGAGCGCTGGCCGGCGGGGACGCCGGGCGCAGGGCCGGGCGCAGGGCCGGGCGGAGGGCCGGGCGGGGCGCTGAGTCTGTAGGCCCCCATCGCGTACGTTTCTGCGGTGCGTACGTTTCTGCGGTGCGCACGTTCCTACGGCGCCAGCCTACGGCGCCAGGATGTCCAGCTCCCGCAGCGCGCCGACCGTGATCTCCCGTGTGTACGCCTCCGCCAGCGCCGCGTCCCGCGCCCGTACGGCCTCGGCGACCCGTACGTGCAGGGTGACCGCCTCCGGGTCCGGGTCGCTGAACATCACCTGGTGCTCGGTGCGCCCCGTCAGCACCTCCGCGACGACGTCGCCGAGGCGCGCGAACATCTCGTTGCCCGAGGACTTGAGGATCACCCGGTGGAACGCGATGTCGTGGATCAGGTAGGCGGGCAGCTGCTGGCCGCGTGAGGTGGCCACCATGTTGAGGGCATGTTCGGTGAGCTCGGCGCACTGCTCGGGGGTGGCGTGCTCGGCGGCCAGGGCCGCCGCGGCCGGTTCGATCGCCGAGCGCAGCGCGGTCAGCGAGCGCAGCTGGCGCGGCCGGTCGGCGCCCGCCAGCCGCCAGCGGATGACCTGCGGGTCGAAGACGTCCCACTCGTCGGCCGGGCGCACCGTGACCCCCACCCGGCGGCGGGACTCCACCAGGTGCATGGACTCCAGGACGCGCACCACCTCGCGTACGACGGTCCGGGAGACGTCGAAGCGCTCCTCCAGCTGGTCCGTACGCAGCACGGTGCCTGGTGGATATTCGCCTGCGGTGATCGCGGGCCCGAGGGATGCCAGCACACGCGCGTGCTGTCCCCGCCCCTGGTTGTCCATGGGCTCAGCCTACGTGGCGAGCCGCATCTCAAATAAGTATGACTTTTAGGTCACAGGCTCTTGAATACGTCGTACCTGTGGGGTTGAGTGTGCCGCGGCGCCGGTCGAGGGAGACGGCGCCGGAGAAGACAGCGAGGTATCGATGAACACCCCCCAGGTTGTCGTGGTCATGGGAGTGTCCGGCACGGGCAAGTCCACGGTCGGCGAGCAGCTGGCCGCCGTGCTCGGCGTTCCGTACGCCGAGGCCGACGACTTCCACCCCCCGGCCAACATCGCCAAGATGTCGGCCGGTACCCCGCTCGACGACGACGACCGCCGACCCTGGCTGGACGCCATCGGCGGGTGGGCCCACGAACACTCCGCGGGCGGCGGAGTGGTCAGCTGCTCCGCGCTCAAGCGCGCCTACCGCGACCGGCTCCGCGCCGCCGCCCCCGGCATCTTCTTCCTCCACCTCACCGGCGGTCGCGAGCAGATCGCCGAGCGGCTGGAGGCCCGTAAGGGGCACTTCTTCAAGCTCGGTCTGCTCGACTCGCAGCTGGCCACCCTCGAACCGCTCCAACCGGACGAGGACGGCATCGCGGTGGACATCACCCCGAACCCCGAGGCCATCGCCGAACTGGCCGTCGCCGCACTGCGGCGGGCCGAAGTACGGCAGTAGCGCCAGTCCCCTTCCCGAGGCCGCACCGGGTTACATCCGGCAACCCCGGCACCCCCGGATAAACAAACGTATGGCCAAGACACGCACGTAAGGAAGTCTCCGTGACCAGTCTCAGCGTCGAGATGCTGGCAGCGGATCCCGTCGACCCGATCACGTCGGCCGGTCACGCCCAGCTGGGAATCGCCGTCCTCGTCGGCATCGCCGTCATCGTCCTCCTCATCACCAAGTTCAAGCTGCACGCCTTTCTGTCGCTGACCATCGGCTCGCTGGCCCTCGGCGCCGTCGCGGGTGCGCCGCTGGACAAGGCGATCGCCAGCTTCACGACCGGGCTCGGCAGCACGGTCGCGGGCGTCGGTGTGCTGATCGCGCTCGGCTCCATACTCGGCAAGCTCCTCGCGGACTCCGGAGGAGCGGACGAGATCGTCGACACGATCCTCGCCAAGGCGAACAACCGCACCATGCCGTGGGCGATGGCGCTGATCGCAGGCATCATCGGGCTGCCGCTCTTCTTCGAGGTCGGCATGGTGCTGCTGATCCCGGTCGTGCTGCTGGTCGCCAAGCGCGGCAACTACTCGGTGATGCGCATCGGCATCCCGGCCCTCGCCGGTCTGTCCGTCATGCACGGCCTGGTGCCGCCGCACCCCGGCCCGCTCGCCGCGATCGACGCGGTCAAGGCCAACCTGGGTGTCACCCTGGCGCTCGGTGTGCTGGTCGCGCTGCCCACCGTCGTGATCGCCGGACCGCTCTTCGCGCGTGTCGCCGCCCGCTGGGTGGATGTCACCCCGCCCGACCGGCTGATCCCGGCCCGCCCCTCGGAGGAGCTGGAGCGCCGCCCCGGGTTCGGGGTCACCGTGGCCACGGTGCTGCTGCCCGTCGTCCTGATGCTCGGCAAGGCGCTCGTCGACATCGTCGTGGACGACCCGGAGAACGGCGTCCAGCGGGTTGCCGACGTCGTCGGCTCGCCGCTGATCGCGCTGCTCGCGGCCGTCATCGTCGGGATGTTCACGCTCGGCCGGGCGGCCGGCTTCACCAAGGACCGGCTGACGTCCACCGTCGAGACCTCGCTCGCCCCCATCGCCTCCATCCTGCTGATCGTCGGCGCAGGCGGCGGCTTCAAGACGACGCTGGTCGACATCGGCGTCGGCAATATGATCATGGACGTCTCCAAGGACTGGAACGTCTCCGCGCTGCTGCTCGGCTGGCTGATCGCGGTGGGCATCCGGCTGGCGACCGGCTCGGCGACCGTGGCCACGATCTCCGCCGCCGGTCTGATGGGCCCGCTCGCGGCCGATATGAGCACCACGCACACCGCGCTGCTCGTCCTCGCCATCGGCGCCGGGTCGCTGTTCTTCAGCCATGTCAACGACGCCGGGTTCTGGCTGGTCAAGGAGTACTTCGGGATGAGCGTCGGCCAGACCGTACGGACCTGGTCGGTGATGGAGACCATCATCTCCGTCGTCTCGCTCGGCTTCGTCCTGCTGCTCTCACTGGTCATCTAGCGATCCGGTCATCTAGCGATCCGGTCATCCAGCGACCTGGCCGTCCAGCGACCTGGTCATGCAGCGACCTGGCCGTCCAGCGACCTGGCCGTCCAGCGATCCGGTCATCCAGCGATACAGCTCATCCAGCGATCTGGGGGAACGCATACCCATGGCGACACATCCGCTCTTCGACATCGCGGGCCGCACCGCCCTCGTCACCGGCTCCAGCCGGGGCATCGGCCACGCGCTCGCCCGGGGCCTGCTGGAGGCGGGCTGCACGGTGGTGCTCAACGGCCGTGACCCGGAACGGCTCAAGGCCGCGGCGGCCGAGCTCACCGAAATCGCCGGCTCCGTGGAGGCGACGGGGAACACCACCACCGTCCACACCGCCGCCTTCGACGTCACCGACGGCCCCTCCGCCACCGCGGGGATCGCCGAGGTGGAGGAGCGGGTCGGCCCGCTCGACATCCTGGTCAACAACGCGGGTATGCAGAACCGCGCCCCGCTGCTGGAGTTCACCGACGCGGACTGGCACCAGATCCTGGACACCAACCTCACCAGCGCGTTTCTGGTGGGCCGCGAGGTCGCCCGGCGGATGACCGAGCGCGGACACGGAAAGATCGTCAACATCTGCTCGCTGCAGAGCGAGGTGGTGCGCCCCGGCATCGCCCCCTACGCGGCGACCAAGGGCGCGCTGAAGATGCTCACCAAGGGCATGTGCGCCGACTGGGGCCCGTACGGAATCCAGGTCAACGGGCTGGGCCCCGGCTATATCGAGACGGAGCTGACCCGGCCGCTCGTCGAGGACGAGAAGTTCAGCGCCTGGGTGCGCGGCCGGACCCCGGCGGGCCGCTGGGGGCGCACCGAGGACCTGGTCGGCGCGCTGCTGTATCTCGCGTCCCCCGCGGCGGACTTCGTGAGCGGGCAGATCCTGTACGTAGACGGCGGCATGACGAGCGTGCTCTGAGCACGGAGACTCTGAAACACAGAGAGGTGTGGGTGGAGGACATGGTGCTTGGCTGTGTGATCCATGGGCAGGGCGATCTGCGGGTCGACGAGCTCCCCGAGCCGACCCCGGCTCCCGGACAGGCCGTCGTCGCGATCCGCTACGGCGGTATCTGCGGATCCGATCTGCACTACCACCGCCACGGCGGGGTCGGCGACTTCCGGCTGAGCGAGCCGATGGTGCTGGGCCACGAGGTCGTCGGCACGGTCGTCGGATACGGCGAGGGGGCGAGCGGGCCCGCGCCCGGCACGCCCGTCGCCGTCCACCCGGCCACGCCCTGCGGGGTGTGCCCCGAGTGCGCGGACGGCCGGGCCAACGTCTGCCGCGACACCCGCTACCTGGGCAGCGCCGCGCGGACCCCGCATGTCCAGGGCGGCTTCGCGGCCCGTATAGCCGTCCCGGCGGAGCAGCTGCGGGCCCTGCCCGAGGGGCTGGAGCTGCGCCGCGCCGCGCTCGCGGAGCCGCTTGCGGTCGGCCTGCACGCGGTACGGCGCGCCGGTGATCTCAAGGGCCGTCATGTGCTGGTCACGGGGGCCGGGCCGATCGGCTGTCTGGTCGTGGCCGCGGCGCGCGCGGCGGGCGCCGCGCGGATCACGGTGACCGATCTGCTGCCGCGGGCCCTGGAGTTCGCGGCCTCGGCGGGGGCCACCGCATGCGTACGGGCCGATGACCCGGCCGACCCGAACTGGCCGGACGGGGAGGTGGACGTCGCGATCGAAGCATCCGGCGTCGCGGCCGGCCTCGACACCTGTGTGCGCCTGATCCGGCGCGGCGGTGTCGTCGTACAGCTGGGCATGCTGCCGCCCGGGCAGAGCCCGATCGCGGGGAACCTGCTGGTCAGCCGGGAGATCGAGGTGCGCGGGGCGTTCCGCTTCCACGCGGAGTTCGATGACGCGCTGCGGCTGCTGGCGGCCGAGCCGTCCCTGGAGTCGCTGATCAGCGCGGTCCGGCCGGTCCGGGAGTCGGCCGACGCCTTCGCACTGGCCGCCGACCGCAGCCGCTCCTGCAAGGTGCTGCTGGAGTTCGGCGAGGAGTAGGGCGGTACGGAGCAGAGCGGTACGGAGTGGACGGCGTGGCGGAGACGGATCCGCCACGCCGTCCGTCGTGTGTGGATGCGGATGTGGATCCGCCGTATGCCATGGACATGTCTAGGCCAATCGTGGCAGGCTTTCCGCGGCGCGGGTCAGACAACGTTGTCGGGGTTGGACAACGTTGTCGGGTCGTCGGGCCCGGGGTGCCGTACGTGTCCGCCCGCGCGGCAAGTCCGTACGGCAAGTCCGCACCGCACCACGCACCCCCCCCGCAGCACGGGGACCCCTTCCCCCCTCAATGGACGTGGAGCCTCCTTCATGAGACGTGCCATCACCCTCTTAAGCGCGATCACCGTCGCCGCCATGGGCTGGACCCTCGGTACCGCCCAGGCCGCGCCCACACCGCCCCCGCCGCCCCGGTCCGCTCAGGCCGGGGCGGCGGCCGACGGGGCGGCGGCCGACGGGGCGCATGAGACCTCCTTCTCCGCCGAGCAGCAGCGGTCCGCGCTGCGGTTCTGGACCGCCGAACGCCTGCGCGGCGCACGGGATATGACCACACAGCGGCAGACCGGCGCCACGGAAAACCGATCGTCGGTGGCGGCGGCCGGACCGCGGGTGACGGTTCCCCCGGTGTCCGCGCCCAAGTCCGTCCCGACTTCCGGTGAGGCGTCGCCCTCGGTGGCCGCCTCCTCGCCCACCCCCTGGACCGGGGGCGGCCTGATCAGCACCACGGCCGGCAAGGTGTTCTTCCAGAACGCCTCCGGAGGCACGTTCGCCTGCTCGGCCACCGTCGCCAACGCCGACAACAAGTCCGTCGTCCTCACCGCCGGGCACTGCGTCGTGGACGCGGGCACCGGAGAGGTCTACCGCAACTGGGTCTTCATCCCGGGCTACGCCAACGGCAACCGCCCCTTCGGCACCTTCACCGCCAGGTCGCTGTTCCACCTCGGTCAGTACGTCTCCACGGGCGGCAACGCCAACTGGGACCTCGCCTTCGCCGTCATGGGCCAGGTGAACGGGCGGTCGCTGGTCGACACCGTCGGCGCCCAGGGCATCGCCTTCAACTCGCCCACCGGCCGCCACGTCCACTCCTTCGGCTACGGAGGCTCGGCCGCCGAAGGCAACGGCGAGCGCCTGAACCACTGCGAGGGCGACGAGTACCCCGACGCGGGGCGGCCCGGCTCCACGATGTGGGGCATCGACTGCGTACAGACCGGGGGTTCGAGCGGCGGCGGCTTCCTGGCCGACTTCGACACCTCGAACGGCGGCGGCTATCTCATCGGCAACATCAGCGTGAGCGCGGGCAACAACGAATACCACCCGACGCTCGGGAACGAGGCGCTGGATCTGTACCGTCAGGCGGGCGCGGCCTAGCCGCCGAGCCCGGCCAGATAGTCACCCAGCCCGGCTTCCTCGTCCGCCGCGAAACCGATGTAGCCGTCGGGGCGGACGAGGAAGAGCCCGCGCTCCCCGTAGCCGGCGCGGATATGCCCGTCGGGGTCGAGCAGATCGGGCGCTGGGCCGCCGATTCGGTACGTACGGAGGAAGTCCGCGCGGACCGGCGGGAGTTCGGCGTCACCGAGGGCCAGCAGCGTGAAGTGCGGGCCACGGAAGGCGTCGAACAGGCGGAACGGCTCGCCGTCGGGCCGGGCGCACGGCGCGTCCGGGGCCCGGTCGCCCGCACGCGGACACCCGTACCCGTCCGCAGAGCCTTCCGGCGCGACGTCTTCGCGTACGGCGCCTTCCGGTACAACGCCCTCTGCCACAGCGCCTTCCGCCGCGGGCCGTCGGTCCACCGCCAGTCGGCCGCCGCGGTAGTTCAGCCCGAGCTGTCGCACTTCGGCGCCGCGGCGCTCCCCCTCCTCGTCACCGGCCCGATGGGCGCGGTGGATACGGGTGCTGATGCCGAGCACCCCGGCGGCGACCGGCAGCCGCTCCTCCTCGTAGGTGTCGAGCAGCGCCGGGTCCGCCCTGTGCCGCAGCACCTGCCCCAGCTTCCAGCCGAGGTTGTACGCGTCCTGCACGCTGGTGTTGAGGCCCTGGCCGCCCGCGGGGGAGTGGATATGCGCCGCGTCCCCCACCAGGAAGACCCGGCCCTCGGCGAACCGCTCCGCCATCGCCGCCCGCGCCCGGAAGTCCGAGGCCCACGACACCTCGCGCACATCGGACGCCGCGAGGTGGGTGCGCTCGGCGATCAGCTGCCGCACCGCCTCGGCCGAGGTGTCCGGCGTGGCGTCGACGTCCTCGTACTGGGCGAAGAGCTGGAAGTGGTCGGTCCCGGCGAGCGGGCACAGCGCGACCGCGCCGCCCTTCGCCTTCGGCCAGGCGTGCCAGTGGCCGCGGTCGAGCCGGTCATCGTCCAGTCGGACGTCGGCGACCAGCATGGGGCTGGGGTCCACGGTTTCGCCGGTCATGGGGATGCCGAGCGCCCTGCGTACGGTGCTGCGGCCACCGTCGGCGGCCACCAGATAGGGGGCCCGTACGGTCGCGGCCGAGCCGTCGGCACGGGACAGTCGCGCCTCGACGCCGTCGGCGTTCTGCGTCAGGCCGGTGAGCTCGGTGCCGAACTCGACGGATCCGCCCAGCTCTTGGAGCCGTGCGTACAACAGCCGCGCGGTGCGCCACTGCGGCACCATCCACATGTCCGCGTACGGCGCGCCCGGCGTCGGCCGGCCCCGTTCGATCATGTCGTGTGTGCCGAGCCGCGTGCCGTCCTCCCAGCCCAGCACCAGGGGATACGGCCCGCCCGCCCGCCGCACCGCGTCGATCACTCCCAGGTCGTCGAAGACCTCCTGGGTCCGCGGGTTCAGCCCTTTGCCGCGCGACCCGGGGAACAGGTCCGCCCCCCGCTCGACCACGCGGGCGCGCACACCGCGCCGGGCCAGGTCGATGGCGAGGGTCAGGCCGGAGGGCCCGGCCCCGATGATCAGTACCGCTTCCTTAACGCCGTTAAATTGCATAGCGCGAGGGTGCCCTTAACGGCGTTAAATTGTCAAGTGTCATCGGCCTGGGGACGGCCTGGGAGAATCGGCGCATGGCGACGCGACTGGACCGCACGCAGGTGGTGGACACCGCGCTGCGGCTGCTGAACGAGGTGGGTCTCGAAGGGCTTACGCTGCGCCGGATCGCCAAGGAGCTGAACGTCCAGGCGCCCGCCCTCTACTGGCATTTCAAGAACAAGCAGGCCCTCCTCGACGAGATGGCCACCGCCATGTACCGCGAGATGGCGGCCGGTGAGGCGGCGGCCCCCGCCGCCACCTGGCAGGAACGCGTGGCGGACGCCCAGCGGGCGCTGCGCGGCGCGCTTCTGCGCTACCGCGACGGCGCGAAGGTCTTCAGCGGCAGCCATTTCACGGACGCCTCACACGCCCCCGGCCAGAACGAGCACCTGCGCGCACTCGTCGCCGCGGGCTTCACCCCCGGCACCGCCGCCCGCGCCTCCTTCATCGCGTACGCGTTCACCCTCGGGTTCGTGATCGAGGAACAGGCGGTGCAGCCGATGCCCGGCGAGCGGGCTGAGGGCTACGACGTCCAGGAGCGCGCGAAGCTCATCGGCGAGGAGTACGCGCTGGCGGCAGAGGTGGGCGCGGACCTGTTCACGGATTACGAGGCGCGCTTCGAGGAGGGGCTGCGCGCCATCGTCGCGGGCATCGAGGCGACCATGGGCCCTGACGCGCGGTCTTGAGGCACCCGGCCCGGTGCCCTGCACAATGACTGTATGACGCACCGAATCGAGACCGACGACGAGGCCGAGACCGACGCCGACGCGAGCGCGGACGCCGAGGCCGACGCGAGCGCGGACGCCGCGACCGCGCATGCGTGGACCGCCCTCGGCGGAGCCCCGGACCTGCTGGAGAAGGTGTCGTACGTCCCCGCCGACGGGGCGCTGCCCGCCCGCCTGCCCGTACGCGATCTGGCCCGCGCCACCGTCGGAGCGTGCTCCCTCGCCGCCGCCGAACTCGCGGCGCGGCGGTCCGGGGGAGCGGTCCCGGCCGTACGGGTGGCGGAGGCCGCGGTGGCCACGGCGTTCATCAGCGAGCGGCAGCTGCGGATCGACGGCCGGAAGCCGACGAACTTCGCGCCGCTGTCCGGCTTCTGGCGCGCGGCCGACGGCTGGGTGCGCACCCACGCCAACTACCCCCACCACCGCGCCCGCCTGCTGCCCGCCCTCGGCATCGTCGACGAGGGCGACGAGGACGTCCTCGTCAAGCGCCTCGCGGAGGAGCTGGCGGCCCGCCCGGCGAAGTGGATCCAGGAGACGGTGTACGAAGCGGGCGGCCTGGCCGTAGCGGTAGCGCCGCCGCCGCAGACCACCACCGGGGCCGCCACCGGGGTCGCCGCAGAGCTCACCACCGGGACCGCCACCGGGGCCGTCGCAGAGCTCACCACCAGGGCCGCCACCAGGGCCGCTGCCGAGACCGCCATCCCGATGCCCGGTCCCGCGTTGATCGAATCCCGCCACATCGGAGCAGCCGCCCCCCGCCCCCTGCCGCCCGCGCCC
>NZ_MUNE01000450.1 GCF_002154605.1 Streptomyces milbemycinicus | reverse complement strand
CCCCTGCCGCTGAGCCGAGGGCGCTGGCTCGGACCAACGCACCGGCACGACCAGGGGCTCAGCGGCAGGGGACGGGGAAACCCCCGACGGGCCATCGGCCGGGCCGTCCGCCGAGGGCGGCCGTACCCCCGAGAACAGGGGCACCGACCGCTGCGCGACCAGAGGCACCACCGGCCCCGCGGCTGGTGCGGGTGGCACCCTCGCCGCCGGAGTCCCGTCCGCCGAGGCCCGCTGGATCGGGACCGGCGGCCGATCCGCGACGGAGGGCGAGGGCGAGGGCGAGGGCGTGGAGGCGGGTACGGCGGCGGGCGCAGGCTCAGCCGAAGCCCGGGGTTGGGGATGGGGCTGGTGCGCGGCGGGTATCGGCGCGGGTGGCGTGGGCGGCACCGGCCCGCTGTCGGCAGTGTCGGCAGTGTCGGCCGTAAGGACTTCTAGCGGATCGTCGCCGAGCAGCGGCCTGGACACCTCGGCCTGCTCCGCCTCCGCCGCACCGCCGCCGGGGTCGTCCAGCGGTACGGCGCTGGTGCTCGCGGCGGGTGTGCGCTGCGCGGTGGGCGGCAGCCCGGCCAGCGGTTCGCCGAGACCGACGGTGTGCGGCCGGGGCGGCGTGGGCGCCGCGGAACGCCGCTGGACGGCGGGCGGAGTGGTGTCCGTATCCGGGACGGCCCGCTGCGTGGACGCGACGGGCAGCGCGGGCAGCTGACGAATCCGCATGGCCGGAGGCCGAGCGGAGATCAGCGGCTCCACGACATCCGAGCCCGCGACCCGCTGCAAGGCCACGGCAGGGGTTCCGGACGGCCGCGCGTCGCCGCCACCGCCGCCGCCGCTCCGGGGCAGGCCGAACACTCGACTCACCGTCGGCGTATCAGGCGCGCCAACCGTACTCCCCACATCCGGGGCCTGTGGCACACCCGGCGTGGCGAGCCCATGTCCCAGGCCGGACGGCGCCTCGGGGCTGACCAGGTGGCCGAGCGGGGTCAGGAAGGACGAGTCCCGCCAGGTGTCCAGGGAGCCGCGGAATCCGTTCGGGTCGGTGACCAACTCCGGTTCGGCCACCGTACGCTGCAGGGGAGGCAACTCCAGCCACCCAGGCACCGCGGGCGTGGCCGGCGTATCAGCTATGGCCGGCGTGGCCGACGCGGCCGGACCCTGCTGGGGACCACCGCGCCGAAGCCCACTCCACCAGGACAGCAATCCCATCCGCCCTCACCGCTCACTCAGCCGGGCGATGTGATGGACGTACCGCAGCCGCTCGGGGTGTTCGAGGTCGAGGATCTGGTCCAGGGGCCAGTGGAAGTGGTAGGCGAGGTACGCGACTTCCTCGTAGATCCGGTCGGTCGCGTACGTCACGATTCCCCCAGGCGACCACCGCCGGACAGGTCCACCGCGAAGTTCTCGTGGCAGGAGGGGCAGGTGACCGCGGCGCGGGTGTGTCCCTCGGCGTTGATCCTGCGGTAGAAGTCCTGGAGGAAGGCGAGATCGGAGGCGAACAGGTCCTCCACGACGCCCGGGTGGATATCGTCGATCGTGCCCAGGCGTGTGATCACGCGAGAGATGAGCACGACGGACAGATACGCGGAGTTCTCCCGGACCCGGTCGTCCCGCAGCGGAATCAGCTCGTCGCGGGCGGTCGCCAGCCGCATCACCCCGCTGCGGTGCACGGTCCCGGACTCGTCCACGTATCCGCGTGGCAGCTCGAAGGCGAACTCGGTGCGTAGCGTTTCACGGCCTTCATCTCGGTCCGTACCGGAGCCGGAGCCGGGCGGCAGCCCGGAGCCCTCCTCCTGCCGCGCGGACGGGGGGAACGCGCGCCGCATCAGTCGACTTCCACACTCTCGTAGGTGATCGACAGTTTTTCGGTGAGCACGGAGGTGTCCCCGGCCTTGAGCGTGCTGATCTCCAGCGACTTGGGCCAGGCGTTGATGAGCTTGTAGCGCTTGATCGGCATGCCCTCGTAGTCGTAGACGATGATCGAGCCATTGCGGCGGGCGCTGACCATCTTCCCGAACCGGGAATCCTTGATCCACTGCTCGAAGCTGTTGTCCTCGGTCAGCCCGCGTGTGACGGTGACCTCACCGGCCTTGGGCCGGCCCGGAAGCTTTTTGATCGCGTATTTTCCGTCCGCGGTGTTCTGCTTCAGCTCGATGACGTCCTGCTCCATCTTCAGACCACTGACCTCGGTGATCTGCCGGATGAGAACGCTGTCGAATTCCAATCCGAAGGAATGGCCTACGGAACTGTCAAATTCGGCGAGCGGCATACGACCTCCTCAATTCAGTAATTCAGTCGTGATCACTCGTCGACCCCGCCGGTCCCGGCGGAGAGCTGGGCGAGCCGGAACACCACGAACTCCGCGGGCTTGACCGGGGCCACTCCCACCTCACAGATGACCTGGCCCGCGTCGATGCTCTCCGGCGGGTTGGTCTCGCGGTCACACTTCACATAGAAGGCCTCGTCCGGAGTCACCCCGAACAGCGCCCCCTTGCGCCACTCATTGACCAGGAACGCGGAGATCGTGCGCCGGACACGGGCCCACAGGGCATCGTCGTTCGGCTCGAACACCACCCACTGGGTCCCGGCGAGAATCGACTCCTCGAGGTAGTTGAAGAGCCGCCGCACATTGAGATAGCGCCAGGCCGGATCGTCGGCCAGGGTCCGCGCCCCCCACACCCGGATGCCACGGCCGGGGAAGGCCCGGATGCAGTTCAGGCCGATCGGGTTGAGCAGGTCGTGCTCGCCCTTGGTGATCTGGGTCTGCAGCGCGACCGCCCCGCGCAGCACTTCGTTCGCCGGAGCCTTGTGCACCCCGCGTGAATCGTCGTTACGCGCCCACACGCCGGCGACATGCCCGCTCGGCGGTACGAAAGCATCGCGGCCGACGGCCGGGTCGAAGACTTTGATCCACGGGTAGTACATGGTGGCGTACTTGGAGGCGAAGCCGGTCGTCTCCTCCCGCCAGGTCTTGATCTGCCGCGGGCTCAGACCGGGCGGGGGATCGAGGATCGCGATCCGGTCGCCCATCGCCTCGCAGTGTGTGATCAGCCCGCGCTGCACCGAGATCACCGACTCCAGGTCCAGCAGCCCGCGCTGATAGGCGCTCATCAGATCCGGCGCGGCCACCATCGTGATCTCTTCGACCGCCTCCAGACCGCCGAACCCGGTGCGCTGGTCGGGGTCGCCGACGTACGAGTCCGCCGACAGCGCATCGGGCACGGCCGCCCCCGGACCGGAGCCTTGCGCCCCCGCCAGGGTCACCGACTGCGCCTCGGGCCGCGCGGGCGCGGCGCCCTTGCCGGGCTCCTCCAGCCTGATCAGCTGGGACCGCGCCCTGACCTGTGTGGCCACATTCTCCTTGCTGCGCTTGGTGGTCACGTTCGGATAGGTCTCCACGACCGCCCCGTCCCGCTTGACCACCAGCGTGAAGACATCCTGCGGCGGGTCCTCCCCCTCGGGGTCGGCCACCTCGACGGTGATCTCCCCGGTGACGCCGGGGAGGGCCCGTACGGTGTAGGGCCCGAGTTGGGCGGTGGCCTCGGCGCCGATCTCCTTAGGCGCGCCCGTACCCGCTTCCCCCTGGTCTGCCTGACCGGCAACGCCGATGCGTACGACGTAGCAGATGCCGCCGCCGTTGGCGAAGAAGCCGTAGACGGAGGAGGCGAGATAGGTCCCCTCGACGAAGTCGCCGAAAACGCTCGTGAACTGGGTCCAGTTGGTGATGAGCGTGGGCTCGTTGAACGGACCTTTCTGTGCGAACCCGATGAAGGCGGCGACGGAAGTGCCGACCCCTTCTATGGGCCGCGACCCGGATTCCACCTCTTCGACGTAGACACCCGGGGACAGGTATGACGGCATGCCACTCTCCTCGACCGGGGAAACGAAGCGATTCTTCCCGGGCAATGGATCAATGGGAAAGGGCTTTCGGCCGCCCCCACGTACACAGCCGAGTGCCCGAAGGGGCAGCAACGATTTCCTTCCCTATCGTGCAGAAAGTTCTGCCCCCACCATTACCCCGCCGTCAGCGCTCCGGAGCCCTTGCGCCCAGCACCCTGACAGACATGCCGCGGACGCAGTGCCGGCCGACCGGTGACGGGGTGATCGGGTGAAGGCTGCCCCGGAGAAGGCCACGAAGCCTGCCGCGAAGGAAGACCGCGCGACACCGACGCAGCGCACGCCAGAGGTCGCAGCGCCTCCGACGCAGCGCACGCCCGACGCCCCCGCACCGGAGCGGGCGCCCGCTACTGATGGCCGGGGCCTGACCCCTCGCCACCTCCACCGCCTGCAGGGCATGGCGGGCAACGCGGCCGTCTCCCGCCTGGTGGCGCAGCGCTATACGGCCCCGGTGAAACCCCCGCCCGCTCAGGCTCCCGGCTTCCGCAGGGTCCAGTCGGATGTGGCCGCGAAGAAGCAGAAGTTGTCCCAGCACAACCCGGCGGCGAGCGAGTCCCAGTCCGCGCAGGACGCGGCGGTGGCCCCGCCGGACGACAAGGAGGCGCAGGGCAAGGCGGCCAACGCGGAGAAGATGAACGACGCCAAGCCGGGGGAGTTCAACAAGGCGGCCTTCATTGAGGCCGTCAACAAGGCGATCGCGTCCCAGGCGCCGAAGAACCTGGACGAGGCGGACAAGTTCTCCGACTCCGGCAAGGCCGAGAAGATCAAGGGCGAGGTCGACGGCAAGGTCACGGACGGCAAGAACGCGTCGTCGAAGGACATCGAGACCACCACGAAGGCCGCCCCGGACACCTCGCAGGCCAAGGAAAAAGAAGTCACCCCGATGAAGCCGGACCAGCCTCCGGCCAACCCGGGCGCGCCGAGCGCCGCCGACGCGACGCCGCAGCAGCAGCCGCCCGAGGTCACGGACTTCTCCGAGGGCCCGAAGAAGACCGATCAGCAGATGGCGGACGCGGAGGTTACCGAGGAGCAGCTGGCCAAGAGCAACGAACCGGAGTTCACCGACGCCCTGTCGGAGAAGAAGAAGGCCGAACAGCACTCGGCAACGGCCCCGAACCAGGCCCGCACGGCGGAAAAGCAACAGCTGACGACCGCCAAATCCAACGCGGCAGCGGCCGGCACCCAGGCCATGGCGACCCTGACCGCCACCCGCAACGCGGCGGGCCAGCAGGTCGACGGCGGCAAGGGCGAGACCAAGTCCAAGGACGAGCGGAAGCGGCAGGAAGTCACAGCAAAGCTTCAGAAGGTCTTCGACGCCGCCCAGAAGGACGTCGAGGGCATCCTGTCCGGCCTGGACGGCAAGGTCGACAAGCAGTTCGAGGACGGCGAGAAGAAGGCCCGCGACGCCTTCAACACCGACCAGAAGCGCCGGATGAAGGCGTACAAGAAGAAGCGCTACGGCGGCTTCTTCGGCCCCGCGAAATGGGCCAAGGACAAGATCGCCGGAATGCCGGAGGAGGCCAACCAACTCTTCCAGGAGTCCCGCAAGCTCTACGTCAACATGATGCAGGGCGTCATCTCGTCCATCGCCGACACCATCGGCGCCGAACTCGGCAAGGCCAAGGCCCGCATAGCCCAGGGCCGGGCGGACATCAAAACCGAGGTCGACAAGCTCCCCGCCGATCTGAAGCAGTACGGCCAGGAGGCGGCCAAGGACTTCGCGGGCAAGTTCGACGACCTGGAATCCGATGTCAACGCAAAATCAGAACAACTAGTCCAAACCCTGGCTCAGAAATACACCCAGGCACTCAACGCCGTCGACGAGGAGATCAAGAAACTCCAGGAAGCGAACAAGGGGCTCGTCCAGAAGGCCGTGGACGCCGTCGTCGGCGTCATCAAGACCATCAAGGAGCTCAAGGACCTCCTGATGGGCATCCTGGCCAAGGCCGCCAGCGCCATCATGAAAATCATCAAGGACCCCATCGGCTTCCTGGGCAACCTCGTCCGAGCCGTCGGCGCGGGCCTTCAGCAGTTCATCTCCAACATCGGCACTCACCTCCAAACCGGTCTGGTCTCCTGGCTATTGGGCACCTCGGCCAAAGCGGGCATCGAGATCCCCTCAAAGTTCGACCTCAAGGGCATCATCCAACTGATCGCCTCGCTCCTAGGCCTGACCTGGGCCAACATCCGCGCCCGCATCACCCGCAAGGGCGTCCCCGACCAGGCCATGAGCGCGGCCGAACAATCCGTCCCCGTCGCTAAAGCCCTCGCCACCGAAGGCCCAGCCGGCGCCGCAAAAGAAATCACCGCCGAGACCGGCGACCTCAAGTCCACCATCCTCGACGACCTGAAGTCCTACCTCATCCCCACCGTCATCATCGCCGGCATCACCTGGATCCTCTCCCTCCTCAACCCTGCCTCGGCCTTCGTCCGCGCGGTCAAGGGCATCATCGACATCGTCACGTTCATCGTGAACCAGGGCGCGCAGATCGTCGAATTTGTCAACGCGGTCCTGGACGCGGTCATAGCCATAGCCAACGGCGGCTCCGCCGGCGTACCCAAGATGGTCGAAACCGCCCTGGCCGCCAGCATCCCCCTCCTCATCGGCCTCCTGGCGTCCCTCCTTGGCATCGGCGGCCTGGCCAACAAGATCAAGCAGGTCTTCCAAAAAATATCCCGCCCGGTCAACCGCGCCATCGACAAAATCGCCGCCAAAATCGCCCAGATCGGCAAGAAGCTCTGGGCCAAACTCAAGGGGGGCACGGGAAAGAACGGGAAGGATCAGGCCAAAAGAAAGGACGCAGCACTCAAGGCGGCCGATCGATTCTTGTCCACTGGCCCGACCAAGGAATCGGCGGAAAAACGAGTTCCGGCGATTGGTCGGAGCCATCGCACACGCCTGCATCTCACCACGGCAAAGGTGGAGGATGCCAGGGAATACGTTTATGTGCAGACTGAACGCACCCCAGAACGTATGGTTCGCCGATCCGATGACCCAAAATCCAGCCCAGAACTTGAAGAACTCAAGGGCGCCTACATCAAGGCCGCAAAATCAATTGCTGATGTAAAAGAGACACGCGCGACCGCACTCGTCAGACTCTCGCTGTCGCGGGACGGCGAAAAGAAAAAGGAGGTCACTAACCGTCTAGATAGACTCAATTCGGTCATTGATCCGAAGAAGAGTCGAGTGAAGAGGTACAAAGAGGCCCTGTCTGGAAAGGCTTCACGGCAAGCAATTGCCAATTTGGTGAAAGTATTCAATTCTGCTTCAAAAGACGCAGAGGGATTGAATGAGGAGCTTCGCGAGCTAAAGTCCAGGGCGGTATTGAAACCTGGTGATCTGGTGATGGCCAAGGGGGCTCACTGGGAAGCGTGTAAGGTGGCGACCGTCGCTGATGAGTCTTTCACCTGCAACGCTATTGCAGAGTATCGAGACCCCAACGTCACCGGCCCCTCGCTGACAATCAGAACTGCAAGCGCCTTCTGGGAGCCCCTCGAACCGAATAGCTGGCATCGGCATTACTTGAATAAAAAGGGGAAGGCATGGGAAAATATACGAGGAGCATCTCAGTGGGATGACTACCGGGATGCGCGTCAGGCTCTTAACTACCGTGCGAATATCTACCATGGAACCAATGCGGGAAAGCTCTTCCAGAATCCAAGCGGGAAGGACTGGCATCACATACGCGAGAACAGCGCTGGAGGCGCACATTCGGTGAGAAACTTAGCCCTTACCGACTCTGACCTCAATCGGAAAACTTTCAATGAATGGTTCAGTAAAACAGTCGATGAGCGCACAGGTGGCGTCCCTCTTCGGGACTTTTTGAGTAAAATTGACGACGAAACCATACACGAAGAATGGGGCAGGATATGTATTGAAGAGCACGGCCACATGATTGAGGTACGCGATACCAAATGGGGACAATTTCAAGAAGTGGTTGAGGATCCTGCAAAAAGGGCCGCTGTTGTGGCGCGATTTGCTGCCGCTCTCCGAGGAAGACTAGGAACCCTCTAGCATCGATTGTATGGTGGACAGATGAGGATGCAAGCGGTTCTCCGGTTCAAGACCCCTCCGATCCCTGTTGAGGTGTATGAACTCCTCAACAGGCATAATGCTCACCAACGGGAGGGGGCTCTGGTTGTCTGGGATTACCCAACTGCACTTGTGCCAGAAGAGATGACGAGTCTCTTGCGCTCCCGCGAGATTGAATTCGACACTTCCTATACTCTGCATCCAACTCCGGATGACCTGCCGGGGGAGCTGGCGGCCTATCTTAGGCTGGATTATTTCGAAGACCACTACGCAATTGCCGAGGAGCTCTTTCTGGCGCGACAGAAGGATACTCTCTCCTTCATTGGGAGCGATGCGCTGATCGCGGCCCTCGGCCCCTACACGGCTGAGGTCACGTGGGAGGAACTCCGTGGATGCAGGGGATTCCATGCTTTGGCCTCCGTTCCTCGGCTTCCTGATCCGGTAATGATCCCTCGCGCTGTTTGGATGGCAGAGACAAGAGAGGGAAGTTGGGCAGTGCAGAGCGACGGCCGAGAACTCCTGACGCAAGCAAACACGGAAATACTCCAACGATCGGGTATTGCGCAATCTGATTATTGTAGTATTGATGGTCAGGTGTTCCGGTGGGATCGCCCTCCTATTTTCGGAGGGGCTGCCATCGCCCTTCTGGCGAATGAGGAAGTGATCGGAGTGTCTCTGCCTCCGATCTTTTTGGGGAAAATCGATGCGCCGTAACCGTCGCCGAGGTCATATGAGCTCGTAGCGCGATCATGATGGTGCTATGAGCTCAGAGGAACTGAGATCTTAACGGAGGGAGAACAGTCCAGCGCTGCGGCGGGCGATGGCCCGCACGATGCTGTAGGTGCAGACTTGCTCTCGCGTAGGCCGCCGTGGGTGTGGCGTTTCCGGTAGTGAGCCAGGGCGCCGCTGAGACATGATTGCGCATGGCCCCCTCAGGGACCCGACGATTGTCTGATAAGCGGGGCTGGCAGAAGCTGTCGGCAAGCTGGGAGGCCGTCGGGTCGGAGGCGACCGGCCCGAACAGGGCCGGTTCGGCCGTGCCTTCGCCTGGATGGTAGGGGCAGCTCGAACCACACCAGCTTGCCGATGACATTTGGGGAACGAGACCTCGACACGCAGATGACTGGCGGACAGTTCGTAGCGGACTTCGATCTCACGACCTGGTGGGGCGTATGCGTGCCGCACGGCGTTGGTGACCCGACAGAAGCAGTTCGGCCGTCTCCAGCAGCTCCGTTGTGATGGGCTCCGTCGCTGGTGCTCTGACCGGGAAGGTTCACGGCTTACGGAGTTCACGGCGTGGGCCAGCGAGCACCTTGTGGAGTGACAGGCGATCCGCTGCATCCCGGCCGGGGATGAAATGGGGGCGGTGCGGGAGTTGGGTGTGGCGACAGGGCGGTTGGTGATCGTCGTGTTGCCATCGGACTGCCATCGAAAGGCAACCTCATGCCGCTGCTACGCCTCGGCGTTTCCCTTCAACCGCGCTGGCGGCTCGACGACGGAGCCAGCGTGCTCCGCGCCGCACGCCTCGCTGAAGACTTACGACGTCCGCCGCGAGTGGTTCCGGATCAGGCTGATGGAGGACCACGGCGTGGCCAGTCTGGCGATCCTGCGGGCCCACGGCATCACGGTCGAGGCACTGACCGCAGCGGAAGCCGGTATCGACCGGCCCTTGACCGAGGAGAAGACGGAAGCGATGACCGAGGAGGACAAGGAGGCTCGCAAGGCCTTCCTCCTGGTGCTGAAGAAGAAGAACGACGAACTGCTCAAGGCGCTCGCCAGGGTGGACAACGCGGGCGTGAACGAGAAGGACGACTCATGGGTGGTCAGCCACGGCTACGTCGGAGGACGCTGACCAACCCGGTATCACTCCTCCGACGCGAGGGTCTCCAGCGCGAAGAGCACCACGTGCTGCCAGAACATGGCCGGGCTGTCGAAGGACGGCGGATCGACGTCGCAGATCTCCCCGGCCAGGCGGCGCACCTCGTCCCCGATCTCTTCCTGCGACTCGTCCTCGTCCGCGCTGTAGAGCAGGTCGAGGCCCTTGAACTTCAACCGGAGCTGGTATGCGGTCTCGAGGAATCGCTCCAGGGATGTGTTGACCAGCGCAAACTTCCGGTTGCTGCTCCCCGGCTCGTACCAGTAGATGCGGTAGTCCGCCCGCGACATGCAGGCGAAACCGCCCATGCCCGCGGCAATCACGATGTCGTCCCGGACCTCCGGCGGGAACTTGTCCGGAGTCCCGGTATCGACGGCCTGGCTGATGGTCTGCGGCGGGTCGGTCCGGACGTTGCCGAAATACAGGTGGCCCAGGAGTGACTGGGGCATGCCGACCTCGGTCAGCAGCCGCCGGTCATCGGGGTTGGCGAAATGCCGCTCGGCGACCTCCGGCGGCATCGTCTCGACCCAGAGCGAGCCGAACGCCGACACCAATTCCGCGTGCGTGACCATCTCTGGGCTCCTCAGTCCGCTACCGCTCCGGATTACCGTAGCAAGCACGCACGGACCGACCCCGTCCCTTGTGGTCAGTCGCCGTCGGTGCCGCGGGGTGCCGAGCCTGCCAGTGGGGTGGTGTCGAGGTAACTGACCTCGTAGACCCGCTCGGTGAACCTCGAGCCGTCCGGAGTGCGCTGGTGGCGGTAGTGGTAGATGGCGTAGTTCAGCCCTTCGTGGCCGCTCCAGGGCCAGGTCGCCGATATCCGCAGGCGCAAACGCCGACCGCCGCGGGTGAGGCGGGCAGCGACGTGCAGCAGCCGGTAGCGGAGCTTCTTCGGCTCGGCGGTGGCCAGTTCCCCGTCCAGCAGCAGGACGCGCATCCAGGCCAGTAGGCCGCACCGGATGCGGTCCTCGACCGTGGCATGCCCGCGGTGGCGGACTTCGAGGAACTGGGCGCAACCACCGCCGGAGTAGGGGGTGTCGGTGAGGAACGCCTGATGGCGCCGTCCCTCGTCCTGGTCGAACAGGGACAGCTGAGCTCCGGGGTGCGGCCGCTGGCGGCCCACGATGATGCGGGTGCCGGCCGGGTAGCCGTCCAGATCGACCGTGCCGGTCATGTGCCCCGTTGCGCCTGCTGGTGACAGTGTGTCGCAAAGTCCTCACCGTCAGCCTACCCATCATGGGGATAGCCACGGGAGGCAAGTCAGCAGCGCTACTTCGCAGCACAGTTGGCAGACGCAAGAGACCCCCGCGACCGATGCGAACGGTCCGGGGGCGTGGTCAACGCTGTGTAGGAGCGTCAACGTGACAAACCATATCCCCCAATTCGTGCAGTGGCTGTTGCGGCTACTGCTGCCCGGCGCGGGTCGTCATCGCGACGTCGAGACAACCCCTTCGGTGCGCTGTATGGGCCCCGCGCCCCTGAGGGTTCCGCGCGTGCAGCGTTACCGTTGCGCGCTGCTGGTGTGCGCGCACCATGACTTGGCGGTGATCAAGTGAGCGGCCACCGGCCCGTGGATGTTCCGCGCAGCTTCAAGCTGTCCGGTGACGTGCGGTTGCTTGATGACCAGTTCGTCATCCCGGTTCAGGTCTTCCGGAACGGCATCTACGAATCGACGGACCTCGCGGCACTGTCTGTTGATAACGCCTCTGTGCTGAACGCGCAGCTCACGCGGCTCTTGGACGAGAGGGCCTGCCTGGGGCCACGGAGGCGGAAAGATCCGAACAGCCCTTGGAGCCGGTTCTGATGGCCGATGCGCAGGGAGGGCAGCAGAGCGGTGGCCAGGACCGGAAGGAGCCGGACGCGAAGCGCAAAGTGTTGGAAGCGGCGTTGCGCAGGCTGAACAAGTGTGTCGTCGGGCGGTGGCAGGCGATGAGGTCGCTACTGCCCTAGAGAACGGGCCGGGGGCTGTTGTCCAGGGGAAGGACCATGCGGCTCCCGCCCTCTGACTTCCTTGGATCGTACCTGGCATGCTGCCGGGGTGCGGCCGACGATCTGGGCGGCGACTGGCGACGGTCGTCGGCTTTCTTGGTTGCTCTGCCTCCACCCAGTTCGACGAGCATTGCCGAAGCGGGCCGTACCACCTGAACCGGCGGGTGCTGAGGCCTGATCCGCCGCGTCCGGTGAGGCGTTGGGCCCGCCCCGGGCTCCGCAGGGTGGGCATAGCGTCGCGTTCGTGGGGATCATGGGCGTTGGAGGGCCTGGCGGAGCGGGATGAGGATGTTGTCCGGGCGGTAGGTGTCGGCCCAGGTGAAGCGGAGCAGGGCCAGGCCTGGGACGAGGGTGGTCAGGCGGTTCTGGCGGAAGCGGTCTTGGTAGAGGGCCTGGGGTGTGCCGTGGGGGCCCTGGCCGTCGGCTTCGATGCCGACTCGCTGGGCCGGCCAGCCGAGGTCGATGCGCAGGGTGCGGCCTCGCTCGGGGTCCGGGATGGGCCACTGGAGGACGGGTGGGGGCAGGCCGCCGTCCAGGCAGATCAGGCGGATGCGGGTTTCGAGGGGGGATTCGGCTCGGGCGTCGGCCAAGGGGACCCAGCCGCGGGCCTGGCGTGCGCCGGGGCGGCCGGACAGGTGGGTGGGGAGGGTGAGGTGGTCGGCAGATGTGAGTACGCCTTGGTGGAGGGCGGAGTCCAGCATGCTCACGGCCTCGGCGCGGGGGAGCTGTAGGAGGAGGTCGGCGCAGGTGCGGGCGGGGGTGGTCAAGGGGATGCCGCGCAGCGTTGTGTGGGCATGGTCGGGTACGGGGGTCCTGTGGATATGGACGCCTTGGCGGCTGCGGATGGTGTCGTGCGGGGTGGCCAGGTGCAGTGTGCCGTCGTCCGGCGGGAGGCCCTGGATGCCCAGCAGCCGGGCGGCCGTGAGGCCCGCCGCCATGGCCTGCGAGCCGCAGGTGAGGAGGAGGCCCCGGACCCGGGCGCGGAGCGATGGCCCCCGGGCGCCCCGCCCGACCCAGCAACTGCCCCGGGTCAGCGGTACCCACTGGCCCGCCCGGATCATGCGGCGGATGTCCGCTCGCTCGGCGCCGACTTCGCGGAGTTGTGCGGTCGTCAGCACCCGGTCCTGACTGGCGGCCAGTGCATGTACGTTTCTCAGCACCTCGCTGCTGATCGTCATGCTGCACTATTGCGTGGAGTTCCCGGTCGTGTGTGGGCCTGTGGATAACCGGCCGGCGGGCTCAGCCGAGCAGTGACATATAGGGGCCGAACTCCGACGCCAGGGTCAGGCGGCCCAGCTTCTGGTACTCCCGCTGTACGGCGTGGATCAGGTCGGACATGGTCACGGGATGCCCTGACTCGGCGGCGAAGTACGCGGCGGTGACCGCGACCGAGCGGATGTTGCCGCCGGCGAGTTCGAAGGAATCGGCGCAGAAGTCGAGGTCCAGGTCGGCTGCGCGGGGGAGGGTGGGGCCCAGGGAGCGGTCCCAGAGGGTGCGGCGCTGGCTGGCCTCGGGGAGGGGGAAGTCGATGACGAGGTCGAGGCGGCGGGTGAAGGCGTCGTCGAGGTTGGCGCGGAGGTTGGTGGCGAGGATGGCCAGGCCGTCGAAGGTCTCCATGCGCTGGAGGAGGTACGCGCTCTCGACGTTGGCGTAGCGGTCGTGGGCGTCCTTGACCTCGGAGCGCTTGCCGAAGATCGCGTCGGCTTCGTCGAAGAGCAGGACGCCGTTGATTCCGGCCGCTTCGGAGAAGATGCGCTCCAGGTTCTTTTCGGTTTCGCCCACGTACTTGTCGATGACGGTGGCCAGATCGACCGTGTAGAGATCCAGGCCCAGGTCGGCGGCGATGACTTCGGCGGACATCGTCTTGCCGGTGCCCGAGTCGCCCGCGAAGAGGGCCGTGACGCCCCGGCCTCTGCCTCCGCCGGGCCGCATGCTCCATTCGCCGAGCACCCGGTCACGGTGGCGGGCTCGGGCCGTGAGTTCGCGGAGTTGGGCGAAGGTGTCCGGCGGGAGGACAAGGTCGGGCCAGGCCACCGCGGGTTCGATACGGCGGGCCAGGCGGTCGAGGCCCGCCGCGTTCTGGGCGCGGGCTCCGGCGCGGACGTGGTCCGGGCGCAGGGTGCCGCCGTCCAGCATCGCGGTCTGGGCCGCGCCCTGCGCGGCCCGGGTGATCTGGTCCGGGGTGAGGAGGAAGGGGGACAGGAGGCGGGCGATGTCCAGGTTCGGGGGGATGTTGCTCAGCGGCTGCTCGTGATCGGCTGCCACGCCTTCTGGCGGCTCGGCTCGGGCCGCTGTCCGGTCCCTGGTCCGTTCGCCTTCGTACGCCGCCGACCACAGCGCCGCCCGCGCCGTCGGTTCCACCCGCGGGGCGTGGAGCAGCAGTGGCGGGTGAGTTGACCAAGCCGCGTCCCAGGGGGCGCGGCCGACCAGGACGACCGGGAGCGGGATGTCCGACACCGCGCGGATGACCTGGGAGTTGTCGCGGGTGAGGGCGTCGATGGGGGCGCACACCAGGCCGGAGGCCGTTAGACGGGCTTCCCTGGCGATGATTCTCACCGCTTCGGTGGGGTTTGGGTCACGGGCCAGGGCTTCCAAGTTCACGCCCAGAATGCCATGGCCCGCCCTCGTGAGGGCGGGCCATGGCATTC
>NZ_MUNE01000045.1 GCF_002154605.1 Streptomyces milbemycinicus | reverse complement strand
TCCCCCAGCCCCCCTGCCGTCCCCGAGCCTTCCCCGGCCTGGGCACCGGCTGCGACGGGCGCGTCGGAGACGGCGGCGCCAGGCAGCACCAGGACCAGAGGGTAGAGGGACAGCAGCGGCGGCGGTGGTTCCGCCGCCGCTGACCGCGTGCCGTATGGCTGCTGCCGGAGCCGGGGTGGTCGGCGGGTTGTAGGAGGCCACCGCTTCCTCGAGCGCGGCTGTCGCGTGCGCTTACGCCGCGATGCGGCTGAGGAGGGTGTGGATGCTGCTGCCCCGGGTGTTCCCGTTGAGCACCACGTACGGCTTGATGACGGTGTCGTCGTCCACCAGTGCGGGGTGGTACACCGGCTCGGGCGCCAGGCGCGTCATGTTGCGCAGAGCCTCCCGCGCCGCGGTCTCGACGGTGCACAGGTAGGCCCTCTCTCCCTCCGTTTGGGCTCCCGCCTCGATCGGGTTCTGGACTGCGGTAAGCACCGCGCCGTTCCTCCTTGACCAGACCCCGGGCCTTGGTCCAGGCGCGGAGCGAGGTACAGATCCGCCGGGCACCTGGGTCGGCTCCCCTGCCGTGCCGACGATCCCCGGCCGCCCGGGCGCCGAACGATGTCGGGCTCGGGTGAAGTCTGGAAGCGCTGTACGCGCTCTGACCGCTCAACACCCGCCGCCCGGCGGGCCGGCGGGACATGCGGGAGACGGCTGGCAGTGGTCGTCTGGGGCGGTTCTCGGGTGAACGCGAGGGCGCGGCGATCCCAGCGGGTGCCCCGCCCTTGTCGTGTCCGGCGGTCAGCGCCAGGTCTGCTGCTGGTACGCCGTCATCGGGTCATAGCCGGAGGCCAGGACCTTCGCCGAGTTCCCGTGCGGTCAGGGCGGCTATGCGTTCCGTGCTCCGGGGGGCACGTACACACCGGATGACAACGGAGTCAGGCCTGCCCGCGGCGCCCCGCGTCATCCCAACACCCCCGGCGCAGTGGCTCTGTTCACGAGAACTCGTGAATAAAGCCAGTCATACCAAGGCGGCGGTGAGTACGCCGCCGCCCCGCCAGCGACGAACAGACCCACGACAGGCTCCACCGCGCTCATGGGCCCTTCCCTCGAAGCTGCGGGCCCTTTGCATCACAGGCCGTTCCCTACCGATGCCTACCATTCCCAAACGCAGGGGCGTGGACGTGCCTTCGATCAACCGGCAGACATGCGGCCGGCCCCGTGCCCGCGTGCGGGCCGAACCGCGTGGCCGCCGACATACGCTGCCCGCCCGAGACCCGCCTGCCGGGCGAGCAGCATGTGCGGCTACCAGGCCAGTCTCCATGCCGATGAAAGCTTACGAGCCGACCCTGGCACAGCGTGCGAACGACGTCGGCTGTCCCGCGGAAGAATCTCCCAGTTCCTTTGGCCGGCATGGAGCGCCCTCACTCGCCACGGGCTCAGCATCGGTGAGTGGCGCCGGCCGCGCCGTGGGTCTCGGCCACAAAGGAAAGCGTGGGCCGGTAGTTCGGCCCGTCAGCTGGTCGTGACAAGGAAACGGGGGAACGATGGACGCACGGTACCCCCCAGGAGTTCTGTCTGATCGACCCGGTGTTCTAAACGGGCGTCGCGAAGATGTTGATGCGCTCTCCCGCCTGCCTCTAGGCGGCGTGCGGCATGTCGGCGAACTTCGCCATGTGGCGTGCTGACTTGGTCGTCCTTTGCCGCACACGATCCCGAGTGGTCGACCAAATTATCAAGCGGGCACCTTCACTCATCGACACCTCCTCCTCCCACTCGAGGTCCCAAAACCCCAGCTAGCAGCGCTATTCAGACATGTGCCGCTCGTCACAATGTGCGCCGGAAACGATTCTTAGTGTTTACTTGTTCGGACAGCAAACGGCGCGAGAGCGAGCGCCAGTCCGTCAGAGCTGCTGCCTGTGCAGCGGTATCTTCTGTGAAGCAAGGAATGTGATCATGTCGACGGCCTTTGAGTCCTACGACCTGTCCGGTACGCGTCTGTCGAACCGGATCGTGATGGCTCCGATGACCCGCAGCCGCGCCTACGGTTCCGGGCAGTCCCCGACCGACCTGATGGCCGAGTACTACGCGCAGCGGGCGAGCGCGGGGCTGATCGTCACGGAGGGCACCCAGCCGTCGGTGATCGGCCAGGGCTACCCCGACACTCCGGGCATCCACTCCGCCGAGCAGATCGATGCCTGGCGCAAGGTGACCGACGCCGTGCACGCCGAGGGCGGTGTGATCTACCTGCAGCTGATGCACACCGGCCGGGTGGGACATCCCTCCCTGATGGGCCTGACCCCGGTCGGCCCCTCCCCGGTCCAGGCGAAGGGTCAGGTCTACACCCACGAGGGTCCGCAGGACTTCGTCACTCCGAAGGAGCTGACCGAGGACGAGATCCCGGAGACGATCGCCGACTACGCCACGGCGGCCCGCAACGCCGTGGAGGCCGGCTTCGACGGGGTGGAACTGCACGGCGCCAACGGCTACCTCATCCACCAGTTCCTCGCCCCGAACTCCAACACCCGCACCGACGCCTGGGGTGGCAGCCCCGAGGCCCGTACCCGCTTCGCGGTCGAGACCGCCAAGGCCGTCGTCGACGCCATCGGTGCGGACAAGGTCGGCTTCCGCATTTCACCGGCCAACCCCTACAACGACATCGACGAGAACGACCGCACCGACGTCGACGCCACCTACACCGCCCTCGTCGACGCCCTCGCACCGCTGAACCTGGCCTACCTGCACCAGATGGAGGCCCCCGAGGTCCGCGACCTCACCCTGCGCCTGCGCAAGGCCTGGCCCACCACCTTCATCCTCAACCCGTTCACCGGCATGGAGCCCACCGGGCCCGAGGAGCTGAAGCTGATCGAGGACGGCGTCGCCGACCTCATCGCCTACGGCGGCCTCTTCCTCGCCAACCCGGACCTCCCCGCCCGCCTGCAGCAGGGCGGCCCCTTCAACGCCCCCGACCGCGCCACCTCCTTCGGCGGCGACCACAAGGGCTTCACCGACTACCCCTCCCTCAACTCGTAGCCGACAGCACCCAGCCATACCGCGGCGCCCGCACCGGCCACCGACCCGGCGGGCGCCGCGGCGCGTCAAGGCACCAGGGCCAATCCCTGGCGCGAAGCGTCCGGAGGATCGATGAGCAGCAGAACAGGAGTCGACGGGCCGGCGGGGACACCGTTGTCGGCCGACATCGAGGCGGCCGCGCTGATCGCACACTGCGACAACCTCAGTCACCACATCGTCCGCGTGGCCCGGCAATTCCGCATGGCCTCCAGTCAGTTGCTGCGTGAGGTCGGGCTCCACCCGAGCCAGGAGGTCGTCATGAAGGTGCTGTGGGAGCGCGGCCGGCTGCGCCAGGTGGACCTCGTCCAGCTCGTCGGCTCCGACGCCGCGACGATGACGCGTACCGTCCGGCGCCTGGAGCAGGCCGGCTTCGTGCGCCGTGTCCCCTCCCCCACCGACAAGCGGTCCGTGATGGTCGAGCCGACCGCTGCCAGCATCGCTCTGCGCCGACAGGTCGAGCAAAGCTGCGTCGAGTTGGAGGAACTCATCACGAACGGCCTCACTGATGCCGAGCAGAGTCAGATGCGCGCGATACTCGCGCGACTGGAGCAGAACATTGCCGATCATCTGTCGACGACTGCTCAGCCCCCTGGCGACGACACCTACGGCCCCTCCTGATGGTCCGTCAGCTCAGCTGAGGGAAGGACGGCAACGCCGACCTGGCCGACCCTCGCAGGAGTCGGCAGGGTCGGCGAATGCGGACGTTATCGGGTGAAGAACGCGGTCAGGTGCTGGGCGACGGCGTCGGGCTGCTCCTCGGCGAGGAAGTGACCGGACCCGTCGACCTTGACCACCTTGGCGTCGGGCGCCGTGCGGGCCAGCGTGGTCCGCGCGGGCTCGTAGGTGTGCGGACTGGTCAGGGCGAGGATAGGCGGCGTCAGGAAGCCGTAGCCCTTCTCGTCCTCGATGTCCTGTGCAAAGGCCTGGTACCAGCCGTTGGACGCCCTGATCGCCTCCGGTGTGGAGTATGCCTGCGCGTAGACGGCGCGATCGAAGTCACTGATGGCGGTCGGGTCGGCCACCAGGAGATCCAGCATCGCGTCGACCAGATGACGCGAGCGCCCCTCCAGCAACTTCTCCGGCAGACCGCGCAGTTGGTTGAAAGCGAACCACCACGCGACAAACTGCCCGGGCCGGGGCAGCACGCTGAACTTGAACCAGCTCTCCTCGGGATGCAGCACGTCCAGCAGCGCGATGCGGCCGGCGGCTTCGGGGTGGTTGGCGGCGAAGCTGTACGCCACGGTGGCGCCGATGTCATGACCGGCGATGTCCACGCGTGCATGGCCGAGGAGGTGGGCGAGCGCCAGGATGTCGCCGGCCATCGTCCTCTTGTCGTAGCCGGCCTCCGGCTTGCCCGAGGACCCCATGCCCCGCAGGTCGACGGCGATCACCTGGTGCCGCCGTGCGAGCGTCGGCATGATCTTGTGGAACTGCCACCAGGTCTGCGGCCATCCGCCGAGCAGGAACAGCGGGTCCCCCTGGCCGCCGATCACGTAGTGCAGGTCGATGCCGTTCACTTCGGCATGACGGCTGTCGAAGTCGCCGTCCAGTGACCGCGCGAGTTCGGCATCGGACGGTATGGAGGTCACGTCGGCCACTTGTCGGACGGTTCGTTCTGTCATCGGTTCAGCGCGCTGTGCAGGAGCGCTTCCGACGCCGACAGGTAGCGATCGATGTAGCCCTTCCCGAGCCCTTCGGTGGGCAGGATGGGCTGGGCCTTGTTGTTGAACATGAGCCCCGTGCGGCCCTCGAGGTCCTCCGTGAACAGAAGGGGCACGATGCGCTCCCCGTAGGTCTCCGGCGACGGCCCCGTCAGGCCCACCAGGGACTCGGCCAGGCGGTGGCCGATGCTGCCCTCGCCCAGGTAGTTGGAGCGGATGCCGGTCTTGATGAAGCCGGGGTTCAGACCGAAGTACGCCGGGCCGGGGAGCCTGTCGGGTCCGGCGAGCACGAGCATCTCGTTGCCGGCGACGGTGTTCATGTGCGCCACCATGGGCTTGTACGCCTTCTCCGAATTCAGGTCGTCGAGGTCGCCGACCATGCCCGTGCCGGGAGCACCCATGACGAACACGCGCGGCTGCGCCGCACCCCCGGGACGCCCGGTACCCAGCCTGGGGCTCAGTCCCTGGAGGACTGCCAGTCGGCTCAGGTAGCTGATCGCCATGTCCCGCTCGAGGCCCTCGCGGGTCACCTCACGGGTCTTGGCCGCCATGATCCCGAGTGAGAAGTAGGCGACGTCGTAGGACTCGACCGGGAGCTCCTCGCCCAGGCGTACGGCTTCGCGCATCGACGACAGGTCCGCCTTCACGAAGGTCAGCCGGTCCGACGGGGTGTCCCGGAACGTCCGGCCGACCACGGTCACCTCGGCGCCACGCTGAAGGGCCTGCCGGGCGACGGCCTGACCGAGACCGCCCGTGCCGCCGAAGACGATCAGCCGCTTGGACGACAGGTCGAGGCGCTCGATCGGCGTCGTGCGGATGGCAAGGCTGCGGTCCACGACTCCGCTCAGCCGCTGCTTCGGCTTCCTGGGGGCTTTTGAGCCGCTGGAAGGATCGTTGGGTGCGTTCACGGGACGTCCGTTTCACAGGTCGATAAAATGTGGTCGACCAAAGATAACAGAAGGGGACTTCACCCCGCTTAGCTCTTGGTGCCGTACGCTGCACCGCGTGGAACGAGTCGCAATCCCCCTGGGCAGGCTTCGCGGAGAGCGGGCCGACGCCGCACGCAACCGCGAACTCCTCCTGCGGACGACCCGCGAGATGATCGCCGAGCTCGGGGTGGACAAGGTCACCATGGATGGTCTGGCCGAGCGGTCCGGACTGGGCAAGGGCACGGTGTACAGGCGGTTCGGCACCCGCGCGGGGATCTTCCACGCGGTGCTGGACGACGACGAACGCGCCTTCCAGGAGCACGTACTGTCCGGCCCGGCGCCCCTGGGCCCCGAGGCCGAACCGGTCGCCCGCCTGATCGCCTACGGTCGCGCCCGGATCTCCTTCCTGCTCGCCCGCATCGCGATCGCCCGCGCCGCGCTCGACCGCAACCGGCCGGTCCCGGCCGGGGAGGGCAGCGTCTCCCAGTTCCACATCCGCATGCTCCTGCGCCAGGCACGCCCGGGGTTCGCGGACCTCGACGCCTTGGCGGTTCAGCTCACCGCCGCCCTCGAGGGCCCGATCCTGCTCTACCTGTCCATGCCGGAGGAGACCGATCCCAGCCGCCACGTCGAGCGACTGGCCGGGAGCTGGGAGTCCCTTGTCGCACGCATCTGCCGGACTAACCGGGACAATCCCGACCACATATCGAAGTCTGATTGACCAGCGATTGGCCAGCAAATATTTTGCTGGCCAAGGAGGTCACATGAGCTTCGACGCATCTTCCGGGACGCATGGCGCACGTCAACCCGGGCGAGGTACCCGGTGGTTCAACAAGTGGACCATGAAGCGCATACGCCGCAAAGGCGGAGGCAAGCTGATGGGGATGAACGCCCTGGTCCTGACGACCACCGGCCGCAAGAGCGGTGAGCCACGCGAGTCACCCGTCGGTTGGTTCCCTGGCCAGGACGGCAGCTGGATCATCGTGGCCTCGGCGGCCGGGGCCGCCAAGAACCCGGCCTGGTACTACAACCTGTCCGCCCATCCCGACAAGGCGCAGGTGCAGATCGGAAGCCGCAAGGTGGACGTCGTCGCCGAGCAACTCCACGGCGAGGAGCGAATCGGGGCGTGGCGGCAGATCACCACCGCCGCGCCCCGTTTCGCGCAGTACCAGGTGAAGACTGACCGTGAACTGCCGATCATCCGCCTGATACCCCGCTCCCCCGACTGAGCCGCCGTCGCCGTCGCCGTCGCCGTCGGTTGGCGATCCGGGGGATCAGCGGCTGTCCGCCGCCTCATCGATCTGCATCACCACGGCCTTGGGCTCGGTGAAGAACTCCCGGCTGAAGGTGCCGCCTTCACGGCCGATCCCGGAGTCGCCCGCACCGCCGAAGGGCGCCCGAAGGTCCCGTACGAAGAAGCAGTTGACCCAGACCGTGCCTGCCCGCAGCGCTGCCGAGACCCGGTGGGCACGGTGCAGGTTCTCCGTGAACAGCATCGCGTTGAGGCCGTACGTCGTGTCGTTGGCCAGCTCGACCGCCTCAGCCTCGGTGCTGAACGGGATCACCACGACGACGGGGCCGAAGATCTCCTCGCGGGCATGCCGGGCCTTGTGATCCATGCCGGTGATCACGGTGGGGCGTACCGTCCAGCCCTCGCCGAGGCCACCGGTGCGCAAGGTGCCGCCCTGTTCCGTGATCGTGTCCACGTAACCGGCGACCTTCGCGTGGTGTTCGGCGGAGGCCAGCGGTCCGATCTGGGTGGCCTCGTCCTTGGGATCGCCGACGACCATCGCGTCCGCCGCGGCGACGAACCGGGCGAGGAACTCGTCGTAGATTTCCCGCTGGACGTAGAGCCGGGAGCCGGCGAGACACACCTGGCCCGAGTTGGTGAACACGGCCCTGATCGACCACTCGACGGCGTTGTCCAGATCGGCATCTGCGAAGACCAAGTTGGCGCCTTTGCCGCCGAGTTCAAGGCTGACCGGGGTGAGGTTGCGGGCCCCGGCGGCGGCGATGACGCGGCCGGTGCCGGACTCGCCGGTGAAGGTGATGCGGTCCACGGCCGGGTTCTCGGTGAGGGCTTGCCCCGCCGAGTCGGGGCCGTAGCCGTGGACGACGTTGAACACGCCGGGCGGCATGCCCGCTTCGAGGGCCAGCCGGGCTATCAGGGTGGCCGAGACGGGGGTGTCCTCGGCGGGCTTCAGCACCACCGTGTTGCCCCAGGCGAGGGCCGGTGCGACCTTCCAACTCTCCAGCATCATCGGGAAGTTCCACGGGGCGATAGCCGCGACGACTCCGGCCGGGCCGTAGCGGGTGTACGCGTGGTGGCCGGTGTCCATCGGATAGGCCTCGGACGTGGACAGCCTCGCGTGGTCGGCGAAGAAGCGGAAGTTGGCGGCTGTACGCGGTACGTCGTTGCCGCGGGACTGGGTGATCGGCTTGCCCATGTCGCGGGTGTCCGCCATGCCCAGGTCGTCGGCGTGCGCCTCGATCAGGTCGGCCAGGCGGTGCAGGATGCGGCCGCGTTCGGCAGCGCCCATGCGCGGCCAGGGCCCGGTGTCGAAGGCTCGGCGGGCGGCTGTCACGGCTCGGTCGGCGTCGGAGCCGTCGCCGAGCGCGATCTCCGCCCAGTCCTGGTGGGTGTGGGGGTCGAAGGAGGAGAACGTGGCACCCGAGAGCGAGGCCACCTCCTCGCCGTCGATCATATGGCTGTAGAACTCCATCAGCTCGTCCCTCCCCCGGCCGCGCTCGCCGCCGCCTCGCGTTCGGCGATGGTGACGTCGCCGGCCGCCCAGTGCGTCTTCGGCAGTTCGCGTACGGCGACCCGGACGCTCTGCTGGGGTACGTCCAGCGCCTTGACCACGGCACCGGTCACTTCGTGGATGAGTGAGCGGATCTCGTCCGGCGTACGGCCATGAACCATCGTCACTTCGATCAGCGGCATGTCAGCCTCCTGTCAGGTGGAGCGAACCGAGGTGGGTGAAGTGCACGGCCACCGTGGTCCCGGGCGGCACGTGAACGGCGTCGGTCATGCCGCCGGTGAGGACGAGCCAGCCCGGCTCAATCGCAAGGCCCCGGCGGCCGAGTTCGTTGGCGGCCAGGGCCAGTGCTTCGGCGGGGTGGCCCTGGACGGCGGCGCCGGTCGCGCTGTCGGCGACCTGGCCGTCGACCTCGACCAGGCATGCCTCTATCGCGAGGTCGAGCTTCTCGGGCGGCACGCCGACGGGGCCGGTGACGAAGCGCCCGGAGGAGGCGTTGTCCGCGGCCACATCGGGCAGGGTGAAGCGGAAGTCGCGGTAGCGGCTGTCGATGACCTCGATGCCGCCGTGCACCGACCCGACCGCGGCCAGCGCGGTGGCGGCGGTGACGCCGGGGCCGGCCAGCCGGTCCTTCATGACGAAGACGATCTCCGGTTCGGCGCGCGGGTGGATCAGCCGGTCCTGCGGGACCGGTGCACCGGCCGGGAGCAGCATCGCGTCGGTCAGCCAGGCGGTGAGCGGGGCGGCGATGCCCATCCGCTCCTGCTTGGCCCGCGAGGTCAGGCCGAGTTTGACGCCGACGATGTGCTCGCCCCGGTTGAGCCTGCGTTGCAGGGTCTCGTCCTGGACCGCGTACGCCATGTCCAGGTCGAGTTCGGGCCACTCGTCGGTGATCGGGCCGCGGTCGGTGCGGGTGTCTTCCGCCTCCAGCAGGGCTGTGGCGGCGCGGTCGAGATCCCAGGTCATCGGTCTGCCCCCGCCTTCTCTCGTTCTTCGGCGAGCCGCAGCGCGATGTCGATGATCATGTCCTCCTGGCCGCCGACATAGCCCGCCTCGCCGACCTGTTCGAGGATCTCGTGGGCGGGAACTCCGTAGCGTTCGGCGGCTCGTTCGGCGTGCAGCAGGAAGCTGGAGTAGACGCCTGCGTAGCCCTGCACGATGGAGGAGCGGTCCATCCACGGCAGCCGGGGGATGAAAGGCTTCACCACGTCCTGGGCGGCGGCCAGGGCCAGGTCGACGTCGACGCCGGTGGGGATGCCCATCCGTTCGAAGGTGGCTGCGAGCACCTCTGTGGGCGAGTTTCCGGCACCTGCGCCCAGCGCGCACAGAGCGCCGTCGATCTGCTGGGCGCCGCCCTGGTAGGCGAGGACGGAGTTGGCGACGCCGAGGGAGAGGTTCTGGTGGCCGTGGAAGCCGACCTGTGCTTCGTGGCCGATCTCGTTGACGAGGGCCTGGACCCGGGCCTGTGCGTCGGTGAGTACCAGGGCGCCGGCCGAGTCGACGACGTACACGCACTGGGCGCCGGCGTCGACCATGATCCGGGCCTGATTGGCGAGTTCGTCGGGGGCGATGCGGTGGGAGAGCATCAGGAAGCCGACCGTCTCCATGCCCAACTCCCGCGCGGCGGTGAAGTGTTGGACGGAGGTGTCCGCCTCGGTGCAGTGGGTGGCGATGCGGGCCACGCTCGCTCCGACGGCGTGAGCGCGCTTCAGTTCGGTGACCGTGCCGACGCCGGGCAGCATCAGGACGGCGATCTTCGCGCGGGTGGCCTCGTCGACGGCGGCCCCGATCAGCTGGATCTCGTCGACCTTGGAGAAGCCGTAGTTGAAGCTGGAGCCGCCGAGGCCATCGCCGTGGGCCACTTCGATGATCTCGACGCCCGCCTTGTCCAGAGCGTGGACGACGCCGCGCACCTGTTCCTCGGTGAACTGGTGCCGCATGGCGTGCGAGCCGTCCCGCAGGGTGGAGTCGGTGATCCGCAACCTGCGCGGCTCGGCGGTCCCTTCGGGGGGCGTCTCAGGTGTCGTGCCGGTGGTCGTTTCGGGGGTCATGAGGTCACCGCCGTCGTCTTCGCGCCCGCCAGCAGCTCGCCCACGCGAGCGGCCGCGGCCGTCATGATGTCCAGGTTTCCGGCCCAGGGCGGCAGGTAGTCGCCCCGGCCGCGCACCTCCAGGAAGACAGCCACCCGCGCCTGGTCCTTCCACTCGGGGCGCGGGTCGTCGAACTGCGGGTCGGCGCGCAGCGTGTAGCCGGGCACGTACTCGGCCGCCTCGTCGACCATGCGGACGATCGACTCACTGATCGCGTCGCGGTCGGCGTCCTCCGGGATCGCGCAGAACACGGTGTCCCGCATGATCATCGGCGGTTCGACCGGGTTCATGATGATCACGGCCTTGCCCTTGCGGGCGCCACCGACCTGCTCGATCGCCTGCGCGGTGGTCTCGGTGAACTCGTCGATGTTCGCGCGGGTGCCGGGTCCGGCGGACCGGGAGGCGATCGACGCGACGATCTCGGCGTACGCGACCGGCACCACGCGGGAGACCGCGTGCACGATCGGGATGGTGGCCTGTCCGCCGCAGGTGATCATGTTGATGTTGGGGGCGTCCAGGTGCTCACCCAGGTTCACCGGCGGGCAGACCAGCGGGCCCACCGCCGCCGGCGTCAGGTCGATCGCCTGGATGCCTGCCTCGGCGTAGCGCTTCGCGTTGGCGATATGCGCCTTCGCCGAGGTCGCCTCGAAGACCAGCTCGGGCAGCTCGTCGCGGGACAGCAGCCAGTCGACTCCCTCCGCGGACGTCTCCAGGCCCAGGTCGCGTGCCCGGGCGAGGCCGTCCGAGGCCGGGTCGACGCCGACCATGTAGCGCACGTCGACCGTCTCGCCGTGCAGCAGCTTGGCCAGCAGATCGGTGCCGATGTTGCCGGGGCCGACGATGGCCGCGATCGCCTTGCTCATGAGGTCTCCTCGGTGAAACGTGCCGTGACGCTGCCGAGTCCGGCGTAGGCCGCCGTGACGGTGTCCCCGGCGGCGACCGGCACGGAAGCGGTGATGGAGCCGGGCAGCACGACATGCCCGGCCTCCAGGACCACACCACGCGTGCCGACGGTGTTGGCGAGCCACACCAGTGAGGTGAGCGGCGAGCCGAGCACCGCGCCACTCGCGCCGGTGCCGACGAGGTCGCCGTTGCGGTGCAGCGTGCAGCCGGCAAGGCGGAGGTCGACGTCGGTGAGCCGGGCGGGGGTGCTGCCCAGGACGACTCCCCCGGACGAGGCGTTGTCGGCGATGGTGTCGATGATGCCGATGCGCCAGTCGCGGATGCGTGAGTCGATGAGCTCCAGGGCGGGCAGCACGAAGTCCACCGCCGCCGCGGCCTCGGCCACGGTGACGCCCGGGCCGGTCAGGGACTTCTTGAGCACGAACGCGATCTCCGGCTCGACGCGTGGCTGCAGGAACCGCGACGCCGGAACGGGCGCGTTCTCCAGCCAGAACATGTCGTCCAGCAGATGGCCGTAGTCGGGCTGGCCGACACCCATCTGACGCTGCATGGCGGGCGACGACAGGCCGACCTTGTGGCCCTTGATCCGGGCGCCGGCCTCCACCCTGCGGCGGATCTGCACCAGCTGGATCTCGTAGGCGTCGGCGAGTGTCAGCCCGGGATACTTGTCCACCAGCGGCTCGACCGGGACCCGGGTGTCGTAGGCGGCGAGCAGGGTGTCCGCTGCCTCGGTCAGCGTCGCGTCGGTCATGACGTCACCCCCTCGCCCCGCTCCGCCGGGCGTGCGATCAACTCCGTCATTGGCGATCTCCGATCGGGTCGGTTCAGGTGCGCGCCGGGCTGGGCCGGCAGGCGATCCACGCTCAAACTGTGTGCACTTTCGCGGACCGAAGTCAACCCTTGGTCGACCTATTGACTGGCGATGAAACTGTATGCACTGTGGTCGTCATGGCCGCCAGGCAGCGTTGCATCGAGTCATTGCCAAATGGTAGGACGGCCAATAATCGAGCTTCGGGAGTTCGGATGACCGTATGGAGTTTGGTGACCTGCCGCCCTGAGGGCCGCGATGCGGAACCAGCGGAGTCATTCGTCGCGGCCGCCGACGCCGACGGGCGCGTGTGGCGCCATCCGGACCTGGCGCGCTACCCCGACGTGGGGGCGGCGCTGCGTGACTGGACAGAGCTGGAGCCGGTCCTGCGCGACTGGCAGCCGGCGGACGGCAAGTCCCTGGACGGCGTACGGCTCCTCACGCCGATCCCGTCGCCGGGCAAGCTCGTCTGCGCCGGCGCCAACTACAGCGACCACTTGCAGGAGATGGGCGTCGGCGACGTGCCGCCGGGCATGGAGCCGTACTTCTTCCTGCTGCCGCCGACCACGATCGTCGGGCCGGACGACGCCATCGAGATCCCGGACAACCCGGAAGCCCGGGTGGACTGGGAGGCCGAACTCGGCGTGGTGATCGGGCGGCGCGTCCACCAGGTGCCGGTGGAGTGGGCGTTGGAGGCGGTCGCGGGCTACACGATCGTCAACGACATCTCGGCGCGCGGCCTCCATGCCCGGCCAAACCCCCTGGCTCCGCCGTTCGCCTTCGACTGGCTCGCGTCGAAGGGACGGGACACCTTCACCCCGATCGGTCCCGGCGTGACGCCGTCCTGGTTCGCGCCCGACCCCCAGTCGCTGCCGATCCGTCTGTGGCGCAACGGCGTGCTCGAACAGGACGGCAACACCAAGGACATGATCTTCGGCGTGGCGCAACTCATCTCTGCGGCCAGCCAATTGATGACCCTTGAACCCGGCGACGTGCTCGCCACCGGCACACCCGCCGGCGTCGGCGCCGCCAAGGGCCTGTCGCTGCGCCCGGGCGACGAACTGCACATCGACATCAACCCCCTGGGCGCCCTGCGCAATCACGTGTGGCGTGCAGGCGAGCCGTCTGCCCAGCGGGACCCGCAGGTGGCCTGAGAAACCTTGGAGCAGGGATGACCTCCACGAGTACGAGTGACACCGCCGTCACCGCGGACTTCGCTCCGCTGTTCGCACCGCTGAGCCTGGGCAAGCGCACGGCCCGCAACCGCATCTTCCAGGCCCCCATGTCCGTCGGATATGCCAACCCCGACGGCACGGTGACCGACAAGGAGATCCAGCACTACGCCCGCCGCGCACAGGGCGGCACCGGGGTCGTGGTCACGGAGAACTTCGCGATCAGCGTCGCCGGCCGCCAGATGCCCCTGCAGACCCTGGTGAGCGACGAGGAGCAGCTGCCCGGCCTGCGGCGGTTGGCCGACGAGATCCGTCGGCACGGTGCCCTGTCGATCGTCCAGATCGTGCACTCCGGGCGGTACGCCGGCCCCTGGGAGGAGTACGAGGCCAGGCCCCGGCTCGCGCCCTCCGCGATTCCCTTCGAACTGGCTCCGGGCCGGGTCGTCACCCCGCAGGAGATCACGCCCGAGGAGATCGAGGAAGCCATCGAGGAGTTCGTGCGCGCCGCGCGGCTGTGCGAGCGCGCCGGGTTCGACGGCGTCGACGTGCACGCCGCGCAGGGCTTCCTGATCTCCGGGTTCCTGTCCTCGCGCACCAACCGGCGTACCGACGAGTGGGGCGGCGACTTCGCCGGCCGGACGCGCTTCGCGCTGGAGGTCGTACGCCGCATCGTCGCGAACACCGGCCCGGACTTCGTGGTCGGCGTGCACCTGCTCAGCGACGAGCGGGTGGACAGCGGCTGGACTCTGGACGACGCCGTACGGCTCGCCCCGCTGCTGGAGGCCGAGGGCGCGGCGTTCCTCTTCGCCATCCCGGCCACCTTCGAGACCATGCGCCTGCCTGCCAATCTGGGCATGCTCGCCAAGCCGGGCTACTCGCTCGACGACACCGAGGCACTGCAACGCGCGGTGAGGATCCCGGTAGTGGCCAACGGCGGCCTCGGCGACCCGCGTGCGGCGGTGCAGGTCCTGGAAACGGGCCAGGCCTCGGCGGTCGGCCTCGCCCGCCCTCTCTTCGTCGACCCCGACTGGCCCACGAAGGTGCAGTCCGGCACCGCCGGCGCCCGCCGCACCTGCCCGTGCAACCCGCCGCGGTGCTTGCAGACGCAGCTGACCGGCGCCATCTGCGGCCACTGGCCCGAAAGCGCCCAGTCGCGCGGCTTCCTCGGCTACGACGAAGGGACCACCCCGTGATCACCCTGACCGACATCGCCTACGTGCGCTCGGGCGTCGAGGATCTGGACGGGGCCGTCCGCTTCGCCAGGGACATCGTCGGGCTCGAAGTAGTCGACTCCGGCGAACCCGGTGTTGTCCATCTGCGCGCGGACGCCCGGCACCACTGCCTCACCTTCGTCGAGGGCCCCTCGGGCGTGATCTCCTCCGGGTTCACGGTCGCCGGTCCGGACGCACTCGCCGCGGCCGAAACCGAACTGGAGAAGCAGGGGGTGCGCGTGGAGCGCGGCGACCAGGCAGGGGCGCGTTCGCGCGGGGTCTCCGGCTACCTCGCCTTCGACGACCCGTTCGGCAACCGCGTCGAGCTGGCCGCCGCGCAGTTCCAGTCCGCCGAACCGGTGCGGCTCGGCCGGGCCTCGGGCGTCACCGAGTTCGGCCACCTGTGCCTGGACGCGCCCGACGTGCATGAGGCGTACCGCTTCTGGTCCACCACCTTCAACGCCCGCGTGTCGGACTGGGTCGGCGACGGCGCCTGCCTGATGCGCATCGACCCGGTCCACCACAAGCTCGCCGTGTTCCGCGGCGACGAAGCGGCGCTCTGCCACGTCAACTTCCAGGTCGGCTCCCTGGACGGCCTGATGCGCAACTGGCACTTCCTCATCGAACAGGGCGTAGAGATCGTCATGGGCCCGGGGCGCCACCCCACCTCCGGCTCGGTGTTCCTCTACTTCAGGGGCCCCGAGAACCTCACCTACGAATACGCCGTCGGCGGGCAGCTGATCGAGGACGACACGACGTGGGCGCCGCGCGTGTTCGACCTCGAGCAGCCCTCGTCGATCGACATGTGGCGCGGCCCGGTCGCGCCGACCATCCGGCAGCGCCAGCTGCCCGCGGCGTCGTAGCGACGTCCCCTCGCACTCGCCCACAAGACCGGCAACGCCGCCGGCCGGAGGAGGAGATCCAATGATCTTCGTGAGCCACTCAGTGCCCGTCAACGAACCGGGAGCCCCCTGTCTCGACCGCGCAGCGGTGTGGGAGGGCCTGGTCCGCAAGGCCAACAACGCCCTGCCGTTCGTGCCCGCGATGAGCGACTGCGCTGTCGTCGCCGAATACGAGGACGGAAGCTTCGACCGCGACATACGCATCCGGAGCGACTCATTCCGAGAGCGCATTACGCTCGAAGAACCCCATCGGGTGGTGTTCACCCGACTGTCGGGGCCAGTGCTCGGCACGATCGCCAACGAGATCGACGGCGACGGCGACGACATGCAGCTGCGTTTCAGCTTCGCCCTGGTTCTCGTCGGGATCCCCGGCAGCTCCGAGGCGGAGGAGACGTACGCCAGGACCATGACCGCCGACTACCTCCAGGCCATCACCGCCACCAGGGACGCGATGCGCCGGCTGGCGACGGCTGACGCAGCCTGACGCCGAAAACAAACACGGACGGAAAGTGACAAAGATGTCTGACAAGTCCGACTGGGGCGACTGGACCGACGCCTTCTACGCCGACGTCGACGCACAGCTCACCGAGCGCGTCCTCGACCGCTTCGCCCCCGACGGGGAGATCGTCTTCGGCAACAACCCGCCCGCCATCGGCCACGACGCGGTGCGCGAACTGCTGGAGAACCTGCGTGCGGCCCTAACCGGCATGCGGCACGAGTGGTGCAACCGCTGGCAGGTCACCCCGACGACCCTCGTGCTCGAAGCCCGCGTCCACTACCTCACGCGGGGCGGCGCCGAGGTGATCCTCCCCACCGTCACGGTCATCGGCCGCGGCCCCTCCGCCCTGATCACATCGCTGCGCGTGCACATCGACGCCGCGCCGCTGTTCGCGGCCCTGGACGCCGAGGCCGTGGCCGCGCAGGAGGTCACGGGATGAGCGGTCGCCGCCCCTGGCTCCCGCGGTCATGACCCCGGACGCGCCGAACTTTGGCGAGGACATGGTCACCGCGGCCCGCGTCCTCGCGGCGCTCGGCATGGTGACCGCGTTCGGACACGTGTCGGTGCGACACGCCGACCACGTCCTGATCACCCCCGCGATCGACCTCGCCGAGGCCACGCCGGACACCCTCGTCGGTATCCCGCTGGACGCCCGGACCCTGCCGGCGGGCGCGCCCGGCGAGGCCTGGGTCCATCTGGCGGTCTACCGGGCCCGCCCCGACGTGGACGCCGTCGCCCGGGCCATCCCAGAATCGGCCTTCGCGGCGGGTTCGGTCACGTCCCGCATCCCGCCCCTGCACGGCCAGGGCGCCATGCTCGGCGAGGCGGTCCCCGTCCACGACGACGCCCGGCTCATGCGCTCTGCCGCCATCGCCGAGGCGGCCGTACGCACCCTCGGCAAGGCCGACGCGCTCGTGCTACGCGGCAACGGTGCAGTCACCACCGGCTGCTCACCCGGTCACGCGGTGGCCCGCATGTGGCTGCTGGACGTCACCTGCCGTCTGCACCTCGCAGCCCGCCAGGCGGGGGCGAGCCGCCCCCTCACCCCCGACGAGATCGCGTCCTGGCGAGCGGCAGCGCCGCCCCTGCTCGACCGGCTCTGGGCGCACCTGCGCCGAACGACCGAATCCTGAATTCCCCCACCCCCACCTAAGGAACGCACCATGCGCGTGAGCGGCCTGCTGCACTACGGCCTCCAACTACCCGATCTGGCCCAGGGCAAGGACTTCTACACCGACTTCGGCCTCGCCGTCGACGAGCACTCCGACCGTCTGGTCGTGCGCTGCGACGGACGCGACCAGAACCAGACCCTGCTGGTCGAGGGGCAGGACAAGCGCCTGCACCACGTGGCCTTCGCCGCGCCGGCCGGCTCGCTGGGCGAGTTCCAGCGTCACCTCGAATCCCTGGACATTGCCCTGCTGGACGCCCCGGCCGGCGCCCCCGAGGGCGGCCTGTGGTTCCGCGACCCGGACGGCAACGCGGTCAACGTCCGCGAGCAGGAACTCGCCCCGGCGCGTCCCGCTCAGCCGGTGAAACAGAACCTGCCCGGTGACCATCAGCGCGTCGACGAGGCCCGCTGGCTGACCGCGGACGCCGCGCCGCGCCCGCGCCGGCTGGGCCACATGCTGATCTTCTCCTCGGACGTCAACCGCTCCCAGGACTTCTACGAGCGCGCCCTTGGACTCAGGCTGTCCGACCGGATCACCGGCAAGGCCGTGTTCATGAACTCCGGCCCGGGCGACCACCACGTCTTCGGCTTCATCCAGTCCAGCCACCCGGGCCTGCACCACTCCAGCTGGGAGGTCAACAACCTCGACGAGCTGGCAATGGGCGCGCAGATCATGGCCGGCAAGGGCCACACGGTCGGATGGGGCCTGGGCCGGCACAGCCTCGGCTCCAACCTCTTCCACTACGTGCGCGACCCGTGGGGCAGCTGGATCGAGTACTTCAGCGACATCGACCAGATCACGGAGGACTGGCAGGGCAAGGACTGGGACGTCCCTCCGGCGGTGTGGTGCCCGATCATGCCGGAGGAGTTCCTGCAGAACTTCGAATCGAAGCCGGAGTAGCCCGTGCCGGCATCCGAACGGTTCGAGGGGCGTGTCGCGATGGTGACCGGCGCCGGTTCCGGCATCGGCAGGGCCTCGGCGCTGGCCTTCGCGGCCGGTGGCGCGGCGGTCGGGGTGTGCGACATCGACACCGAGGGTGGCAAGGAGACCGTTGCCCTCATCGAGGAGGCCGGGGGCGCGGCGCTCTTCGTGCACACCGACGTGGCCTCCGGCGACGCGGTCCGCACGGCGGTCGACGCCATCTCGACGGCGTACGGCGGGCTGCACTTCGCCCACAACAACGCGGGGACCTACTCCATGGCCCTTACAGGAGAGTTGGCGGAGGCGGACTTCACCCGTGTGGTGAACGTCAACCTGCTCGGCGTATTTCTCTGCATGCGGTACCAGATCCCCGCGATGCTCGAGGTCAGCGGCGGTGCGATCGTCAACACGACCTCGATCTGGGCCCACACGGGCATGCCGACTCAGGCGGCGTACGTGGCCAGTAAGCACGGCGTGGCCGGGCTGACCAAGACGGCGGCCGTCGAGTACGCAGCCCAGGGCATCCGAGTCAACGCGGTCTCCCCCGGCTACATCGACACCCCGATGACGGCCGCCAACCCGCCCGACGCCGTGGCCGCCGTCCTGGCCCGCCAGCCCATCGGCCGCCCGGGCCGACCGGAGGAGGTCGCGGCCGCGGTGACCTGGCTGTGCGGCGACGAGGCCTCTTTGATCACCGGATCCGTAGTCAACGCCGACGGAGGCTATCTCGCATGGTGAACTCCCAGAACGTCGCCACGATCAAGCGGTTCTACGACATCGCCGACGGCCGAATCGAGGGCAACCCCGTCGAGCTGTTCACCGAGGACGTTCAGATCTATGCCCCCAAGTTCGGCACCGCGACCGGCATCGAGGCCATGGTCACCGCCGGAAAGGGCCGTGTGAGGTTCCGTCACATGGCCCACCACGTCGCCGACTTCGACGTCGTCGAGCAGGGCGACCGCGTCGTTGTCGAGGGCACGACGGAGGGCGAGCTCGTCACGGGCGAAACCTGGGACGGCCGCCGTACGGTCCCCGGCCGGTTCTGTGCCGTCTTCGACTTCCGCGACGGCCGGATCAGCCGCATGCACGTCTACTTCGACCCCGACTTCGCCCCCGAGGAGGAAGCAGCAGTGACACCAGTGAAGGACCCCGTGGACGGAATCATCCGCCGCACTTCCGAGATGAACGAGGTGCACTTCGAACGGCGCTTCAACGCGCCCCTGACCGGCCTGTGGCGCTTCGTCTCGGAGCCCGAGTCGCTGGCGAAGTGGATGGGCGGCCCGATCGACAAGCTGGAGCCGGTCGTGGGCGGCGAGGTGGTCATCCAGATCGCCCCCAAGATGGGCGCGACGGTCTACGGCAAGGTCCTGGAGTACGACCCCGAGCGCGTCCTCGCGCTGACCTGGGACGTGCCTGCCTGGGGCCACACCCCCGACCTGATCGGCACCACGATGCGCTGGGAGGTCCGGGCCGACGGCGACGGCTCGCGCATCGCGCTCACCCATGCCCTGCCGTTCTCCGTCGGCCGCGAGCACCTGTTGAGCGCCGCCTGGCACCTCCACCTCGACCAGCTGGGCGAACTCCTCGCCGGCAATGACGACCACTACACCATTCAGCAGAACGAGATCTACGCCCTGGTCCTGGCCTACCTCGACAAGGACCAAGGCACCAAGCGCGCGTACTACGAGCACCTGCTCGGCATCGAGAAGTCCAGCACCTGAACACCTATCGAGGGGCGTGGCCTCTGAGGACACGCCCCCCGCCCTACCAAGGGAGTTGGCATGCCGACCGACACAGCCAAGGAACACAGACCTCGGAGAGTCGCCCTGGTCACGGGCGTAGCCGCGGGCATCGGACAGGGCTACGCCCTGCGGCTCGCCCGCGACGGGCACCGTGTGGCCATAGCCGACCTCGGTTCGGCCGACGAGACGGAGAAGCTCGTCCGGGAGGACGGCGGTGAGGTCTTCTCGGTGCGATGCGACGTCTCCGACGCCGAGAGTGTGGCCCGCTGCGCGGAGGCGGTCACCGACCGCTTCGGCGGCGTCGACATCCTCGTCCACAACGCCGGCATCTACCCCATGGCGCCCTTCGCGGACACCGACTGGACGCCCTGGCGCCGGATCATGGACGTCAACCTCGACTCCGTCTTCCACCTCACCAAGGCGTTCCTGCCTGCCATGACTCGGGGCAGCTGGGGCCGGATCGTCGTCATGGCCTCGACCACCTTCCACGCGGGCTCCGCCGGCATGGTCGCCTACACGGCGAGCAAGGGCGCGGTCATCGGCTTCGTACGCTCGCTGGCCGCCGAGGTCGGGGAACAGGGCGTCACCGTCAACGCGATCGCGCCGGGTCTCGTGCGCACACCCGGCACCCTCTCCGGGCCGCAGCTGGAGCTGGGCGCCTTCGACGCGATCGTCGCGAACCAGGCGATCAAACGCACCGGGCTGCCAGAGGACCTGATGGGCGTGGTCTCGTTCCTCGCCACCGACGACGCCGCCTTCATGACCGGCCAGACGCTGGTCGTCGACGGGGGCTTCGTGCGGGCGTGAGCCCGCACCGACCACGACCCGCAGCAAGCACCTCACGGGGACCGCAGACGCACCACCAAGGGACGACCAGGCCGCAGGGAGACATCATGATCGACAATCAGCCCGCCACCGCCGCCGTACGGTTCGCCGACGAGATACCCACCTGGGTGACAGAGCTCTACACGTGCTTCGACGCCATGGACGTGGATGCCGCCGTCGCCCGCTTCTCTGCAGACGCCCGCGTCCGGTTCGGCAGCGGGAAGGAGACCATCGGCCACGCCGAGTACCGAGCGGCGGCGGCACCGTTCCTCGAGATGATCAGCCGCGTCTCGCACCGATTCCGCCAGGTGTGGGAGTGTGGCGACTCGGCGGTGCTCGTCGCGGATGTCGACTACACCCTCCGCGACGGTCGCACGATGTGCCTGCCCGCCGTCACCCTCCTCCGTCGACGCGCGGACGGAATCATCAAGGACATGCAGGTCTACCTGGACATCATGCCCATGGTGACAGCCTGACCGTGGCGCTCACTGATCCACCCCGAAGCTGAAGATCTTCTCCGGGTGGATGCGGATCACCTCGGAACTGAATCCCGCGCCGCGCGGTGGCGCCGTCCAGGAGCTCGGCCCTGCCGCGGATCTCGACGAAACGCGCCTTCCAGGACCGGAAGCTGACCACGTCGTCGACGACGAACGCCAGCTTGGGATCGGCTTGCAGATTGCGCCACTTCTTCGACGCCCCCATGTTGTGGCCGCCGATCAGAATGGTTCCCTCAGCCGCGAGGCTGAACATGACGGGGTTGTTCTGCGGCTGCCCGCTGGGGTCGACGGTGGCCAGTCGGCCCAGCCGTTGCCCGGAGCATTATTTACTGTCCGAACAAGTAAACCCCATGGACCATTCCCCAGTGGCGCGTGATCCACGCCCCCGGTCGCGACTGGGGCGAATATGCCCGCACTGCCCACGCCCCACCGCGGGAAGGTACGATTTGCATGTTCAGCCAACTTCAGGCGCAGCGGGGACTGTATGAGCCAGCCGAAGACCGAGGACACCGGGGACGTGTCGTCGACGGCGAGCGAGCCCCTTCCGACCTCCGTCATGGCCGGCCCAGTCAGCCACGCGATCCTCCGAGTGGCCCGTCTGCACCGCATGCTGGCCAGCCAACTGCTTCGCCGTGTTGGCCTCCACCCAAGCCAGGAGCTGGTCATGATGCAGCTGTGGGAGCGCGGCCCGCAGCGCCCGACCGACCTCGCCCGCCTCCTCGGCTCCGACGCCGCCACCATGACTCGTACCATCCAGCGGCTGGAGAAGGCGGGCTTCGTCCGACGCCTCTCCTCCCCCATCGACAAGCGTGCCACCATCGTGGAACCCACGGCCGCCAGCAATGCCCTGCGCCAGGAGGTCGAGCGTGTCTGGCTCGACCTGGAGAGCAGTGTCGCCGGGGGCCTCACGCCCGATCAGCAGACCGAGGCCATCGAGGTCCTGAGCCGCATCGAGGACAGCCTCGCCCGCGCGACGACCCACACCGGCTGATTCGACTGCGCCCGCGCCCGCCATAAGGTCCGCGCCCTTGAGCGGGCGTCAAGCGTCAGCGCTGTCCGCCCTCGCCCGCCAGGCGTGCCATCCCTGCGTCCCGCCGCCGCACCCGCGCTCACCCCACGCCACGCGATGACGCTGATACACCTCGGCTCCGGGCCGGTGAGCCAGCAGGCACTCATCGACGTAATCGACGTCAACCCGAGCGTGCTCGTGGCCGTCCTCAACGACCTCGAGTGTCCTTCACCCGCACTCTTCGCATCGCCCGCCGCCACGTCACCGACCAGGCGGCACCTTCCCCCCTCACGACTCAGACAAGCCCTGACTCACACCACCCGTGAGCTGCTAGAACGCCTCCTGCCACCCCGCAGGCCACGCTCCAACCCCCGCGTCATCAAACGCAAGATGACCAACTGGCACCTCAAACACACCCACCACCGCAGCCCACCCCGACCACCGACGCCAACCATCACCCTCACCCCACCCACCAAACCAACCAGCAGACACCAGAAAAACACCTAAATCACCAGTATTGCCCCTAGGGCATGACCGCGCTCGACTCCCTGAACACAACCCTCACCGAAGTCGAGGACCGCCTGTTCGCCATGCTGTCCACCCGGGAGCGCACCACGCTTCGCGATCTCCTGGGCTGGGTCGCGACATCAGACGCCGACTACGCATGCTGATCAGATCCACAGTCGTCGCCGGGCGAATTTCGCTTCGCTCTTCAGCTGGCCGGCCACGTCAGCGAGTCTCCTTTCGTACATGCATGCCAACGCTTGCTTGGCCGACCAATAAATGACGAGAGGGCGTGAGCCATGCCCACCAACGACACCAGGGGAACCATCCTTGTGCTGGGTGCGACGGGCAGCCAGGGCGGTGCGGCGACGCGGGAGCTGCTCCGCCGGGGCCGGCCCGTACGCGCGCTGACGCGTGATCCGCAGTCGGCGAAGACCCAGGCGCTGATCAAGGCCGGCGCGGAGGTGGTGGCGGGCGACCTCGACGACCCGCAGTCGCTCGACGCCGCATTGAGCGGGGTGTACGGCGTCTACAGCGTCCAGACCTTCATGGGCCCGGGCGGGATCGAGGCCGAGGAGCGCCAAGGCCGGGCGGTCGCGGACGCCGCGTCGCGCGCCGGAGTCGGGCACTTCGTCTATGGCTCGGTGGGCGGCACCGAGCGCAACAGCGGGGTCCTGCACTTCGAGAGCAAAGGCCGGATCGAGCAGCACATCGCCGAACTCAAGCTGCCCGCCACGGTGTTGCGTCCGGCCTTCTTCATCAACAACTTCGCCTTCACGGGTCCGCAGCGCGCCGGGGACGGCCTGGTCCTCGCCCTGGGCCTGAATCCCGACGTCTCCCTCCAGATGTTCGCCCCCGAGAACATCGGCCTGTCCGCCGCTGACGCCTTCGACAATCCGGAGGAGTACGTGGGCCGCCAGGCGGAACTGGCTACCGAGGAGCTGACGGGTCCGCAGATGGCCGAGGTGTTCGAGAAGGTGTCCGGACTGCCCACCCGCTTCCAGGAGCTGCCCATCAAGCAGGCGACGCAGTTCAACGAGGAGATGGGCCTTATGTTCGGCTGGTTCAACGACGAGGGCTTCAGCGCCGATCTTCCGGCCCTGCGGGCCCAGCACCCCGAGCTGACGACCCTGGAGGACTGGGCACGGCGAGAGTGGACCACACCCGCCCAGTAAGCGGCCTCCCCGCCCCCGTCACGCCACCCCCGGCCACGCCGCCTCGTCCGCCGCGGGCCAGGGTGCCGGACCGGCGTGCACCAGGGCCATGGCCCGCTGCACCGCCGTAGGGACGTGGTCGGGGGCGTGATCGCGCATGACCCGCAGTGCCGTGCGCTCCAGATGGTGCGCGAGGCACGACACCGCCGCCTCACGGTCCCCAGCGACAACCGCCTCCAGGATCGCCGGATGCTCGATGTCGCCCGCCTCCGACCAGCTCTCGGGGTCGAAACGCTGGGCGATGCGGATGTAGCGCACGCTTCGGTCGGAGAGCGCACGCAGTTGCCGCTGCAGCGGTTCGCTCGCCCTGGCGGTGAGCAGGCCGTGGTACTCGGCGTGCACGACGAACCACGTCTCGAGGTCCTTGGCCCGCGCGGCCCGCCGCATCGCCGTGACCCGCGCCTTGGCCTCCCGGCGCTCCCGGGCGCCGAACCCGTCGAAGGTCATGGTCAGCGCCAGCGTCTCCAGCAGGATGCGCTGCGCGTAGGTGGCGTCCAGCTCGGCCGGGTCGAGGGACGCCACGCGCATCCGCTGGTTGGGCTCCGCCTCGACGAAGCCCTCCTCCTGCAGCATGCGCAATGCCTCACGCACGGGCGTACGGCTCACGCCCAGCTGCCGCCCGAGCGCCACTTGCGACAGCACGGTTCCCGGTGGCAGCCGGCCGTCGACGATGCACTCACGCAGGAAGGTGTGCAACGGAGCGACCGCCTGCCGGGCGCCCGGCAGGTTGAGCGGCTCGATGCCCGGGATGCGGATGATTGGCTGAGGCATGCCACCCATTATGGCGTAGGTGCATACACATTCAGTTTCCGTCAGGTGAATCCGCTGTCAGGGGCAGTCGTACCTGGAACCGTGTGTCGCCCGGGACGGACTGCACGTCAAGGCTTCCGTGGTGCTTGTTCACGACGATCCGCCAGGAGATGTCGAGCCCGAGCCCGGTGCCTTCCCCGACTGGCTTGGTCGTGAAGAAGGGGTCGAAGATGCGCCCTTGGATCCCGGGATCCACGCCGGGCCCGGTGTCCCGGAACTCCACGAGCAGCCGCTCCCCGTCGAGAGCCGTACGTAGGGTCAGCGTCCCCGCCCCGTCCATCACCTGGACGTCGTTGCGAGATGCGGTTGGTGGAGTCCTCGATCTCGTTCATGAGGAGCTCGGTCTCCACGGTGTATTCGAGCCACCGGAACCCCCCGCCGAGGGTCTGCTCGTCGACAGTCGACGCCACCTCCTCCAGTCAGTCGATGTCGAGACCGGCCTGCACGAACGTCGCCGCCAGCTCCCAGCCGCCGTCGATGTCGTGTTCGTCGAGCCAGTCGGCGAGCGCGTCCTCCCGGTCGGATGCTTCGAGCGGGCTGAGCGAGGTGAACTTCGACACCGGTTCGGCGGTGCGTTCCTGGAGGTGGACGAGCGCCAGGGCCTCGTTCGCGTACGGGCCGACGGTGATCGCCGCGAGCTTGTGCCGCATCCCGGCCACCCGCTCGCGCAGTGCCGCCGTGGCACGTACGGCCGCTGCGGCGGGGTTGTTGAGCTCGTGGGTTAGACCGGCGGACAGGGAGCCGAGTGCCAGCAGCCGTTCGCGCTGGTTGATGGTCTGCTGGGTGTTCTGGGTGCCGAAGAACATCCCTTCCAGAAGGTGGACGGCCATCGGGAACCAGCCGCGCATGATCGTGGCGAAGATCTCGGCGAGGAGCACGAAGAACCGCGAGGGCTCCGTGACCCGGAGCGAGCCCCGGTATCGGTCGCTCTCGTGGCCGTTCACATACGCCTGCAGGGCACCTGCGTACGCACCCCGGTGGGAGGTGCGGTTGATCTCCACGTCGTCGTCCCCGACCCGGCGTGTGACGACCATCGTGCCTCGAGGAGGACGAAGAAACAGGTGGCCGGCTCGCCCTCGCGGTAGACGTAGCCGGGCTCGAACTTCTCCACCCGGCCCTCGCGGCACAGCCGGGCCAGCTGTTCATCGGTCAACTTCTCGAACAGGAAAAGACTGCCCAGCTCTTCCCGTTCGCAGGGCAGCGGCTGTCCGCTCATGACTGCTCCAGATAGCAGTGGACGAGCATGACGGCCATGGCTCCCTCTCCGACGGCGGATGCGACCCGCTTGGCGGACTCGGCGCGGGCGTCACCCGCCACGAACACACCGGGGATGTTGGTCTCCATCTCCAGGTGGTACGGCGGCCGGTCCAGCTCCCAGCCGGCCGGCGGCCGCCCGTCCGGGGTGAGGTCGGGCCCGGCCAGGATGAACCCGCGCTCGTCCCGCAGCACCGCGCCGTCCAGCCAGTCGGTCAGCGGAGCCGCACCGATGAACACGAACAGCCACTGCGTGTCGACCAGTTCGGTGTGCCCGCTGTCGACCTCGCGCAGGGGCAGCTGCTCCAGGTGGTCCGAGCCGTGCGCGGACTCGACCGCCGTCCGCGTGCGCACGAAGATGTTGGGCGTCTGCTCGATCTGCTGGATCAGGTAGTGCGACATCGACGCCGACAGGTCCGGGCCGCGCACCAGCAGGGTCACCGACTCGGCGCCCTTGGCCAGGTACATCGCCGCCCGACCGGCAGAGTTGGCGCCGCCGACGATGTAGATGTCGTGGCCCTGGCAGGAGGGTGCCTCGGTGAGCGCGGAGCCGTAGAAGACACCGCGTCCGGTCAGCTCTGTCAGGCCCGGCGCCTCCAACTGGCGATAGGACACGCCCGTTGCCAGCAGGACGCTGTGCGCGGCGATCGCCGAGCCCGGCCGGGCCGCCGCCGATGACGACGAGGTCGTAGCTCCTCTGTCGGCGTGGTCGCCAGGCCGACCAGCGCCGCGAGGTCGGGCTCCGAGGGCTCGGCCAGGGCCATGCCGTCTGCGGCGATCACCAGCGGGAGCCGCTCGGTGTCCTGTCCGGCCGCCGCCAGCAGCCGCTGTCCCTCGGGTTCGTCCGAGGAGTACCAGCGGTACGGCACGTGGTTGCGGGCCAGGAACTCGCGGACCTGCGACGAGCGGGCCGACCAGCGGTGCCCGACGACCTTGGTGGTGGGCGCCGTACGGTGCTCGGTGTTCCGCCACGCCTCCAGCAGCTCGTCCGGGACCGGGTAGAGCTTCTCCTCCGGCGGATCCCATGGCTTGAGCAGGTAGTGGTCCAGGTCCACGACGTTGATCGCCTCGATCGCCGCGTCGGTGTCCGCATACGCCGTCAGCAGCACTCGCCGGGCGCCCGGATAGACGTCCATGGCCTGTTCCAGGAACTCGATGCCGTTCATCATCGGCATCCGGAAGTCGGAGAGGATCACCGCCACCCGGTCACCGCGGAGCTTGAGCTCGCGCAGGGTGTCCAGCGCGGTCGCACCGGACTCCGCCCGCACGATCCGGTACGTGTCGCCGTAGCGGCGCCGCAGGTCCCGGGCTACGGACCGGGACACTCCCGGGTCGTCGTCCACGGTCAGGATGACCGTCCGGCCCGATTCGCCGGTGCTGCCATGTCTCTCCCTTGCTCGTCGTTCTCGTTCTTCGTCCGCGCTACTCCGGCCGCAACGCGGCCAGTTGCTGCGCGAAGGGCACCACGTCCGTGCCGTCGTCCGCCCGCGCGGCGCCGCCCGGGAGGTCGCGCATCAGCGCGGCCAGTTCGCGGCCGGCGCGGGCGATCCGGGTGGGCAGCGTGTCGGTCAGCGGATCGCCGTGGCCGCCCCAGTCCTCGGAGGCCGCGTACACCGCGGTGGGTACGACCACGGCGCGCAGATAGGCAAAGAGCGGACGCAGCGCGTGCTCCAGGGCGAGCGAGTGCCGGGCCGTGCCGCCGGTCGCCGCGGCCAGGACGGGCTTGCCGGTGAGGGCGTCGTTGTCGATGACGTCGAAGAACGACTTGAACAGCCCGCTGTAGGAGGCGGTGAAGACCGGGGTGACGGCGATCAGTCCGTCGGCCGAGGTGACCGACTCGATGGCGTCGGCGAGGTCGGGCGAGGGGAAGCCGGAGGCGAAGTTCTTGGCGATGTCGGCGGCGAGATCGCGTAGTTCGACGACCTGTACGTCAACCTCCCGTCCTGCCCCGGCCAGTTCTGCGCGCACCGCCTCCGTGAGGCGGTCGGCCAGCAGCCGGGTGGACGAGGGGACGCTCAGGCCGGCCGATACGACGGCGAGCCGTTGGGGCTGGCGGGCGCTCACTTGGACTCCTCCTTGTCGGCGTCGACGAAGGTGACGGTCGCGTCACGCTCGGCGAGCCGGGAGGCGTGTGTCGGTGCCTCCGGGACATGGCTGGGGCGCAGGGCGTCGAACTCCTTGCGCAGGACGGGTATGACCTCTTCGCCGAGCAGGTCGAGGGTCTCCAGCACGGCCTTCAGCGGCACGCCGCCGGTGTCGATGTTGAAGAGCTGGCGCTGGTAGTCGCCGTAGTGCTCGCGGAAGGTCAGCGCCTTGTCGATAACCTGCTGCGGGCTGCCGACGATGAGCGGGGTCTGCTCCATGTACTCTTCCATCGTCGGCCCGTGGCCGGCCATGGGCGAGTTGTCGAAGTAGGGGCGGTACTCGCGCACGGCGTCCTGGGAGTTCTTGCGGACGAAGATCATGCCGCCGGCACCGACGATCGCCTGCTCCGGGCTGCCGTGGCCGTAGTGGGCGTAGCGCTCGCGGTAGATGCCGATCAGGCGGCGGAAGTGGTCCTTCGGCATGAAGAGGTTGTTCACGAAGAAGCCGTCGCCGTAGTACGCGGCCTGCTCGGCGATCTCGGGGCTGCGGACCGAGCCGTGCCAGACGAACGGCGGGATGCCGTCGAGCGGGCGCGGGACGGAGGTGAAGCTCTGCAACGGGGTGCGGAAGCGGCCCTCCCAGTCGACGTACTCCTCACGCCACAGCCGGTGCAGCAGCGCGTAGTTCTCGATGGCGAGCGGGATGCCGTGGCGGACGTCCTTGCCGAACCAGGGGTAGACCGGGCCGGTGTTGCCGCGGCCCAGCATCAGGTCGACGCGGCCGTCGGCGAGATGCTGGAGGACCGCGTAGTCCTCGGCGATCTTCACCGGGTCGTTGGTGGTGATCAGCGTCGTCGAGGTGGAGAGGATGATCCGGCTGGTCTTCGCGGCGATGTAGGCCAGGTGGGTGGTGGGCGAGGACGAGACGAACGGCGGGTTGTGGTGCTCGCCGGTCGCGAAGACGTCGAAGCCGGCTTCCTCGGCCTTGACCGCGATCGCGGCCATGTCCTTCAGCCGCTCCTGCTCGGTCCGCGGTTGGCCAGTGACGGGGTTGGCGTTGACGTCGCCGATGGAAAAAGTGCCGAACTGCATGGCGTGCTCCGGAGTGTGGGGTGGGAGAAGTGAGGGCCGCCGGCTGCCCGGGACCGCCGCGCCGTCGGGGCGGTCCCGGGCGATGCCGTTCCGGCTGGACGCGACTACTGCTGGTTCATGCGCTCCATCGCGATCGCGACGATCTTGCTGCCGTGCTCACTGGTCCAGTTCCCGGCCAGCTCGGCCATGAGCGAGTTGGTGGAGGTGATCACCGCTCCCGCGATCTCCATACGGCGGATGGAGAGGTCGTCGGACACCCTGGTCGGGGAACCTCCGGCGTCGGCGACCACCTGGACCTGGTAGCCCTGTCTCAGGGCGGTCAGGGTGGGGTAGACGGTGCAGACGTCGTTGGTGACACCGGCGATGATCAGGTTCTTGCGGCCGGCCGCCTTGACCGCTGCGGCGAACTCCTCCGGGGCGATCTCCTCCAGCTCGGGCATCAGAGGGCCCTGCATGTTCTCCTCCTGGGAGGAGGTGAGGATCAGCGGGATGCCCAGCGCCTTGGCCGTCTTGGCCAGGGAGATGGCGTTGGCCTTCATCTCCTCGAGGGCCATGGGGCCGACCTGGCTCATCGTGCCCTGCTGGTGGTCGATCAGCAGCATCGCGGTGTTGTCGGCGGTGGAACGCTCTGCGGACATGAAGGGGACCTTTCAAGGTGAGCGCTGTGGGCCGATGCCGGATCAGTCGGCAGGTTCAAATTATTTGGCCGACCAATCGATCCCGTCAGCGCCGGGTGACGCTGATCTATTCCCGAGGGAAAAATCAGATGAAGCCGCCCGCTTCGACCAGGCTCTTCACAGCTTCGCGACCGCCTCCCGCGCGGCGGGTGCCACCTCTTGGGCGAAGACACTCAGCTGGCGGTCGTGGTCCTCGTTCGGCCAGTACGAGAAGCCGTTCATGCCATGATCGCGGTACAGCTCGGCGATCTGGTCGACCCACTGCTCGACGGGGCCATGGAACGCACCGCGGGAGGTCGACGTGATCATCCCGTTGAGGTTGTAGCTCTTGCGGAGTTCTCCCGGATCGCGGCCGGCCCGGGCCGCGGCGTCGTCGAGGCGGGCGACGGCCTCGCCGAGGCGGTCCAGGCCGAGATGGCCCAGCGAGGGCATCCAGCCGTCGGCCTTGGCCCCGGTCAGCTCCAGCATGCGGGGGCCGTAGGCGCCGAGCCAGATGCCGAGCGCGTGCGACGGTGCGGGCCCCGGATGGACACCGGCCACGCGGTAGTACGCACCACCGGCCCGCGCGGAGCGCTCACCGCTCCACATCGCCCGGATGACGTCGATCGCCTCCGACAGGGCTTCGAGCGACTCCTTCTTGGTTCTGCGCGGACCGCCCATGGCCTCGATGGCCTCCCAGAAGGCTCCGGCACCCAGACCCAGCTGCAGCCGGCCACCCGAGAGCAGATCGAAGCTCGCGGCGGCCTTGGCCAGCATCGCGGGCGGGCGCAGCGGCAGGTTGGCCACCGTCGGCACGAAGGTCACCCGCTCGGTCCGGGCCGCCAGAAACGCCATCAGCGTCCAGGTGTCGTAGAAGGCCTTCTGATACGGGTGGTCCTGGACCGTGACGAAGTCCAGACCCTCCCGATCGGCTTGCAGCGCACGCCGCAACGGCTGGTCTCCGTCGCCCCACAGCGGGTCGACGTTCGCACCAAAAAGGGCAGGCAGACCCATGGCTCCACTCCGCTGTTAAATCGGCGATCTGCGGCCACCGTACTCCATTGGTCGACCAATGGAGTGAAGGGGTGAGATGATTCTCTGATCCGCACGACACAGGAGGAACACGAACCATGGCGCCAGCATCCGAGCCGATGCCGGGAAAGGACGGCGCGGTACCCACCGTCGCCGACGCCCCCATGAGCGAAGCGATTTTCCGCGCCGCTCGTGTCCACCGGATAATGGCTGGCAGCCTCCTGCGCGAGACCGGCCTTTATCCGGGCCAGGAGCTGCTCATGATGCAGCTCTGGGAGCGCGGCGAGCAGCGCCAAGCGGACCTGATCAAGACCTTGGGCCTGGATCCGTCCACCGTCACCAAGATGCTGCAGCGCCTCGAACAGTCCGGCTTCGTCACCCGCAGGCAGTCCTCCACCGACCGCCGCGCCGTCGTCGTCGACACGACACGAGCGGGCCAGGCCCTGCGCGACCGGGTCCTTCAAGCGTGGCGGGACCTGGAGGAGGTCACCGCGCACGGCCTCACCGACGAGGAGTACGACCAGGCGATGTACCTGCTGGCCCGGATCGAGGCGAACCTCACCGGCTCGCCTGACATCGCCGACGACTCGGCCGTTTAGCTGTCCGACCAAGCTAAGGTGCTTGCCCTTCGCCCGGGTAGCGCACCCCGATGCTCTCCCGGACGGCATCCAGCGTCGCCATCACCGACAGGGTGCCGTCCAAAGGGACGTACGGCGACTCGGTCTGCCCCGCCCGCAGGCAGCGGGCCACCTCCAATGCCTCGTGGGTGTAGCCGTTGCCCGGGCCGTCCGGCAGGCGGATCTCCTCGGGTTCACGGCCCTGCCGGTGCAGGACGAAGCCGTCCGCGTGGAAGAACTCGCGGACGAACTCCATGCGCCCCAGCGTGCCGTTGACCGACGCCCGTTGCTCCGTCTGCGCACCGAGCGAGCAGGAGAGCACCGCGGCCGCACCGCTGTCGTAGCCGAGCAGGATGCCGGTGTTGTCGTCGACGCCCGAGGGGTTGAGGTGGGCCCACGCGGAGACGGCGTCGGGGGTTCCGAGCAGCAGGTGGGCGAAGGAGACCAGGTAGACCCCGAGGTCGAGGAGGGCCCCGCCGCCCTGCGCCGGGTCGTGCAGCCGGTGGGTAGCCTCGTACGGCAGGGCGATGCTGAAGTCGGCGTGGACCGAGCGGACTTCACCGATCGCGCCGTCCGCGATCAGCTCCTGCATGCGCAGCACGGCCGGGTTGATGTAGGTCCACATCGCCTCCCTCAGGAACACGTTCCGCTTGCGGGCGAGGGCCACGAGGTCCTGTGCCTGTGCGAGGTTGACGGTGAACGGCTTCTCGCAGAGCACCGCCTTTCCGGCCTCCAGGCACAGGGCTGCGGCCGTGTGATGTGCCGAGTGCGGCGTGGCGACGTACACGACGTCGACGTCCGGATCGTCGGCCAGGGCCCGCCAGGTGCCGTGGGCTCGGCTGATGCCGTGCCGGTCGGCGAAGTTCCGGGCGGCTTCCGGAGTGCGGGAGCCCACGGCGACGACTTCCGCGTCGTCGGGGACGAGGCGCAGGTCCTCGGCGAACAGGTGGGCGATGGTACCGGTGGCGAGGATGCCCCAGCGGACGGGACGGGTGCCTGTCATGTACTGGTGCCCTTCGGCGAAAGGTGAGTTCGGGCGCAGCGGTTCATGCGGGCGGTCATTTGCCGAAGCCGGCCGTGAGACCGCTGATGAGCTGGCGACGACCGATGGCGTACAGCGCCAGGATGGGGAGAGTGGACAGGACGACGGCGGCCAGGATGGCGGGCACGTTGATGGTGAACTCACCCTGGAAGCTCCACACGAACAGGGACAGGACCCGCTTGTCGGGGCTCTGGGTGAGGATCAGCGGGAAGAGGAAGCCGTTCCAGACGTTCAGGGCGTCATAGATCGTGACCGTGATCAGGGCGGGGCGGGACAGCGGGAGGGCCAGGTTCCACAGCATGCGCCAGTGGCTGGCGCCCTCGGCACGCATCGACTCGTACAGCTCGTCGGGGATGTCCCGCAGGAAGTTGACCAAGATAATCACGGTGAGCGGGATGGCGAAGGCCGCCGAGGGCATCACGATCGCGAGCAGGGTGTCGTACATGTTCGCCTTAGCGATCAGGTAGTACACCGGGATGATCGTGGCCTGTAGCGGGATGGCGAGACCCAGCAGGAACACGCTGAACGTCCACCACAGGGCCCGGCTGGTGCCGCGCACGATGGCGTAGGCGGCGAGGAAGGACACCGAGAGGGTCAGCAGGGTGGCGCCGGCCGTGACGACGAGGCTGTTGAGCAGGTAGTGCGTGAAGTCGTTGTCGAGGACCTGGCGGTAGTTCTCCAGGGCCGGGTCGGTGGGGATGGCGAGGGGGTTGGCCTCGAAGTAGCCCTCGCGGGTGCGGAGGCTGGTGACGACGGCCCAGTACACCGGGACGAGCACGACGACCAGCCAGACGACACCGCCCAGCGCACCGAGCGGGTTGGTGCGACGGAGGCGCCGGACGAGGCGGGCGCGGCCCGGTGGCGTCGCGGGCGCCGCCGCGCGCCGCGGGATCTTGGGCGAGTCGGTGGACGGGGCGTGGGAAAGCGCGGACATCACATACCTGCCTGCTGGCTGCGCATCCGGCTGAAACCGGAGAACCGGACGGGAGCGAGGGAGAGGATCAGCCCGGCCAGGACGAGCACGACGGAGACGGCGCTGGCGAGGCCCATCTCGTTGCCCTGGAAGCCGGTGATGTACATGTCGAGCGGCAGGATGCGGGTGGCGTAGCCGGGGCCGCCGCCGGTCAGGACGAAGACCAGGTCGAAGTAGGTGAGTGAGCCGACTGCGGATCGCCGCTGCGGCACGCTCGGGCGAGAGAGCCGCGTGCAGGCTGCCGCTGCCGTCGCCGTGCAGGTGGGCGAACTCGGTTCCGGCCATGAACGCGTCGCGGGGGCCCAGAGCGGGCCTGGGGTCGAGGTGCAGGGCCCGCGTCTGCGGGAACGAGATGCCACTGCGCCCGATCCGCACGCCCCGCAAGCCGGTCATCAAGCTCCACAGGTCGTCCTGGAGCACCCTCGGCACGTGTTGGTCGAGCTGTAGGTGGGGGGTGGCGGGAGTGGTGCGCCGGCGGGAGCCGAACCGCGTGGGCAGCTTGGTGTCTCTCGCCGTGCCGGTGCTCATGCTTTCTCCTTGCGCCCGGTGAAAGTGCTGGTCAACCGGGATGAAGGTGCGTCGTGCGACGCCCGGACAGCACGCTAGTCCGCAGCGGACAGCGGTTACCAAACGGATACCGAGGCGCATCGTCCCGACCGCCCGGGGCGATGCGCCTCGGTGCCCGGTCCGCCGTCAGAACATGCCGCGCCACGCGCCTTCGACGACATCGGCGGGCAGGGCCGCATAACGCCTGCGGATGGCATCGAGCGACTGCGCACACCGCCGAGCGAGGTCGGCGATGTCGATGCCGACGAGTTGGCCTGCGCGCTTGCGGATCTCGCCGTCGACGAGCACCGTCTCCACGTCGCCGGGTCCGGTGTAGTGGACCAGCGTGGCGACGGCGTCCGTGGCGGGGCGGGCTCGTACGGCGTCCGGGAGGACGACCGTGACGTTCGCGCGCTTGCCCGGGGTGAGGGAGCCCACCTCGTCCTGTAGTCCGACGGCCCGGGCCCCGACGCCGGTTGCCAACTCCAGTGCGGCGCGTGCGGGTTGCACCTCCTGCGGGATGCCGCCTGCCGTGACGGCCGCGTCTCGGCGTTCCGCGTCCAGCAGTGTCCGCGCCTCGCCGAGGATGTCAACCTGTGCGTAGCACGTGGTGTCGACGCCGAGAGCCGCTGCTCCGCCCCGGGCGACGAGCCGGCTGGCGAGGAAGGGGCCCAGCCCCATGCCGCCTTCGGTGCCGGGTGTGGTGACCAGGCCGATGTGCGCGCGGGCCATGACGTCGAGGTCGCCGTCGTTGAGCTGGTTGCAGTGTGACAGCACCGTCGTCCCGTCGAAGAGCCCTTCCTCGACGAGTTGCCCGAGTGTGGAGACGTAGTGGTCCCCGTGCACCAGAGCGTTCCAGTGCCCGGTGACGAGGGCCGGCTCCAGGGATCGGACGCGTTCGAGGAGGGGCCGGACCAGGTCGAGCGGCAGGTAGGGGGCTGTCTCGGGCAGGGCCACGCCGAGCCGGAGGCGGTGTGAGCCGGTCCGGTCCAGGTCGGTGAGCGTTTTGCGCATGCCGTGGAAGCGCTCGTCGTGTTCCGGGTCCGGTGCCCGGGTGAGGAGGTCGTTGAGGGCTTCCGGGTCGGCGGGTGCGTCACCGGACCAGTCGGGGGCGTTCTGCAACGCGTAGGCGAAGTAGCCGCCCACGCCGCTGTCCCACAGGCCACGCAGCAGAGCGGCGCTGATGTCGGCGGAGGTCTGGAGGCGGCTGCGGTCGACGACGGTGGTGATGCCGGCGGAGATCGACTCCAGGCCGCCGAGCAGGTCGCCACAGATGGTCGCCATGCGCACGTTCGCCGGGTGCAGCGAGCGCAGGTAGCGGCAGAACTCCAGGAACTTCGAGCGGTTCCTGGTCTTCTTGACGTGTCCGTAGAGCTGGTCCTTGGCAAGGTCGTAGGCGGCGAACAGGTGACGGACACCGTGTGGGCGGGTGTAGGTCGCCCGGCGCCGTGGTCTGGGCTCGCGGTCGGGATCCCTGTGGCGGCCGCCGCGTTCGGCCCATTGCCGGCCGGGATGGGGCTGGAGGTTGAGCGGACCGAACCCGTCCATGCAGAAGACGACTTCGGGCTCGCCGTCCTCGGGTATGACTTCGCCGTCGGCGATCGCGCAGAGATGCTCGACGCGGGCCTTTTCGGCCGCGTAGTGCGGGTCGCGGGAGGTCTTCCAGGTCTTCACGCGTTGAAACGAGACGCCCTCCTCGCGGAGCAGGACCCTCGTGGCTGATGTCGTCGACCACCCCCTCGGCGACCAGGAAGTCCGCCAGCTTGGCCAGGCTCCAGGTCGAGAACGGCAGGCCGTGCTCGGCCGGCTTCGACTTCGCGATCTTCTTGATCTCCCGGCGTTCGGGAAGGGTGAAGGTTCTCGGCCGGCCGCCCTTGTACTTCGGGTAGAGCGAGTCGAAGCCGTCGGTGTTGAAGTTGTGGATCACGTCCCGGACCCGGTCCGGGCTGGTAAACGTCACCTCGGCGATCTTCGCCACGGACATGCCCTGCGCGGATAACAGCACCATCTGGGCCCGCCGCCAGGTCACCACCGAACCGGTGCCCCGGCGGATGATCCGCAGCAACCTCCTGCCCTCGTCGTCATCAATCTCCCGGATCCGCACACGTTCGGCCACGTCGTCATTCTGGCTGCCCGATGCCGCCCCGTCGCGACCGTGTCGCCGGTAGCCGGTCCTCAGCGTTGCATCTCGGCGGTCTTCCGCGGATCGTCCGCCAGAACGAGGTCCGTCAGCCGCCGTACCTGCTCCTCCACGGGGTGATCGCGGGTGACGAACAACTCGTACCGGTAGAGATCCGTACGCTCGCCTGGCCCCCGGACCTGGTGGAAGTCGACATCAACACCCTGGGGACTGGTGAACTCCTCGGGGAGACCGGGCTCCTCACGTCGTGGCCAGCAATTCGTAAGAACGCAGCCCCACCGTTCGAACCAGCCGCTGTCCGCAAGCGTCTGCTCGAGGAGCCGAGCAACGGTGTCCACTGGCTCTTCCCAGCTGCGGTCCGCAGCGGCCCGCGCGAGCTCAGCCTCGTACTGCGCACTGTCGAAGCGGAAGTCCGCCGGCACCGCTGTGATGTTGCTGGTGTTTTCCCAGGCGCCCCAGATCACCTGATCGCCCTCGCGGCGTATCGTGACGTACAGGGCGCCGCAGCAGCCGGCCGTGCAGGTCGGCTCGGTGATCATGATCCTGCGGGGTTCCTCCGTGACCGCCAGCGGCCAGCTCTCGGCCGGCCCCCTCCAGTGTCGGCAGCTGAGCCCGAGGCCTTCCGGATGGACTTCCTTCAGGACGTCCACGCCGTCGATCAGAGGATGCACTTCGGCCCAGGGATCCGCCGCCCAGTCGTCCGGAATCCTGTGCTGCAAAATCAAGGTGCTGATCGTCAGATGTTCGGCCACACCCCCCATGATCGGTTGAGGCTATGCAACCGCACACTCATTTTCTGGCTGTGATCATCCTCAGCGAGCGCACCGCGCGCGATCAACGTTCGTGAATTGGATGAAGTGCCCGAACATTGCCGTGGTCAGCGAGCCGACGACCTACTCGCGGACGCCGGTCCTCCGGTAGTCCAGAAACCGGCCAGCGCCTCCGCGCGCAGCAACAAAACGATGCGTCATGACAGGGCGAACGTTGCCTGATGCGGCACTAGAAGAGCCGCATCTGTTCCAGCAGATGCCCGGTGCGTCGCGTCACGTCGATCAGCCGACCGTCGTGGTCGATGAACCGGCAGGTTCTCGTGCCCGAGAGCAGGACGCTGTGCGGCCAGAGGGCGGTGACCTTGCCAAGGCCGTCTGTGAGGACGGCCAGTCGGCCCGCCGTGATCGCCGACAGGCACAGGGCCGGGGCCCGCCACTCGTCCGTGATCTCGAACCCGGAGAGCCCCACAGCCCCTTCCGCCTCCTCCGCGGCGTGCACCCGCAGCCTCAGCCTGACCAGCGGCGTAAACTCGGCGGGCGCGTAGTCGCCCACGTACGTCGTGAACGTCCCCTCTCCGTCAGGGTCGTACCGCACCGACGACGCCTCCAGGACGTCCGCCCGCACCAACCGCGCGCCCACCGACCCCGGTTCGGACCGTGGCGCCCACATCACGAAGGTGTCGTCCCCGTACGAGCCGCTCTCGGCCCGCACGCGGTCCCCGCCCGTGATCCGAGGGAACTCGGCGCGCGTCGAGCGGAGAGCCAGGACAGAGATCATGACGGTGACGGCCGCGCCGAATGCGGACACTGCCCAGCCCCAGCTCGTGCCGTCATGACAGGCGGCGCCTTGGAGGACGAGGAAGACCGGGCCTGTCGACAAGCAGAGCGCTGTGAACACGAGATTCTCGACGAACACACCTATATGGCTGCGCATTGCTCCTCTTCCGCTCCTTATCCCCTTCCGGTCGCCTTCCGGGGTGTCACAACATGACCGCGCCGACCACTGCCCCCGCTGCCCCGGCCAGCAGGAGGGCGACGACGAAGGCGATGTTCATCGCTCCCGAACGGCGGTCGGCCGCGGGGTCGGGGGTGTAGACGGCCGGGTCGGTGGGGGCGTAGTGGATGGTGAGGGCGCGGTGGAGGGACCGGCCCGGATCGGGGATGCCCTCGCCGGACAGGGCGGTGACGTGGGCGCCCTCGTGGGTGGTGAAGGCGATGACCGGGGCATGGACGACGATGTCGCCGCCGGACTCGTCGTCGGTGTAGACGTCCCGGGTGACGGCCACCACCCGGGCCGGGACGGCTACGGCCGAGGCCAGCTGGGCGTTGCGGGCGCGCACCATGCGGATGTCGGGGCTCCTCACCGCGGCAGCCGTCAGCAGAGTGCCGAAGCCGAGCAGCGCCCATGGCCAGCCCCAGCGGACGGTCGCGTGGATCACCAGCCCGATGAGGAGCAGCATGACTGCACAGTCGGGACCCTCGCGGCCGGTCTGCTCCCCCGCGCCGCCCAGCACGACGGCGAACCGGAGAGGCTGCCCTGGCGGGTAGCGCACCTCGACCTCCCGGCCCACCCAGGCCTCCTCGATCGCCTCGCCGTGCTTGCCGGCGTTCGACAAGGTGAACTCCCGGCCCGTGCCCGGGTCCTGGAACGTGAGCGTCACCGGTATCCCGGGCTTCCTGGAGCCGCCGTGGGCCGGCTGCTCCACTGCCACGATCCGCGCCTTCACCCATACCGCTCGCTGGGCCCGGGTCACCCCGGCGAGCGAGCGCGCGTAGCCGAGCAGCGCCAGCGCGGCGGGTATCACCCACCAGAACTCCAGTGCCTCGTGATTCCTCATCAGATCTCCACGCGGAAGATGCCGTTGTACGGGTCCACGACGGCCGTGAGGCGCAGGCCCACGCGCAGGGCGCCATGGTGCGAGCGTCTCCAGGTCGTCTCGAACGTCCGGAATCCCGGCCCGCTGACCCGCAGGCCCACCGTGACGCCGACGTCGTCTCCGTCGTCCCAGTCGGTCAGCTCGGTGATCTCCGCAGTCGCCGCAACCCCTACGGCGTCGAGCCGTCGGTTGTGCTCCCGCTCGACAGTGGTGTTGCCCCAGAACGCCAGGCCCAGAGGAAGGAAGACCACCGTGAAGACGATGCCCATGACCATGAGGTCCGCGGCGCCGAGGAGGGCCGAGCCGAGCATGACCGGGCCGCACACGCACATCACCGCCGCGCTGCCGTACGCGGAGGCGGCACCCCCCGGGCCGACCCGCGACACCTGCGTCCACCGGGTCCCGTCCGCGTCGTCCGCCATGTCAGGGCTCCGGGGTCTCGGACACGCTCTCAGCCAGCCGGGCCGCCAGGGCTTGCAGGCCGGGGAGCAGGTGTGCGTCGTACGGGATGGTGTGGCGTCTGCCGTGCCTGGTGACGATCGACGCTCTGCGGCTTCGGCCGGGGCGGAACTCCAGCCGAGGCCGCTCCCAGAGGTGATAGCGGGCGTCGTCGACGTAACCGAACACCTCCAGCACCCGGCCGTCGAAGGAGAGCAGGACAAAGTCGCTCGCCGGCGCTTCGTGGAAGATCGGCGAGGTCACGGAGTGACGCCGTCCCCGGCGTAGAGGTAGCCGCCCGGCCGCGCGGGGTCGGCGATCAGCAGGACCTGGTCGCCGGTGCGGGGGATGCGCAGTTTGGAGACGACGGTCTGGACGGTGGTCCGGTCGGTTGTCCCGGACGGCTGGAGGACCAGGTCGACGACCGGGTCGAAGTTGACCAGCCGGCCGGTGTCGCCGATCGACACGACGACGGCCGGTACGGTCGGCGCACCCATGGCGAGCAGTTGCCGGACGTCCTGGCCTGACTTGTACGCGCCGATCGTCTGCTGGACCTTGGCGAAGTCCTCCTTGGCGAGGAACGCGCGCGTGGCACGGCCGTAGAACCCCTTGCCGTCGGCCACCTGGTCGGCGATCTCGGCGGCCCGCACCTCGCGGTTCTTGCTGCGCTTGCTGAAGATTCCCATGGCCGCTTCTCCTTGTGGTGATGTCATGTGCGGTGCACGGTGTGGACGCTAGGCGGCCCGAACCTCCTACCGATCCCAGGTTCGCCCGCCCGTTCCCGGACGACGTACGCTCGCCGCATGCCGCCGCCGAGCCAGCCGACCGATGCATGCCGATCTCGCGCCCTGGTCATCGACCGTGCCTGGCGTGGCCTCGGGCCGGGGCTGGAGTCGCTGAGCGGGCCCGGCGGGGCGCCGTTGACCCGGACGGTCAAGCTGATCGTGCTGCCGTTGATCGTCAGGCCGTCGCTGTGTCCCGAACTCGCGGCGGATTTCCTCGAACCGGCGCAGGCCGCGCGCCTGGACGCGCTGATCCAGGAGTCCGGTGCGCGTCTTCGGGCGACGGCTCAGTGGTTCACGCTGCTCAAGAAGACCCGCCGGGCTCTGGGGATCGTGGCGGGTCACCCCCAGGATCTGTACTTCCAGCGGTGTTTCGAGCTGGCGACCGGGTACGGGGCGCCTTCCGCCGGTGCGGACGCCGTGGCGAGGGGCGTGGTGGAGGACGTGGCGGACGCGGGCGGCGGACGTACTGTCGAAGCGCTGAAGGGCCATCTGGCGGACGCCGCGCGGCGGGCCCGGCTCGACGGGGAGCTGGCCGTCGCGTGGGCGGGCCGGCCTCCGGTCGCCGCCGACGTCGGTGTGGCGGTCGCGCTGGCGGGCGAGGTGCTCGAAGCGTGCGGTGCGGCGGGGCCGATGGGGCCGGCGGTGAACTCGCCGGAGTACACGGCCATGGTCGAGGCGGGGCACGGAGGGCTGTTCGGCCGGGCGCTGTGGGCGCATGCCGGCGAGGTCTGGGGCGCCGAGGAGCTGCCGGCGCATCTGGGGCTGACCGCGCGCCAGGCGCCGCCGCGTCCTAAGGTCGGGCGCGCCGCCTCCACCGCCACGCTTCCCGCGCCGCTCGACCGCACGCTCTTCGAGCGGCTCTTCGTCGTGCTGCAGTCGTCGTCCCGGCGCGAGGAGCTGCCGGCCGTGCCGGATCTCGTTCAGCGGGAGGTCGGCCGCAGTTGCGCTCCGCTCGGCCTGCACGACGAGAGCCTGCGCGTCGCCGTCGTCCTCGGCGGGCGGCTCGCGGTCGGCCTCGACCCGCTGGGCACCGGGGAACCCGCGCCGGGGCGCACCGCGGCGCACCGGGCCGTCAACAGCCGCTGGCGGCGCGAGGCATCGGTCCTGCGCGCCCGCAGGATGACCGTTTCTCCCCGCCCCGACCCGGACGGCGGCCACGGCGACAGCGGCGGCGTCCTGGACGCCCTCGCCCGGGACCTGCGCACCCCCTGGGCCGCCTATATGCGGCGGCTGTGGGTGCGGCTGCACGGGCGGGACGTCCGCGACGCGCCCCTGGGGGACCTCGCCTCGCTCTGGGCGGTGCTCGACGGGGTATCCCGCTCGGTGATGATGGACCACCGCGACAGGGTCCGATCGGCACTGCGCACCCTGTCGGCGGCGACCGCCGTGGACACGGCCGAGCCGAGGAGCACGTGATGGCCCAGAACGGGTCGCTCATCCACGTCGCGCAGGGCGCGGACGGCACGATCCGGGTCGCCGCCGGCAGCCCTGTCTTCACCCATGACGATGTGGACGCCCCAGGCCCCGACTTCGCGCGCTCCGTTCTCGACGTCGCGGGCGCTGTGCTGGTCTGGCCCATCCTCGGGGAGCCGAGGCCGCCGGTGGCGGAAGTGCATGACGTGGGGCGGGCGCTGGAATGGCTGTGGGCGGTCTACGGCGAGCCCACCGCTGCCGCGGTGCACGCGTGCGCGGCAGGGGGAGGCGAGGTGAGCCCCGTGCCGGTGGACCTCGGCGCTCTCGCGGGCGCTGCCGCCCGGCTCGGGTTGGCGCACTGGGCGGCCCGGTGGTGGCCGGCGTCGTACACCGACGGCATTGCGGTGCTCGAACCGGATGTGCTCGGCCTGGAGTCGGCGGCGCTCACCCACCGGTGCCAGCAGTTGTTCGACGACTTCGGTGACCAGCCCGACGACTGCGTGCCCGAACTCATCGAAGAGCACCGGGCCGGACTCGGCCCGCTGATCCAGTGGTGGCGCTCGGCACCACAACCAGCGGGCACGGCACGCCACTTGGAGAACGTCCTGCGGCTGATCGACGACGCGGCGGACGGCGCCGGGCTGGACGGGCCGGCCCTGCGTGAACTCCGCTCGGCCCTGGAGCGGGGCCTGGTACGTACGCCCGTCGACGCGGGCACGCTGTTCGCTCGGCGGGACGGCTACGCCCTCGCGGCAGGCGACGCACCCGTGCCCGGCGGCCGGGTCGTCGCCCGGGGCTCGGGGACGAACGACTGGCGCCGCTACCCGCCGGGGTTCGTCGACGCCGCCGAGGACTCGGTCTCCTGGACCGCCCGCGCGCTCGGTGCGCGCCGCCAGATCGAGGTCGAGGTCGTCGCGCACGTCGCGGCTCCCGTCGCGGGTGCGCTGCTCGTCGCGGAGGTCCAGGTGAACGGCGGCCCGCCGAGCCGGGTGCCCCTCGCCAGACGGGACGACGTGTGGACCGGCCGGGCGGATCTCGGCCTGAGCCCGCATCTCGATCTGCCGGCGACGACACCGCCCCATGTCGACGTCGGAGTCCTGCTGCCCGGTTTCGACCCAGGCGCCGGTCCCGGGGGCCGCGCCGACCGTGACGCGGCCCGCGCCCTGGCCCGACGCCGACTGGCCGCCGCGGCGCAGCCCCTGACATCCGACGACGCGTACCACAGCGTCTCGGCGCCTTTCCTTGCCGAGACCCTCGCCGCCACCGCCACGCGTGAGGACTACTGACGGATGCCGGACGAGAACGAGTCACAGGTCCAGGGGGCGGCGCAACTGTACGGGGAGCCGTTCGACAGCCGCTTCGCCCTGGCCCACGAGCACCACATGGCCGCCGACTTCGCGGCCGCGTGCGCCGTGTACGGCGAGATGCTCACCCTGGCCGAGTCCATCGAGGACTCGCCCGACGTGCGGTTCCTGCGCGCGCACGTGCTGTCCGACCTCGCCATCGTCCTCCTCACCGCCTCGGACCTGCCCGGGGCGGAGGGTGCGGTCGAACGGTCCCTGGCCCTGCTCGAGGGCATCGCGTCGGCGCAGATGGGCCCGCAGGGCCGTCAACTGTGGCTGGAAACCGTACTGAAGACACTCATCGCCAGGTCCGACGTGATGAGCAGGACGGGGCGTCTGGACGAGTCGTTGGCCTGTTTGGACGAAGCGGCGGCCCTGTTCCCCGAGTTCGACGACCCTGATGGGCTGCGCGCCGCCGAACTCGGCCTGAACCGGGTCCTGTTGCTGATGAACCGGGGCGAGTGGGGAAGGGCGGAGGAACAGGCCACGCTCTTGTTGTCCACGACTCCGGCCACCGCCGCGGAGGCCGTCCCACGCCTGCTGACCGCGCTCGGCACGATCTGTGCCACGACCGGACGGTTCGACCTGGCCGAGGACTGCTTCGCCCGCGCGGACGACGGCTTCCGGGCGCTGGGGGACACCGGGGAGCGGCAGACGCTGCTCGCGCACCGGGCGTCCCTCGCCATGGAGCGCGGTGAACTCGACCTCGCTGAGCGGCTGTTCGCCGAGGCGTCCGCGTTCTTCGAGGAGCAGCGGAGGTTCGGTGATCTGGCGGTCTGTGAACAGGCCCGCAGCCATCTCGCCGGTCTGCGCGGCGACACCGCCGGGGCGCACGACCTCGCGACGGCGAGCCTGGACCGGTTCGAGCGGCTCGGCGCCTCGGTGGCCGCCGCCGACTCCATGCTGCTGGGCGCCCAACACGCGTACGAGCGGGGCGACATCGAGGAGATGAAGCGGCTGGCCCAGGAGGCCCGTGACGTCTACCAGGCACGGGCGATCCACGAGCGGTGCGCCCAGGTCGACCTCATGCTCGCGGGCGCCCTTGAGGACAACCTGAACCGGACGGACCACGGCCGGCACGAGACGCGGTCCATCGACACCGCGCTCTCCCTCGCCCTGCCCGCCGCCCTGGCGCTGGCCGCGGCACGCCACGACTTCGTCACCGCCCACGCGCGCGCCCAGTGGCTTCAACTGGCGGACAGGGCCATGCAGTTGGCGTTCCGTCTCGCCGTGCGCCGCCAGGACCAGGGGCTCCTCTTCGAGCTGGTGGAACACCGGTGCGCAGGCGCCGCGCTGGCACTGGGTCCAGGGCCGGGCCCCGACGACGGGCATGACGGGCCGACGGTCTTCCCGAACGCGGGCATGAAGGCGTACGGCGACGGCGGGCCGATGGCCCTCGGGGGTGTGGCCGCCGAGGCCGCCGCCTCCGCCGGGCTGCGGGTCGCGCCGCCGCGGAAGGTGCGGATGTCGGCGGAGTCCGGCCGGGTCGCGCTCCAGGAGTTCATCGCGGCGGCAGAGTTCCGCTATCGCCGACGGATCGTGGACGAGGAGGAGGTGCCGTTCTGGATCACCGACGAGCTGACCGCCCGCCCCGTGGTCCAGATCCGGCTGGCCGACGCGGGCGACCTGTTCATGACCTGGACGTGGGCCGGCGGCGCCCAGGGGTTCGGCACCGGACACGGCCCCGCAGCCGAAGTCGACCGTGCGGTACGTGAGCTGGCCGAGGCGCTCCCCGGCTCGGGCGAGGGGACCGCCGGGATGCGGCGGGCGTTCGAGTCGGGCGCGCTGGCCGATCACCGCGCCGAGCGGCAACTCGCGCGGACGCTGGCCGAGGCGCTGTGGCCGGAGGGGCTGACGGCGCAGATCCGCCAGGTGTCGGAGCGCGCGGGCCGCCCGCTGGTCCGCATCCAGCCGTCGCCGCGGGTCGCTCAAGTCCCATGGGAACTGCTGGCCGTCGACGACGCCGGCACCCGGCTCATCGAGCTGGCGGACGTGGTGACCACCGCGCCGACGTCGTTGCGACGACAGAACACAGTGCAGCGCGCTCCTGAAGGTCCGGCGCGGGACACCGGCCCGGTCGTGCTCGTCCTCGACCCCCGGGTGCCCGGATTCCGCGCCGACTCCCCGCTCGGCTCGGTCCTGGGGCCGCCCGGCTCGGATCCGGAGCTGCTGGCGCTGGTCCAAAGCCGCCTCGACGCGGGCGCCGTCGAGCCGTCCCTCGCCGGCCCGGCGGAGGCGTTCCGCCGCACCGACCTGGACCGGGACTGGCTGAGCGGCGTGCTCCGCAAGGGGGCACGCCGACTGATGTACGTCGGGCATGTGAGCGGCACACCGGTCGAGGGCGGGCAGAGCGAGGACGGCACGCTGCATCTGTCCTGCGGTCCGGAGACCGTCGGCCTGGCCGAGGCGGTCCGCACGCATCGGCCGCTGTCGGCCAAGGACCTCCTGCTGGGCACGCTGCCCCTGCGGGCTGACGGTGAGCCGGGGGCGCGGATCTGGCCCGCGCCGCCGCGGGTCGCCCTGATCGGCTGTGAGAGCGGTGGCGATCTGCGGTTCGCCGAGTCGTTCGGCCTGGCCACGGCGATGATCCACAACGGTGCCGAACTGGTCACCGCCACCCGCTGGGTGCTGCCGACCAGCTTCGCGTTCCACCGGCTGGCAGGTCTGGCCGAGTCCGTGCGCCCACTGTCGGAGGCGATCGTCGCCGTCGACACCGCCCACGAGGACCCTGACCCCGTGCAGCGGCTCGGGCGCTGGCAGCGCGAGCAGCTCGACCGCTGGCGCGCCGACGGCCGGACCGAGCACTCACCCCTGCTGTGGGCGGCCATGACCTGCATCGTCGTGTGAAGTGCGCGTGCTACGGGATACCGGCGGGCTGAGAAGCTGTCCTACCGTTCTAGCGCGGCCCCACTGAAGCTTCCCCTTGTGACTGGACACCTGGGGACTGGGACATGAGGTTCCAGAGGAAGTAGTGCCAGGTGGGTAGTCAGTACTCGAAGCGGTATTCGGAGGAGTTCAAGCGGGACGCCATCGCGTTGGCCCGCTCCTCCGACAAGACGATCACGGAGGTTGCGCGGGATCTGGGGGTGAGTCCGGAGAGTCTGCGCGGCTGGGTCAAGCGTGACCGGAACGACCGTGGTGAGGACAGGCCGGGCGAGCTGACCGGTACCGAACGCGAGGAGCTCGCGCGGCTGCGCAAGCAGAACATCGAGCAGCACAAGACGATCGAGATCCCGAAAAAAGCCGCGGCCTTCTTCGCCCAGGACAGCGACCGGTGAGCGAGGGCTACCGGTTCATCGACGCGGAGAAGGCCGCATACCCTGTGGCCCTGCTGTGCCGTGTCCTGTACGTGGCCCGCTCCTCGTTCTACGCCTGGCTGGAAGCGGAGGAGGCCCGGCAGTTGCGGATACGTGCTGATGACGCGCTCGCCCATGAGATCGCCGTGATCCACCTGGCCTCAAAAGGTGCCTACGGTGTCCCGCGGGTGCACGCCGAGCTGCACCGGCTGGGAAAGCCGGTCAACCGCAAACGGGTGGAACGGATCATGCGCGAACGCGCGATCGTCGGCCTCAGGCGCCGAAGACGCCGCTCGCTGACCCGGCCCGACAAGCAGGCGTGGCCGACGCCGGACCTGATCGGCCGCGACTTCACTGCCACCCGGCCCGGCACCCGGCCGGGCACCCGGCCGGGTGGCATCACGTACCTGCCCACGCGAGAGGGCCGGCTGTATCTGGCCTGCTGGCTGGACCTGGCCACCCGCGAGGTCGCCGGCTACGCGATGGCCGACCACCACCGCGCCGAGCTGGTGACTGACGCGCTGCGGATGGCTCACGGCCGGGGCAGCCTGCAACCCGGCTGCATCGCACACAGCGACCGTGGAAGCGAATACACCTCGTCCGAATTCCGCGCTGAGATACACGCCTTGGGGCTTCGGCAAAGCACGGGCCGGACCGGCTCCTGCTTCGACAACGCCGCAGCCGAAAGCTTCTGGGCCGTCCTCAAGGAAGAGATCGGCACCCGAACCTGGCCCGACCGGGCTACCGCCCGCGCCGATGTCTTCGCATTCATCGAGACCTTCTACAACCGGCGCCGCCTGCGCAAACACCCTCTCTTCGGGTACCTCACACCCCACGAGACGCGCCAGCGGTTCCGCAACGACCAAACACTCGCAGCGTAGAAGAAGAGTGTCCAGGATCACGGGGAAACTTCACACCCTGACCAGCCAAGATTGAGGACAGGCTGATGAGAACTGATGGTGACATCGAAGCAAGAAGTCGCACTGCGCCTCGAATATCCGCGCCGGTACGCGGCACAGACCGGCCTGGACAAGGAGCGCTCCGAGCGGGACTGCGCGCCCACGCAGGTGCGGCGCGGATCGCCGGGGACGCGGAGTCGGCGGATCTCAGCGACGTGGCCTGGACGCCGGCCTTCTTCGTCCACGGACGCAGGCACCACGGCGCCTACGACATCGGCAGCCTGCCGGCCCCGGTGCGAGCCGCCGCAACAGCCTGATGACCGGCTCGGCAGCCGTCGGGAATGCAGGAGCGGGGGGTGGCGTTGAGAGGAACGTCGCTGACATGGGCGGATCAAGGACCCGCCGAATGTGAGCGGAAGGAGGAGTTCATGGCACGCACCACCGTACGCCCCGTCGTCACGTTGAAGTCGACGGCCGGGACCGGCGTCACCTACGTGACGCGCAAGAACCGTCTCAACGACCCCGACCGGCTCGTCCTGCGCAAGTACGACCCGGTGGCCGGGGAACACGTCCTCTTCCGCGAGGAGCGATGAACCCAGCCGTTGCCCTTTCGCGGACGGTCACGAGGAAGGAAACATCATGAAGCCTGGAATCCACCCCGTCTCCCGGCCGGTGGTCTTCCGCGACCGCGCGGCGGGCGCGACGTTCCTGACCCGTTCGACCGCGCACACATCGCGGATCATCGAGTGGGAGGACGGCAACACCTACCCGCTGATCGACGTCGAGACCTCGTCGGCCAGTCACCCGTTCTACACCGGCACCTCGCGGATTGTGGACACCACCGGCCGGGTGGAGCGTTTCGAGCGGCGCTACGGCCGCACGGCGCCGGCCGGCCGCTGACCGCGGACCGGCGCGTGAGCAGGAAGAGAACATCATGAAAGTACGCAAGTCCCTGCGCTCGCTGAAGTCGAAGCCCGGTGCACAGGTGGTGCGCCGCCGGGGTGTGACTTACGTGATCAACAAGAAGGACCCCCGATCCAAGGCCCGCCAGGGCTGAGCACTCCCCTTCCCCCCGGCCGGCCCGGCCCCTCGATCAGCGGGGGGACCGGGCCGGTCGACGCAGGCAGCAGGCAGCAGGCGGCGAAGATGGTTGCCGCCACCTGCTCCGCCCTTGTCCGAGTCCGATTCCAGGGCAAGAAGTACGGCGATCCGGCTGGTGTGCGCGAGGGTATCGCTCACCCACAGCTTCCCGGACCAGGCACCTTCTGCGCACCGCTCAGTGATAGATCCTGCTTATCGGCCGGTCATCGACGAGTCCTGGACGCCGCGACGCTCGCTGCCAAACCGTGGGACCAGAACGGCAAAAGAACCAGGGCACCATATGAGGAGTCGCAGCATGGCCGCCGCTTCCACACCGCAGACCACGCAGGGCGCCGCGACCTCGGCCGGACTCAACGACAGCTGCCGCCTGGTCATTGGCACGCCCAAGCTCAACGGCGTCGAGGCCGCCCACGGGTCGGCCGGCATCCCGGTCACCGGCCCGGCGCGCCTGGTGCGGGCGCCGGGGATCGGCTTCATCGGCTTCCGCTCCCAGCGACGCAGCGCCTGCCGCGGCGGCTGCCGGGTTCTTCAACGGGCTCGCCGTGCTCGCCAACGCCATAACGCATCGCTTCCAGGCGGTGCAGATCTCCGGATCCAGCGCGCGGCACACCGTCGATCTGCCGCGCGACGGCGAAGAAACCGGCCTGCCGGCAGCGGCCCGGCCTCTGTCAAGGCGGCCTACCGGGTCAAGGAGGCCGAGGACATCGGACGCAGTGCCAGCCGGGTGATCCGCGCCGCCGTCCCGGGGCGCCCGGGCGGGGTGTACGTCGACGTCCCGGCTGCGGTTCCCGGCGAGGCCGTCGGCGAGAAATCCGCCCTGCTCCGCAAGGACCGCCCATGAAGTTCATGCCTCTCGTCCCGTGCCACAGCCGGTGTCGGTGATCTCAAGAGCAGCGCCGGGGAAGCCGGTACCGGCACTGCCGGCGGCCTGCGTCCCCGACATCCGCGGGACCCCGGCACGCCCGGCCGTCGGCCGTGGCCGGCAGGTAACTGCACGGCGCCGGCGACAGCGGCCGCACTGACCGTGGCGATAACCCCGGCCGGCATCTGTGCCCCCATGTCCGTCTCGCCCCTCTCCTGGTCGCCGCCCCCACCTCCGTGGCCGCGTTCGCGGGCGCCCCGTACACCGCAGGCGTTGCCATCCCGGCCGGCGCAGTCGGGGCCGTCGTCGACATTCACGACGGCTTGCTGCACTCGCCGGTCCTGCTGGTGCACGTCGTCGCACTCCTTGTGGTCTCGGGCTTCGTCATCGCCTTCCGAACCTTGCGCGACCGCGATCCCAGAGAGCCGGCCCAGGTACGAGCAGTCTCCGAGACCGCTCAGCGGGTCCTGCTGCGCCCCCTACCGGACCGGATGGGCCCGCTGGAGGTTGCCCCGGCGTACCGGGCGGCCGAGAGATACGTCCGTACCAGCAGCGCGACCCGCTTTCTGATCGGCGACGTCCGGGGCAAGGGCCTGCCCGCGATCGACGACGCCTCCGCAGTACTCGGCGCCTTCCGGGAAGCCGCCCACCGGCGCACCACCCTGCCTGAGCCGGCCCCCTCGTTGGAGGACAGCGTCCGCAGACACCTGACCCAGATCGCCGAGACCGGCCAAGAGGCCGGTGAACACTTCATTACTGCCCTCATCGTCGAGATACCCGACGAGATCGGTACGATCGGGATGATCAGCTGCGGCCACCCTCCGCCCCTGCTGGCACACGCCCACCGGGTGACCGCCCTGCACACAGACCGTCCCGCACCGCCCCCCGGCCTGGCCGGCCTCATTCCCGACGCCTACCAGCTGCACTCCTTCCCGTTCCACGCCGCAGACACCCTGCTGCTCTGCACCGACGGCGCGATCGAGGCCCGCAGCTCCGCCGGCGCCTTTTACCCGATCGGCGACCGGGCCGTCCCCTGGGCCGGAGACAACCCCCAACACCTCGTGCGGCACATCCTCCATGACCTGCAGATCTACACCGGTGGCCGGCCTGATGACGATCTCGCCATGGTCGCCATCCGGCGGCCCCCTTTGGCCGGACGAGGGCCAGGAGCCCGGACCGTCCCTCCCCCACCATCGCATCGGGCCTCGTGGGAGGAGGCATCTCCCTGACTATCCGTCGACTTGACAGATGTGCGCCCTGTTCATCGTCTGCATCGGGCTGGCCTCCGCCCCAAAGCTCGAGACCGCGGGCGGCAGCCTCGTGCGGCGGGCGGGCTACTACTCGCTACTCGCTGCTCGCGCCCCTGGTGGCCGCCGCGCTGCTGCCGCTGCGGCCTGGTGGTCAAAGCCCGGACCGCTCGCGGCCGCCGCTGTCTACGGCCTCGTGATCGATGGGGTCTCGCCAGGCGGTCGCCTCGCCGTCACCACGGCGGTGGCGCCATCCTCCGGTGTCAGCCTCGTGGCCGGCCAGGTCCGTCCGCCTGGATCAGGAGGAACGCTGGAAGCGACTCATGACCGACCGGGACCGAATCATCCTCCCGGGGCACGGCCGGCCAGCGCATCGGCAGCACCCTGGACGCGGTATGCACCGCCCGCGAGCCGGCCGAGGCCGCCGTCCCCCGGTTCGCCGACACCGTCACTGGAGCTGTCCGATGCCGTCCTGCGGGGCGGGGAACCCTCAACCGAGCCGCTCCCGGATCCGGTCGCACTGCGCCGTGTCGCCCGCCAAGTCCGTTCTTACGGACTATCCCGAAACGGTGTGGGCGCCAGAGGAGAGAGAGGGCCGCCCCGCAGGTATCGCCGCCCGCCCGCTTCCGGCCGAGACCCAGCCCGGTATCCGGGCGTGCGATTCCGCTGAGCGCCCGCGGGGCCATTCCGGGGGTGGCGACCTTCGTACGCCATCAGCGTCCCGACGGCTTCGACCACGACGATCCGATCTTCGCCGAGGAGCTCGGGACACGGGCGGCGGTTTACGTGCACAACGCCCGCCGCCATGCGCTTACTCAGAAGCTGTGCCTGAGGCCTGCAAAGACGAAGGCGCTTCGGATGAGCCATCTATGCTGGCCCGCAGCAGCACAGGGGGAAGGGGCAGCTGATGGACTGGTTCTGGTGGGTTCTCATCGTCTTCTGGACGGGTGGCTTCGCATGGGCAGCCGACAACGTCCGCACTGCACTGCGCAATCGGCATGAGCGCAAGTTGCAGCTGCTGGAAGCGGCGAGGCAGGAACGTCTGGCCATCGAAGCGGCGCACAAGCCACCGGAACCAGTGTGCGGATGCACGCACCATCTCGCCAAGCACGACAAACAGGGCCGGTGCCACGAACGCGTCGAGGTGCCAACAGCCTGGGATGAGAAGAAGAAGCCGCTGCGTTACGAGGCCGGCCAGTGCAACTGCCAGCAGTACGTGGGACCGCAGCCTCTGTCACAGGTGTTCGCAGAGGACCTGACGGACCGCGCCTGACAGGACCGCGAAGCCGCTCTCTGTACGTGACATCGGGGACGGCCGGCCGCGTGTTCCATGAAGGTCCCAGCGGTGACCAACCTTCGACGACAACGCTTCGCTGCGAGAGCTCAAGACCGGTTTCCCGCTCAAGGAGTGGCTCTGATCCGTGCAAAAACTGCCGGGCCCATAGGGATTCTCGCGATACGGGTGCTTTCAGGCGGCCCAGCCGATAGAGGAGACGTGGGTGTAGGCGTCCCAGTCGGTGCCGAGGGTGCTTTGGATGATGTCGTCCCAGATGGCTTCGAGTTCCTGCGTGTCGTGGGCGATCCAGGCGTCGACGGCGCGGTCCCATACGGCGCCGCGTACGTTGATGTTGCGGGTCTGCAGGTCGCGCTGGTGTCTGTGCTGGACGCGGGACTGGTCGACGGGGTCGATCTCGATGCGGGTTCCGCGGCCGCGGTTGTTGAGCCGGCGCTTGAGGCCGGCGACTACATTGCAGCGGCGCAGGTCCCAGTAGGCGGCGTCCAGGCGGGCGAGGTTGGCCTTGCTGGGGGTCTGTTCCCCGGCCAGCCAGGCGATGAGGGTGCGGGGTCTGACGTGGATGCCCGCGCGGTCCATGGCCTCGTACCCGGCGTCGCTGGCGGTGAGGTAGCGCAGGCGGGCGGCCAGGCCCCGCTCGGAGTCGACGGGGGACTCGATGCCGGTGACCATCCGGTCGATGCCTTCGGCCAGGGCCACTCCCCCGTGGACGCCCCGGGCGCGGAAGGCGCCCAGGTCCCTCCACCGGCCGCTGGTGCCGGCCATCAGCGGGCCGCCGTGCCGATGGTGTACTCACCGGACGCCTTGGCATCGCTGTGCTTGATCTTCATCTGGGCGACACCCCGTCCCTCGGGGAAGACCTGCCGCCAGTCGCCTGCGACGTGCAGTTCGTCGGTGCCCATCATGGCGATGACGTCCAGACCGGCCTGGTGCGCCTTGTATGCCTTGCCCCAGAGGTTGGCGTACGCCTGACTGTGGATGATGTGCATCCAGTCCGGGCGCATGATTTCGCGGTTGTGGATTGATTCGCCCATCGTAGAGATGAACTTTGAATACATCGCCTTGATGTATTCAAGGGTGATGGTGTCGTCCTCGGCGATGGCCGTCTCCCGTGCGGCGGTGAGCGTCTTCCGCAGGGCGTCCAGGAAATTCTCGGTCGCGCCGGACGTCCACGATTCGTGCACCACCGGCGGATCGAGGAGCCCGTATTTCGGCGTGGCGAGGCGCAACAGGAGGCGCAGGGTGGCGTTGGTGACCCATACGGGGCCGGGCTGGTCGCGGTCGCCGAGGGGGTCGGGGAGGTGAGGGTGGTGCCAGGGTGAGGGGGTGATCAGGTGGACTCCGGAGCGTTTGGGGTCGATGCCGTCCATACCGGTGGAGTGTTCCAGTTTTCCGATCGGGAGCCAGGTCTTGAGGGCGGAGAGGTAGGCGGCGTTGACGTCCAGGGCGGTGACCGCGATGCTCCCGGGGTTCTTGAGGGAGTAGCGGGGGTGGTGGAAGTTGGGGCGGGCTTCCCAGATCTGGTCCGGCTCCCTCTTCGAGGGCTTCGTGAGGATGTCGGGCAGGGCCGGGTAGGCGGTGTAGGTGTAGCGGGCGGTGGCCCGGGTCTCCCCGAACAGGCGCATGACATCCGGGATGGCGCGCTTGACCAGGGCCTTCATGGCGGCGTCGGCGTCGCCTTGAGCGCGTTCCAGTTCTTCGTGCACGGCTTGGCCGATGAGGCCGGCGGTCTCCGCCTGGGCGCGGGCCGCGGACTTCGCCCGGCGCTGTGGCCGCGAGGGAACCGGCGCGGGACCCGGTGAGGGTGCCGGTGAGGGTGCGCTGACCGGGGCGGGCACGGGCACGGCGGCGGCCTGGAGCGGCGCCACGGCGGCTGGGGACTGGCACATGGCGCCGGGGTGCAGGGAACGGCCGTCGGTGGCCTTGTAGGGCGTCGTGACGCCGCAGCGGAGGCAGGGGGCGGGCTCGCCCTGTACGGCTAGCCCGTTGGGGCCCCACGCGGTCTCAGGCACGGCGGATCCTGCGACCGGGGCGCCGCTCGGGGCGGCCGTCTCGGTGGGTCCTTGGGCCGGGGCGGCGGCGGGATGGATCTGGGCCAGGCCCTCCAGCAGCCGCAGGTACTTAAAGCGCCCCGGCGGCTGCGGATCGGTGGTGCCGTCTTCCCAGTTGGCGACCGTCTGCCGACCGACACCCACCGCCGCCGCCACCTGGGCACGGGAGAGACCGGCGGCCTGCCGCAGACGCAGACGCTCGGCCGGCTTCGGCATACGTGCCGTCAGCCGCGCCTCCTCCAGCAACGCCTCCACACGGTCGAATTGCTCACCACTCATACCTCAAGGGTACATCCATCTAGGCATAGAATGGAAATTACTTAGGCATACATTAGGCGCTCATTTGCATGATCTGATAGCGCCGCCTCAAAGTGATGATCGTCATCCCGGGCACAGGCCGACGAGCCTGGAACCCGACAGGGGGCAGAGGACGATGCCGGGCAGGGCACGGCAGTCACCAGCGCGTAAGCGGCGGACGGCCAGCCCGTAGTCGGGGGGCGCCGATCTCCTCGCACAGCGGGGCCAGACGGACGGCTTCTTGGTCCTCGGAAATGCAGTCGGGGACGACTTCGAGCATCAGGCGCCAACGGCGGGAACCACTGCGCATGTCTGATCTCACCTCGTAGTCCCGTCACTCGGGACTGCTCCGTCACCGCGAGCAAATGGCTCGGATCAGACAGGGGCCGCCGCGACACCCTCGCATCCGCCGCTCGGCACATCTGCCGGGTGCCGACTCGCCCTGACCGTGGACGGCGCCTCCCGGGCCGGGTCGTCCGCGGATCGCGGACACGACGGGCCCGGGGACCTCCCCTCCACATCTGAGCTGAATGCCGCTAGCCAGCAGGCACCCTGCTGCCTCGTCACCGAACGGCTGGGTCCCGCGATCTATGCTTCACGCATCCGGGACGAGCCGACCTGCTTCATGAAGATGGCGCTCGCCCCCGGGAGGTCCCGGTGCCCTCATCGATGCCGCCGCACCCACGTCCGGCGCGTATCCGAGGCGCCGTATGCGCGCATACATGCAGACCAGCCCGACAGACCACGGCCGCCGACGGCTGTGGGCGCCGCCGGTCCACAAAGCTGCGCTTCCCGGCGGCGGCCATCGCGAGCTGCTCCCTGTCTCAGGTCAGCGGCAATGAGAGAGCGCTGGAGGACGGGGTCTTGCCCGGCTTCAGCTGTGGCCGGGCGAGCAAGAGCGTCAATGTGCGGCCGGGGGGCGGGTATCCCCCAGAGCGCTCAGTGAGGAAGTCGGCTGCCAGGATCCTGCGAGGCCCTGCACCCGTTGCCTGATCAAGCTTCCCGCTGGCCAGCAGTTCCTCGGCCAGCTCATCGAGGCGACACTCATAATCCGCGTAGACAGCCCGGACAGCTGCCTGGACAGCGGCGTGGGCGGTCGCGACAGCACGGTTGAGCCGGAAAGAGTGACGGTAACCTTCGCTGTCCTGCGGCTCGGGGAAGACGCGTTCCGCAATCTCGCGGCGTGCTCCTGCGTTCTTGGCCGAGCGGAAATCGGGGCGTTCAGCCAGGTGCGCGGCCATGATTACCTGCTGCTCTTCGTCTGCCTGCCGCTCTGCCTCCCTGGCCTGGTAGTGGTCCTCGTACTGTTCCTGTCGGGCGGTGCATTGCAGCGCGTGGACGTCGTCACACTCGGCGACTAATGCGGTGTACCAGGGGGCTACTGCTTCCCAAGTGTGGGCGACGGCGTCGTGCACGAAACTCACTTCGACGCGGGCGGTCTTGCCGTCGTGTGGGCGGGCCTTGGTCTGGATGTCAGTCAGGGCCTGCTGGACAGCGTCGTCCGAGGGCTTGTCTTCCTGCTTCTCGCTGTCGGTGTGCTTGTCGGCAGCGGTGTAGCAGTCGACGTGTTCGTCAACGTCGAAGCGGTCGATGTCCTGGTAGAGGACACGTGCTCCGAGAGTGGATGCCAGGTGGCAGAAGGCTTCGATGCCCAAGTCCTGCGCATCAAGCTGCACTGCGTGCTGGCTGTCCGACGCCGACAACGGGGGCAGCAGGAACATGTCGTGGTCTGCGGCCCATTGCTTGATGAAGTCCGGCAGGTTGTCCACGGTGATGGTCGACTCATCCACAGTGATCTCTTTCCTTGCTCGATGCGGTAGCGCGTCACGTGTGTGGCGCGCTGGCGGCAGAACCGTACGGAGCGGGTCTGACAGGGCACGCAGTGCGCCGGTGATCCCCGCCGCCCCGACGGCTGGAGCGGCCGTAGCAGCATCGACGCTGGTCACAGGCCGTCCTGCGGTCGGCCCCGGGGCGGCAGGCTGCTACCGGTTGGCTCGCTGTCCGTCAATCAGCTGCTCCGTGTTTCCCTCCTGCGGGCGACGAAAAGGGCCCGGAGCAGGGGTGGCGCTGGCGCGGGACCACGCTGAGCCCAGAGCGACGGCGGCCAGGGCGGGAGGGGCGGCCAGCGCAGCGAACAGTGCGGCCCTCGCGGAGCTGTGGTTCGGCGGCCTGGAGCGCCCGCCCGGCGGGCCGACCCGCCAGCCCGCGACGGTAAGCCGCCGCCATGTGCACAGTCCGCCGAATGAACCACGAACCGCTCTTCGGAGACGGCCTCTGCCCGCTGTCTCGCCGACCGCTCCGGATCGAGTACGACCGCACCCGCCCCTCCGCCCAGCAGGACTACCCGGCCCGTGTCTGGATCGCCGGGTACCGCTGCGCCGGCTGTGAGAGCGTCGCCCCAGCAGTGGGCCGACGTGATGCGCGCCCGCTGCGAGACCTGACGGCGCCGTGCGAATGCTGCGCCACGCGCCTCACCACCACGGCAACCCACAGCAGCCGGCTCCACCGTCAACCACCGCCCACCCAGATGCCGCTCCACCGGCAGACGGCGGTAGACGTGGAGCTGACGCACCACGTCCCAGACGGCCTTCACCTCACGGACCGCTGCTGACCGGGTCAGGTCTCTCAGGTGTCGAGATCGGCTTGAACTCCCAAGGCCTCGCGCAGGCCGGCCTCGACGTCCAGAACATCATCGAGACTGTCAACGGCGGCGTCGTGGTGGTGCTGAAGCAGCACCTCACGAAGGCCTGCCTCAGTGTCCAGGGCATGGCCGAGGTCGTCGACCACCGCTTGGCAGCCATCCGCGAGCCACCGCTCCACTGCTTCGTCGTTGCGGAGCCCGTTGAGCACTCGTTCGAGTAGCGTCGCCTCTGGTGGGCCGCTGGGGTTGCCGTCGCCCGCCTGGTGTACGGCCACCAGGCCAGCCGCAGCGAGTTCGGCGACGAGGAGGCGGGTGGCTCCGAGCGGAATCGACAGGAGCGCCGACACCTCGGCCACCGACTTGACCTCCCGGCACAGGTCGCAGATGCGCCGCTGGCCTGGGAGCAGATCTGCGACGTGAGCAGGGTCGGCCGTTGTGCTCACCAGGGCCTCGATAGCGACCTGGTAGCGCCGTCGGGTCCGGCCGCCGGTCCTCGCCTTCGGACGTACCAGCGGCTGGTTGCCTTGACCCTCGAGCCCCGCGTGCAGGTAGACGCGCTGGTTGTCGGTCACTGCTCCTCCTCCCCCTCCTCGAAACGGGCAGCAGCGGCCCGGCGGGCTCACATCAGGCGGGCGCGGGCAGCGGCCACAGCGGCGGCGCCGGACGCGACAGCCATGTCGGCGATGTTCTTGCCGTCCAGCATCCGCGTACGAGCAGTGAGCAGCACCGGTTCACAGCCCGCACACACCGCGACACACCTCTTCGAGGATCTTGCGCACATCACGCCCGGACCGGCTCGCCACCTCACGAAGGTGCAGCGCAGCCGCGTCTGTGCCGCCGTCCCCGTTGCCCTCGGTGGTCACGGCGAGGTCCTGGTGGCCGTCGTGGTCGAAGTCGCCGACGGTGAGCAGTCTGCCGAGTCGTCAGTCGGCCCGGCCCTTGGCCGCGGTGAGCGCGCTGCTGAAGCCGGACGCCGAGCCCCATACGGCAGTGGCGGTGCCCTCGTGGTCGTCGCCGGTGTCCTTCAGCTGTTCGCCGGGCGCGGTGACGGCCAGGTCGCCGTAGCCGTCGCCGTTGAAGTCACCCTTGAGAGCCGAGGGTGCCGCGGCGGCCGTGTCCTCGGTCGGGCCCGAGGGGGTGAGGACGGCGGCCAGTGCCACCGCGGTGGCGGTCACGGCCAGGGTTCGTATGTGCACGGGCTCTCCCAGAGGTGCGGGGTCGGGCTTCCGTGGCTTTGACACCCAAGCGAGGCGGAGGGTTGTGGTGGAGTGGCGTGTGAATGGACATCAGGTGAACGGGCACATGTGGGCCGCGCACCGGTGTCCGCCGTCACCCGCGCCACCAGCGGCGCAGCACCTCCTCGGCGGTCTTGCCATGCGGGGTGTAGGCCAGGCGCCGCTCGGTCTCGCCGCTGTCCGGCCAGCCGTCCCACATCCACCAGCACACCCCGGGCCAGGACGACCGCCAGGTTCGAAGAACCGTCGCCTAGCCACCCGCCACGACGTCGGCAGAGTCCTCGCCACCGGCGAGGCATACGCCCCGCCTGCGCATCACCAGAAGGGAACCAAGCCCCGACGAACAGGATGAGCGACAGGCAGATCTTCCGTCCGAGCCCGGAAGTCCTGCCAGAAGCCGGGATGGGAGGATCTTGCCGACAGTTTTGTATGAGGAGGCAAGGTGGACGACGGCTCGAAGCATGACCACTCCGGCTGGGAGGCGGTCGTGCTCGCAGCTCGGGAGCGTGCCCGCTCGCGGCAGGCCCTCATGGTCGAGCGCTTCGGCTTGTCAGGGGACGTGCAGTACGACTGGTCGATGGACGACGCGCAGATCACATGGTCGCGCGACGGAGAGGTGTTCCTCACCGGCCGACTCACGATGATCGGCAGCGTCAGCCTTGCCCAACAGACCTGGTTGTGGTCTTGGGCGAACGAGTCACTACCGCACGCCGTCCTGGGCGACATCGAGCGGGTGCGGCAGTTCGGCGAGGAGAACGACTACCCCGTCCTCCCTTGGCCGGGCTTCAACTACCACCCCGAACTCGTCGCAGAGGCACGGATGGCCGCGGCCTCCGTGCTCGACGCTGAGGGGTTGTGGACGGAGTCCATGGACGACGGGCAACTCCACTTCATGGTCCACAACCTGGTGTTCGCTGCCGAACGACAGTGATGGTCGCACGGACGCTCAAGATGCCGGTGCCGGCCGTCGAACGTTAAACGACAAGCTGAGGTGACAGGGGCAGCTTCGTCCCGCCCGGCAGGGGGCGATGGCCCGGATCGGGGCGCAGGCGCGTCGACAACGGTGTCGTATTCGAGTCGGATCGCGTGCCGCCCGGACCGGTGAGCTGGAATCGTGCTGGGCCGCGCACCTGGGGACCCTGCTCATGCCCGGGTGTACGGCACAGTTCAGGCGGAGGCCGGGGAGGCTTCTGTCAGGCGATCGAGTCGCTCGTACAGACCGCGCACCATCCGGGCAAGGCCCTGGACGCACGCGGCGGTTCCCTCCAGCGGGACGGACAGCAACTGCTCGGCCTCGGCGAGGACGACCTGTAAGCGCCCGCCGGCCATCGTCTTCCGGCAGTCGGTGGGCCTGGTGCTGGAGTCTGCGGCGACCGCGCGGGCGTGCCCGGTCAGCTGCAGTGCGATCTGCTCGTAGTCGCGCGGTGCGAGGCGCGGGTCCCTCCACGCGAGCATGGCCATGGCGAGTGTCTCGTGGGGGCGCGGTCGAAGGGGAGTTCCGCCTCGATCATCCCGTAGGGTCGTACAGGACCGTATGCGTGTTGGTCACCGGCGTCTTCGGTGCGTGATCGTCACTGCTCGCCTTGTCGTCCTGGGTCTGAAGGCCGTGACCATCCGGTGCAGCGTCGGCGGTGTTGCTCGTGCGCGTGCGCACGGGCCGCCTCTTCCGCTGCTGGTGGTGGCGTCGGTGTCCTTCGACGCTACGGAGGCCCGCTGGAGGGGTCTCAGTGAAATTGCGGATGATTGCGCGGATTCAGTGTCAACCGCGGACCGGATCAGGGCGCGGGCGGCATCGCCGTGCACGGCCAGCTTCGCCAGGCCGGTGAACGCCCGTGCGTAGTCGGAGATCTCGCGGGGCTGGCGGACGTTGATGACGGCGGTGAGGGTTTCAACCACGGTGTGCTGGTCGTCGTCGAGGTAGAAGGCCTCCACACCAATGAACCGATGACCGCCCTACCCGGCAGCGAACTCCATACGGCCCGGGGGCAGACCCCCATGCACCCCGGGCCGTCCGCGGCCCCCTAGAACGAGCGGCTCAGGCGGAGTGACAGGTAGCAGCCGCCGGCGCGGCCGTCCGTGTCGTCGCCCACCGTCACAGACTTGGTCTCATCGACCGTGTCCCAGCCCCCCTGCGGAATGTACCCCTTGCACTGCCCCGAGGCATCGCGTCCGCCATCGCCGTACCACTGCACGTCGAGCCGAATGTCCGAGCGACCGGACAGGGCGAAGGTGAGGTTGCACCAGCCCGCTCGGCCGTCGGTGTCCACCCGGATGTTGTCGCCGAACGTCCTGAACGTCTTGATCGGGATCGTGTGCGTGCCCTCGTTCTCGCACTGGCTCTCGTCGCTGCCGGGCTCCACCATCCAGGTGTAGGTGACGTTCAGGCCCGCGAGAGTGTTCGACGGGTCGTAGATGCCGAAGGCCAGCTGACAGCCGCCCGCGCGGTTGTCGGTGTCCAGGCGGATGGTGGAGGTCCAGTCGGGCGCGGTGACCCACCGCTCCGGCGGATTCGTCGGCCCGTCGCACTGGCCGTCTCCGTCGGGGTAGAACCGGACGCCCAGTTCGGGCGCGGCGTTGGCCGAGGACGGCGCCGCGTCGGCCGATGTGGCCGACAGGCCGCTCACCATCAGTAAGCCGACCGCCAGCACGGCCGCCCGTCGGGCCGATCTGCTGCCCAACTTCTGCTTTCTCACGTGTGTCTCCCACGATGTCTTCGGTTGATCCGGAAAAGGTGCCGAACCGTTCCACGAGCGTGAATGACCATCAGTGAATTCCCGTTGGTGCGATGGAGCGGAGAGGTACAGAGAGGTACAGAGAGAAACCGAGGTGAATCAGACGGAGGAGGGCGGAATGGGCCCCTCCAAGCCGAGGCGCCGCGCCGACGGCGCGGCGACGACGCCAAATTATCCAGGGCACATCAGGACAAGCAGTAAGGCCGATACCGGCCAGGTACGGTCAATATCGGGCAATGTCCGGCCGAAATCAGCGCCACCGGGCCGTACCGGACGACCGTGATCGCCGTGCCAGTTGCCAGCTGCTGGAGCGGAAGTCGGTTGATGACCCGGCCCTTGAGAGGCGTGGAAGAGGGCGTCGGCCAGGACGGGGGAACCTGGCCGACGCCGGACTGTGGGGTGCGGGCTGCCGACGGTGGCGGTCGCCTTCGCGGCGAAACGCGCCATGGGGCTTCAGCCGAACGATCTTCCCCACGGGCAATAGGTGAGGCCCGGGGACACTGTCCACCGGCCGGCACCCGCGAGTAGTCCAACCAGCACCGATCCCCAGACATTCCCGCACCGGAACCGATCAGCCCGAGGAGAAGGAAGGATCATGACGGACCGGGCCCGCGTCCCGGTGGGGAGCGGGCCCGGTGAGGGTTGGGGTGGTGGTCAGTCGGCGAAGTTGGCGCCGAAGTTCGGCGTGCCGGTGGTGGAGACGCCCGATGAGCTCGGCGAGACGGAGCGGGCGCCGGTCGTGGTGATCTTTGTTCCGCTGGAGGGCAGGTACGTCACCGCGCCGTTGCCGGAGTTCTCCCAGGAGCTGACCAGCAGGTCGGCCTTGCCGTCGCCGGTGACGTCGTCGAGCTTGGCGTCGAGGCCGAACCCGTCATACTTCTCGTCGTCGCCGGGCACGCCGGCGGTGCTCTGTGCGAAGTACTGGGCGCCGGAGCTGGTGTTCAGGCCGCTCGCGGAGCCGTAAAGGACGGTGACCGCGCCGGTGTCGGCGACGCCGTTGAGGTCCTCGCCGGCGGCGCTGATGACGATGTCCTGGTAGTTGTCGCCGTTGATGTCGCCCAGGTCGAGCTCGTAGCCGAACTGGTCGTTCTTCTCCGACCCGCCGGGGACGTTGCCGGTGTTCTGGGTGATGCCCGTGGTCGAACCGGGGCCCGCGGTGGAGCCGTAGGTGATGTTGACTTTGCCGCCCAGGGCGGAGTTCGGGATGGTCGTGCCGTCGTCGGTCGTGTTGTTCCAGTAGGCGCCGCTGACGATGTCGCCGAAGCCGTCACCGTTGACGTCGCCGATGGCTGTGATCACGCCGGGCTTGAGGGCTGTGGCCGAGGAGGTGCTGAGGCCCCGCGCGGTGCCCGGCACGTAGTAGTTGGTGTTCCAGCCCCAGTCGGTCTGCGTCTCGAAGCCGTCGACCACGAGGTCGGTGCGGCTGTCGCCGTTGACGTCACCGGCGGTGAGGTTCATCGGGCCCCGGGCGCTGCCGCCGGACTGGATCGGGGGCTTGATCGTGTAGCGGCCGCCGGCGGTGCCGGAGGTGCTGATGCCGCCCTTGTAGACATAGACGGTGCTGGAGGAGTTACCGACGGCCAGATCGTCCTTCCCGTCGCCGTCGAAGTCGCCCGCGGCCAGGTTCTTGCCCCAGAAGTCGTGCGACGAGACGGCCGGGTCCGCGATCGTGACACCGGTGCCGGTGATACCCGAGGCCGAGCCCCACAGCACGGCAAGGGTGCCGCCGTCGGTGTCGCCGCCCACGTCCTCGCCGTCCGCGGCCACGGCGATGTCGTCGTAACCGTCGCTGTTGAAGTCACCGTAAGCGGTCTCACCACCGAAGGCATCTCCGGCCTCCGCGGTGCCGGGGACGCCCGCGCTGTTCTGGCTGAGCACCGTCCGCTTGGCGGACGACACACCGGTGGAGGTGCCGTAGAGCACCACGAGCTGGCCCGCGGTCTTGTTGCCGCTCACATAGGCGCCGGCGGCCGAGAAGGCGACGTCGCCAATGCCGTCGCCGTTGAAGTCGGCCTGGGGGACCGTCGTCGAGTCCGCTGCGATGGCCATCGCTGCCGGTAACGTGAGCAGACCGCCCGTCAGCGAGGCCGCGGCGGCCGTCGCGAGGGCGATACGAAGGTGCTTGTGCACGCGGGGTTCTCCTGCTGCATGCGGGGGATACCTTGGCAGGTATCCGCAGTCAATGGGGTGGCATTCCGCCCGCGTTCGCCGGAAGTTCGCCGTAGATCGGCCACGGCTTCACGAGACGGTTGCCGATCAGGAGACTCGCGATGAAACCCAAGGGTTGTATGCGTGATGACGGCCGCGCGCCCTTCGGAGTGAAACTTCGCGTCATGCCACCACGCCGTACGGCCGCATGGTCCATCCCTGTCATGTGATCAGCACTGTGATGCGTGCCGCTGTCGCCGCAGCCCTGACCTGTCTTCCCCTGACGATGCCGACGTCGGCCTCCGCCGCCCCGCCACCACGCACGCCGCCATTGACTGCCCTGATGGCTACGTGTGCATCTATCCGGAGTTGACGTCCTCCCCGTCATGAATGACGGGGATTCCCCTTCTCAGGGGTGTCGGCCGGTTGGCCGACTTACGGGTTCCTGCTTCGCGGACCGGCTGGTGCCGAGGTCTCCACAGGCTGGGAACGCGACCCGCGTCCCTTTGGTTCTTGGCCGCGTTCACGTCGGCGTGGTCCCGGTGTCCGCAGACCGTGCACGCGAAGACCGCTTGGCTCTTGCGGCTCCTCGCGTCCACGTGCCCGCACCGGGGTCTGGGCCAGCCACCATCCCCTCCTGCCTCGGCCGCGCCGCGCGGCCGAGGCCGCGGCGGAACGGCCGGCCCGCGGCCGCTACCGGCGGCTGCTCCTGCATGCCCCGCACACCAGCCAGAAGATGGAGGCGACCCTCGGCGATCGGTCCTGTCTGCCCTGGAAGCTCGTCGAGATGATCACCACCGAACTGACCCCCGCACCGGACGGCTGGGCCCTGGGCGGCCGCGCGTGACGCCCTGCCTCTGGGAGGCTGCCAGGCGGAGTCGCACACGCCGCGAAAACTTCTACCTGATGACGGCACGAGGGTTACATGGCCGATGAACCAGCATCGGTTTGCTGCCATCCGAAGACGTCGGGATGTTCAACGTCGTCCGCCCAGTAGCCGTACCGGGGCTGCCGAGCACGGACCGCTACCCGAATCGACCGGGCTGGACCGTCTCGGCGCCACCATCCCGCTACCGCTCCTGCGGCGGAATCTCCGCGGCTTCCAGAAGGCCGAGGCAGTTCCAACCGGTCCTGCAGGTCCGAGATGAGGCTTGCGCGCCAGCTCTGCCTTCAGCGCACTCCCGGCGGGCCCGCCCCATGGGAGTGGCGAGAACGTGCGGCACGCCAGGAGAGCGTCTCCAGCGACGTCCGACGGGCGGGATCTCTCATACTCCAACCGGTGCGGCGGGCGCGTCTTCCAAGGGGGCGGGCGGTTGAAGGCAGCAAGACGGTGCGAGAGGAGTGCAGATGTCCTACGAGTACGGCGGCGGTCCCGACTGGCCGATCATCCGGGCCAGGCGGCGCGCTGAGGAAGAGGCCAGCTCGGCCAGGCGCGAAGACGCGGCCCACAAGGCGTCGGCAGCCCGGTGGAAGACCGCCTTCGAGGTACCGGCCGACCAGGTGCGGGCGGCAGTGGTCCAGGCAGGCGTGGAGCACCGGCCGGACGGCAAGTGCGGCCGTCCCTCCTGTTGGGATGCTGTCATCACCAGGCTCGCCGGGGAAGCCGAAGGAGGCGGAAGCGCTGCCGGTGGCCCCGACTCCGGGTTCACGTTTTCCTTCGGCGACCTGTTCGGCCGCCCTGGGCCCCAGGGACGTCCCTGAACCAACCGGGCCCCTGCTATGCCCGGGAGGCGGGGGTGATGCGCAGGGCGTGCAGGGGCTTCCGGGTGGTGGCGGGCAGGACCTCGAACCACGCCTGACCGTCGCCCAGGTAACGTTTCACGCGTCTCCAGTAGCGCCAGCCCAGGTCGACGAAGCAGTCGATGTCGTCGTCCGTCGTCCCCTGGTGCAGGTACTGGCCATGCACCTCTACTCGGTCCAGCACCTGGCCGGTGCTCTCCAGGTGGGCGAGCGCGGCGGTGGCCGCACGACGCAGCGGGCTGTTCGAAGTCCAGCGCTCTTCCGCGTGCGCCGCCGCTACGACCGAGCGCGGGTGGGCGTCGGGCAGAGGGAACGCCGAAACCGTCGCGACGCCATCGGCGCACAGGCGGTGCAGGTCAATGCGGACCGGTCGCGGGAGCAGATCAGCGATCGTCTCGTACGGAGGCAGGACGTGATCCCGGGGCGCGCGGCCGGCGGCCGGGTCGGGCGTGATCGCGTCCAACCGCTGCCGGGCGAGGGCGACCGGCTCGCCCCGCCGCCACAACAGGAGCAGCTCGAAGCCCTCCTCTTCGAGGGTTCTGCGTTCCTGGAACTGGAAGCTGATGCCGCGGCGCCGTCCTCGCAATGCCTGACGCATGGTCACGTAGCCGTCGCTGCCGTTGAAGAGGGCGTCGAGGGATTCCTGCTTCCAGCGCTCGTCGGTGGTGTGCTGCACGACGACGTCGATGTCGCCGACTTCCAGGGCGCCGCGGATGTAGGACCCGAACAGGTAGACCTCCTCGACCAGGTTGAGTGGCCATGCGCCTTGGTCCAGTCGGTCGAGCATCTCGCCCAGCAGCATGGTCGCCCGCTCACGCTTCATATGTACTCCTCCCGCTCGTCACAGAACCGACCCCGTACCGGAGGACCAAAACCCTAACCCCGGGCACTGACAACGCCCTTGCCATACGCCGCCCACCAGCCTGTTGGCGTGTTCCCATGGTCCAGACCGGCCGGGCGGAAGCGTATGCGTCGCTGCCGACCAGGCTCCGGCGCCAGGGTGAATGTGGCCCGCCGTCCCAGATCTGCCACGGCCTGTCCTTGACCCGGGTCTGCGGTCGCCTGTCGACCGCTCCCCCACTGTGAGCGCGGGACGTAGGACGGCCGCATGCAGTCGCGCGGCATGCCCAGCACGACATGTTCGCTGCCCGCGGGCAGCGA
>NZ_MUNE01000449.1 GCF_002154605.1 Streptomyces milbemycinicus | reverse complement strand
CGACGGCGGTGGCGGCGATCGAAGTCGTTATCCGCACGAGATATCCTGCCGTACCCAATTCAATATTCGGAATTCCATGGACGCTGGTGAGCCTTCCATACGCGACAAGCCGAAATCCAGTGCTCAAACACGTTCTCTGGATCAGTTCCGCTGTACTGCGGATGAGGAGTGGCGGCGCGGGCCCGTCAGCCCCGGAAAATCGGTTTCGGGCAGGGGTGGCGATATGTCAGGGTCGCCGGGTGCATACCTCCCCACGTGAACTGGCGCGCTGGCAGTTCGAGCTGACCTGGTCCCTGTTCGAGTACCACCTGGAGCGGCTGGAGCCGGAGGACTTCCTGTGGGAGCCCGCCGCCCACTGCTGGACCGTACGCCAGCAGCCCGACGGGACCTGGGCGCCCGACTGGGCGGACACCGAACCCGATCCGGTGCCCGTCCCCACGATCGCCTGGCTGAGCTGGCACATCGGCTGGTGGTGGAGCGTGACCCTCGACCACGCGGAGGGCCGGACGCCCCGGGACCGCACCGAGGTCACCTGGCCGGGCGACGGGACAGCGGCCATCGAGTGGCTGCGCGGGCTGCGTACTGACTGGCTGGCGGCGCTGGACAAGCTCACCGACGCCGACCTGGAGGCCGTCGCGCCTTTCCCCTGGCAGGACGACCCCCAGCACACCGTCGCCCATATGCTCGGCTGGGTGAATTCCGAACTCATGAAGAACGCCGCCGAGATCGGCCAACTCCGGCTGCTGCGCGCAGCGTCACCGCGCTGAGCTGAGCTGAGCTGAGCCGAGCCGAGCCGAGATCAGCGGAGCGCCGTCAGCCGCCCGCCGCCCATCAGCCGGCCGATCAGCCGCGTCTGGTCGCCGGCCTCGGCGGGCAGCGTCAGCAGCCGTCCCGCCGCCGCGCCCCGTACGTCGCCGCGCGCCGCGACGGCGGTCACCTGGCTGCTGCCCGCCGCCAGCAGATACCACCGCCCGGTGCGCGACTTCCACAGCGCGCCCGCCAGCACCCGTGGCGCCCGCGGCCCGCAGTCCGGGGAGCCGTCCACGCTCGCGACGATGGCGGCCGGGGCGCCCGGGTCCCTGGCCGGGGGCTGGAACTGGGCCAGCACCCGGTCGCCCGCGCCCCGCCAGGTCTCCGCGCGGGTGCACACCCAGTCCGCCGCGCCGCCGCCCTCGGGCAGCCGCTGGGCCGCGAACCGCCAGGCGTTGACCTCGCGCACGCCCCGCGAATGCAGCAGCGGCAGCCGGCAGGCGGTGTGCGCCCAGGCCGCCCGGGCCTCCGCGCCCGCCACGTCCAGCGGCCCGCCGCCCCGCCCGAACCCGCCGGGGGCGCCGTACGTCAGCCGGGCCGGGACGATCTCGCCCAGGTCCGTCACCAGCCGGGAGCCCAGCCGCAGCGCCGTCCAGCTCTCGCACTCGGGCGGCCGCCCCGAGCCGGGCACCAGGCCCGCGCCGCCCGCCCGCACCGGGTCGGTCACCCCGTCCGGGGCCAGCCGCAGCGGCCGCGGCGCCTCGTCGGGCCGTACCAGGTCCCGTACAGAGGGGCGGCGCACCCAAGGGGCCGTCAGATAGCGGACGTTGCCGTCCGCGCGGGTGGCGACCAGCGCGGTCGAGCCGGCCGCGTCGGCGGCGTCGGTCCGCGCGAAGTCCAGCGCCACCGCGCCGCCGTCGCCCCGGCCCGTCTCCGCGTACCGCACCACCCGCAGCCCGTCGTACAGCAGCACCACCGCCACCTGGTCCACCTCGCCCGCGTACAGCAGCTGCGGCGGCCCCGACGGCGGGCCCGACTGGGTGCCGGGCGTGGCCGACACATGCACCGAGCGGCCCGGCCGCGCCCATACGGCCAGCGCGCGGCGCAGCAGCGGGGTGTCGTCCGTACGGTCGCCGCGCGCGGGCCAGGACGAGAAGTCGGCGCGGGTGGCGGTGCGCCATACGCCGGGCTCGGCGCGGGTCAGCTCGGCGGGGTCGAGCGCCCGCTCCGAGGACGGGTTGCGCGCGTACGAGGGGGCCGCCGCGCCGCTGGGGCCCCAGCCCTCGCCGGGCAGGCCGAGCAGGGTGCCGCACACCACCAGCGCCGCGGCGGCGGCGAGCGCCGCCCGCACGTGCTGGCGGCGCCGCATCAGATCGGTGGGCCGGGCCTGCAGCGAACAGGCGTCGAACTCGGCGGACTCCAGCAGCGCCCCGTCCCGGCTGCCCGCCGGGCCGTCCATCTCGTCCACCTCGATGAGCGCGCCCCGCGGATCGACGACCCCGGCGGCCTTCAGCACCTCGCGCACCTCGGGGTCGTCCAGCTGCTCCAGCTCGCGCAGCACATACGCGGCGCGGCCGGGGCCTGACAGCTCCGACAGCGCCTTGTCCAGGGCGAGTTCATCGGCCCCGCCCTGGCGCGGGACCAGCCGCAGCCCCCACACCCGGGGCAGCGCCGGCGCCAGCGGCCCGCGCCGCCGCCGCGCGGCCCGCAGCGCGCCGCGCAACACTCGCAGCCGTACGAAGGCGTACCCGCCGTCGCCCGCCGCGCCCTCCGGCCCGCCCTGCGACCCGCGCTGCCCGGGCAGCCCCGGTCCGGTGTCGGTCCGAGTTCCCGCGCTGTTCACCCGATTGCGGGGGAGCGCGCGCTGGGCGAGGGCATGCGCCGCGAGCACCCGGCGTGTGCGCCCCACGCCGGGTGGCAGCACCAGATACGCGAGCCGCACCAGCCGCGGGTAGTGCTCGACGATGGCGGCCTCGGCCTGCTCGACGTCGATGAGGGTGGGGGATTCGGAGAGGTTGGCTGTCGCCTGCTGCTGCTCCACGGTTGGAGAACGAGCGCCGGATGGGATGGTCACCGCCCCGGCGCCCGGTGCGGGTTCCGCCGGGCGGTAACAATCCTTTCTCCACGGCCAGTTCATGATGAGACGGCTGCGGAATCCGGTCCGGGAGCCGTCTTTCCGACGCGCATTCGAAAGGCCGTGATGTGACAATGCTCCGCAGCAGACGCGGTGTCCGCAGTGCGATCGTGGCGAGCGCCGCGATCCTGGTCGCCGCGAGTGCGACGGCGGCGTTCGCCGCCCCCTCGCTCCCCTCCTCGGCCCAGCCTGGGACCTCGCCGCGCGCCTCCGGGTGGAGCGAGTCGAGGGTGACGCCGGGCGACGCCTCGCTCCTCGCCTCGACCCGGCCCGACGCAAGCACCACATGGGCGGCCGGTATGCGGTTTGTCCTCCAGGGGGAGGCCACCCGCTTCGTGCCCACCCTCTGGGAGCGTGACGAGCGGAAGGGCCCCGGCTGGAACCTGGTGCAGACCGCGCCCCTGCCCCAGTCCTACGACATCCGGTTCAACGACGTCGACGCCTCTTCGCCGAGTAACGCCATCGTGGGCGGTGACTACGCCGAGCAGGCAGGCGGTGTGGTCACCCAGCGCTGGAACGGCAGGGACTGGAAGTCCGTAATCGCTCCGGTGCCCCGAGGGAGCCTCAGCGCCGGATTCCTCTCCGTCGACACCCGCGCCCCCGACGACGCTTGGGGAGCGGGCTGGGCCGAGGTTCCCGTCACGGACGACAACTTCCGGCACGTGGGGCTGCTCGAACACTGGGACGGCACCCGCTGGGAGGAGCAGAAGCTCCCGGACGTCGGCGCGGGAGAGAGTGGCGGCTGGACCCTGAATGGCGTGACCGCACTCGCCGCCGACGACGTGTGGGCAGTGGGCAGTACGTACGGCGCGGAGCCGCTGCTGCTGCACTACGGCGGCACACGCTGGAGCAAGGCGCCCGCCCCCGACACCGGCGCCCGCGGGGGGCTGAACGCGGTCGCCTCCGGGCCGGACGGGCAGGTGTGGGCCGTGGGCGACGTACGGAATCCCGACGGCTCCTTGGCGGGGCTGGCACTGAAGTACGACGGCGGGAAGTGGGTCGACGTCCCGCTGCCGGAGGGGACCGGGGAACTCTCTTCGGTCACCCTCAGCCAGGGGTCTGCCGTCGTCATGGCGCGCGCGACGGATGACACCCCCAGCGTGGTGCTGCGCCGCTCCGGCGACAGCTGGGTGTCGATGAACCTGCCGGTCGACGCCGCCGATCCGCTCAATGCCACCGACGTCTCGGCCTCGGGCCGGACCATCGACGTCACGGGCCTCTACCCGCCGAGCGGCTCCCAGGCAGCCGGCCCAGGAGCGGTGCTGACCGCGCGCCGGTAGCCGCGCCCGAGCGGGGGACGGACGTGCACCAGCCGTCCCCCGCATCCGGTCACCCCACACGCCACCCGCTGAACTCCGCCGTCCCGCGCGCCACATTCCCCCCGTGCGTCGCGGTCATGAAGATCCCGACGTCCTGCGCGGAGCCCGAGCCCCCCGGCACCGTCACGGTCCCCACCGTCCGCCAGGTCGTCCCGTCGTCGGTCGACAACTCGCCCTTGTACGAGGTGGCCGACACCCGCGTCAGCCGCAGCAGCACGGGTGCCTTGACGCCGGTGATCCGCTTGTACGTGTCCAGGGTGCCGTCGCCGTTCGAGTCGTACGACAGCACGATGCCGCTGGACGGGGTGGCGGCCAGGTTCACAAAGCCCCGGGAGCCCGCCGTCGCCAGGCTGTCGCGGGCGATGATGCCCGCCCGCGCCCACGCACCCGTCACGGCCTGGCTGACCACCTTCACCGTGACGGCGGTGCCGACCGCCAGCGCCCCCTCCCGGTACACCGACCCGAACTCGGCGGTCGCCTTCCACAGGTCCCGCCCCGCCCCGTCGATCGCGAAGCGATCCGACAACTGGCCGAAAACCGCCGCGTTGTTGGTGACCGTCTTCAGGTCGGCGTCCAGCGGCCCGGCCACCCACAGCGTGCCGGTGCGCACCAGCCGCACCCGGTCCTCGCCGCGCGGCCCGAACTCCACGCCGAGCTCGTACGGCAGTGGCTTGAGCGGGTTTTCAAGCGGCTCGTCGGGCACGGTGGCCCGCCAGTGGATCTCGCCGGTCTTGGCCGCCGGGATCGAGCGGAGCCAGGTGTCGCCCTGCGGTTTCGGGTCGAGGCCGGTCACGGTCAGGTCGAAGTCGACGCGGCCGGTGGCGCGCAGCCCGTTCATATTGCGCAGGGCCGCGGCGATGTCGGCGGTGCCCCCGGGGGCCACCCCCGACGGGGTGGTGGAGACGGTGGCCGTGCCCTGGTACGGGGCCTTGGCCAGCGCCTCGTACACCCGGCGCCCCGTGCGGTGGGCGTCCGTCGTGGGCCGCACCGGGTAGCTCTTGCGCTCGCGCGTCCAGGGTTCCTCGACCGCGAACCAGTCGAAGTCGCGCGGTTCGCGCCCCTCGGCGAGCGCGTCCTCCAGCTCGTCCAGATAGCTCTGCCACTGCGGCAGGTGGAAGTCGCCGATGAGGCCGTTCCAGTCGCGGTTGGCGTAGTTGGCGAGCTTCCCGGTGTCGGCCGTGACCCTGTCCGCCCAGGTGGTGATGAGGGTGCGCGCCAGGTGTTCGAGGTGCGCGGCCTCCGCCTCGTCGGACGCCAGCCGCTTGGCGTCCTCCAGCCAGGGCCCGAGCAGAAAGCCCCGGTGCGCGCCGGTCATGTCGTCGCTCAGCCGCATCAGTTTCAGCCACAGTCGGGCCAGCGTCCGGAAGGCCTCCAGGTCCTTGCGCTCGTACGCGTCGTGCAGATGGGGGATCAGCGTCCACGAGCGGTCCGCGAGCGCCTGGCGGGCGATATCGGTCAGATCGTGGCGGTAGGCGTCGGAGTCGCGCAGCGACGGGCGTACGTCCAGCAGCGCGGCGAGGGCGGGGTCGAAGTCCGCGAGGTCGAAGGCGGGGATGCGGGTGGCGTAGTTGGTGCCGGAGCGCGCGGTCACATCGGGGCGGGCGGAGAAGACCGAGTCGTGCGGGCGGCCGTCGGAGCTGGTGATCTGGTACGCGGTGTCGCGCAGCGCCGCGTACGCGTCCCGGGCCCGCTCGTCCCGCCCGCCCAGCCGTACGTCCGCGTACGTACGGAACCACTCGTCGCGGTCCACCGCCGTATTCCGCCAGGCCAACTCGCTGAACAGCTCGAACGCCGCCGGATCGCGTCCGACCGCCTCCGCCATATAGGCCGTGCCGACCAGTTTGCTGCCCGGTTTGTCGCGCCACTGGGTGAACCGCCGCGCCCAGATGTGGGTCTTGGCGCCGATCGTGGTGCGGCCGCCGAAGTTGGGGATGGTGCCGAAGGCGTACGGCACCGAGCCCCAGTCCTGCTCCCGGTCGCCGATCGAGTCCAGGTCCGACAGGCCGTCCACCACCAGCATGTGGTCGTGGTTCACGGCGTCCAGCAGCTCCCGCCGGGGGTTGGCCTGCCAGCCGAGGATCACCCAGGTCGCGCCGGGCCGGGCGGTCTGCAGGGCGGTCTCCACGGCGCGGGCCGCGTCGGCCACGGGGACGTCCCCGGCGGCGCCGCCCTCGTGCAGCAGGTCCATTTTGAACAGGTCGCATTCGCCGAACAGCTCCTGCTGGTGGCGGTAGAACGCGGCGGCCACCTGCCCGAACGACTCGGTGCGCGGATCGAGCCAGTCGGGGCGCGCGAGCCCGTTCCAGGTGCCCTGGGGGACCGTACGCGCCCCCGGGTTGCGGTCCACGAAGCCGTCCGGGACGGTCCCGAAGTAGCCGGGGTACACCGGCCGCATGCCCAGCTCGCGCAGCCGTTCGGCGATCTTCTGGCCTAAGGCGATGCGCTTGGCCAGCAGCTCGGGGCTCACCGGCCCGCCGTACCCGCTCATGTTCTGCAGCAGCCACCAGGGCTGGTGGGAGGGCGCGGGCAGCCAGGCGCGCGCCTCCTCGTCGGAGTAGCCGAAGTCCTGGAGGAGGAGGTGGTAGACGGCCTCCTGCCCGGCGGTGACCAGCAGTTCGTTGCAGCCGTGCAGGGCCGCGACGTCGATCAGGCGCTCCCAGTGGTCCCAGCCGGCGAACGGCGCGGTGTAGCCGTCGTGGGTGTCGTTGAAGGCGAAGCGGTGCGGAAGCGCGGTCGACTGCTCGATGCGGGCCCGGGGCGCGGGCAGCGTCTTGGGCAGGTCGAGCTGGTCACCGGCCCAGGTGATCAGGGCATGACAGGTGTACTTGAGATACCAGTGCACCCCGGCGAGCAGCACCGCCGGACTGGTCCCCGCCACCTCGATCCGCCCCGGCCGCCCCGAGACCTCGAACCGCTCCTCGCCGCCCTCGCCCTCCACTGGCACCAGGCGGAACTGCTCGGCGTGGTCCGGCAGCAGCCGCTTGAGGGCGGCGCGCGCGGGCGCGGTGTCGAACACGGCGTGGTCCTCTGCGCTTTCCGTTCCCTCGGCAGCCGCCGGGGACTGGCTCCCCAGGGCGGCCCCGACGCCGAGTGCTCCGGCGGTTCCGATCAGCGTACGTCTGCTCAGATCGCTCATGATGCCCCCAATGACGCCCGGCCCGGGCCAACGGTGGTATGTGAGCGGCACGTTAACGAGGCTGACGGGGTGGCAGCAATGGTGCGTACGGGGTGTCCACCCGTACGGGCCCGAGCGCCGGCCTAGTGCTCCAGGCGTCGCCTTTCGGCGGCGTCGAACGCGGGCGCGAGCGGGGCCAGCGCCGCGCGGAGCTGGTCGGGCAGCGAGCCGGAGGGCACGACCAGTCCTCCGGCGCCGAAGCTCCCGGCAGTCCCTGCGGTCCCGTCCGGCCGGAGCCAGCCCTCCAACGCGATGCGCACCGCCGCGGCCACGCTCGCCGCGAGGACGCGGGCGGTGTGCGCTCCGGCGTCACCAAGGCGTTCGGCGATCACCGCCGTGAGAGGGGGCTCGATTCCGGCGGTGGTGTCGAGGAACGCGTCGCGCAGCGTGGTCCGGGAGGTGATCAGCAGCAGCACCTCGGGGTCGTGCTCGCCGGGGTCCGTGTACTGCTGGATCACCGCCTCGGTGATGGCGTCGGCCAGCCGCACCCCTGCGGGCCGGGTTGCGATCGCCGCCGCGATCCGCGCCTCCCGGTCCGCGGTGACGGCGGCGACGATCGCCTGCTCGCGGCTGGCGAAGTAGTTGTTGTAGGTGCGCGGCGAGACCCCGGCCGCCTCGGCGATGTCCTCGACCCGTACCTGGTCCGGTCCGCGCTCCAGGGCCAGGCGCAGGGCCGCCTCGCGCAGCGCCTCGCGCGTTGCCTGCTTCTTCCGCTCGCGCAGCCCTGGTGGTGTCGTCACGGTGTCACCCTTCCACACAGGGCTGCGTGCGCGCAAATTTGCGTGCACGCACTTTTCCTGTCAGTCTCGACCCGCCGGAGACCGACGGAACCGACGGAGAGGACAGCGGCATGCGAGCAAGAGGGATGACCTACGACACCGGATTCGTCGTGCACGGCCAGATATCCCGCGAGCACTTCGACTCCGCGGTGGTCCGGCGCGAACTCGCCATCATCCGCGACGACCTGCACTGCAACGCGGTTCAGATCATCGGCGGCGACCCGGACCGGCTGGAGCTGGCCGCCGGCGCGGCCGCCGAACTCGGTCTGGAGGTCTGGTTCTCGCCCTATCCGCTGGAGCTGGACCCGGAGCAGATCCTCGCGCTGCTGAGCGACTGTGCCGAGCGGGCGGAACGGCTCCGGCGGCAGGGGGCCGCGGTCGTGTTCGTCGCCGGGGTGGAGCTGAGCGTGATGAACCGCGGGTTCCTGCCCGGTGAAAGTCCCGAGGAGCGGGTCGAGCAGCTGATGAGCCGACCCGAGCGGCGGGCCGAGGCGAT
>NZ_MUNE01000448.1 GCF_002154605.1 Streptomyces milbemycinicus | reverse complement strand
GGGCTGCTGCTCATCGACGGCATCGACGAGATCCCCGAGCGCGACCGGGAGCGCACCCGCGTCTGGCTGAGCGATCTGCTCCTCGCCTACCCCGACAACCTCTGGCTGGTCACCTCCCGCCCCTCCGCCGTCGCCGACAACTGGCTGGAGACCGAAGGCTTCGCCGAGTTCGCCTTGGCCCCCATGGGCCACGACGACCTCGGCGCCTTCATCGACCGCTGGCACGACGCCGCCCGCGCGACCTGCCGTACGGACGAGGGCCGTACCGCCCTCGACGGCTACCAGTCGGCCCTGCACACCGCCGTACGCACCAAGCCGGACCTCGGACTCCTCGCCACCAACCCCCTCATGTGCGGGCTGATCTGCGCCCTGCACCGGGCGCGCCGCGGCTATCTGCCGCCCGGCCGCAAGGCGCTGTACGACGCGGCGCTGTCCATGCTGCTCGCCCGGCGCGACACCGAACGCCACATCTACGCGCCCGGCGACGTCCAACTCGACGAGGAGCCGCAGGTCCAGCTCCTCCAGCGGCTCGCGTACTACCTCATCCGCAACGACGAGGCGGAGCTCGACCGTGCCCAGGCGGAGCGCATCATCGACGACGCGCTCCCCTCCGTCCCCTCGGCCGCCGCGCTCGGCGACGCCCCACGCATCCTGAACCACCTGCTGCTGCGCAGCGGTCTGCTCCGCGAACCGTCCGTCGGCACGATCGACTTCGTCCACCGCACCTTTCAGGACTTCCTCGGGGCGAAGGCGGTCGTGGAGGCATGGGACCTCGGGCTGCTCATCAGCCGTGCCACCGACGCCCAATGGGAGGACGTCTTCCGCATGGCGGTGGCCCACGCCCGTCCCCGCGAGCGCAGTGCGCTGCTGACCAAGCTGCTCGAACGAGGCAGCAAACACCCCGCCGTACGGACCCGCGTCCACCTCCTGGCCATGGCCTGCCTCGAGCATGCCGCCGACCTGGATCCGCACGTCCGCGACCTGGTGAAGCGGCGCGCGGACGAGCTGATCCCGCCCAAGGACGCAGCCGCGGCCCGCGCCTTGGCCGACGCCGGTCCCCTGGTCCTTCAGCTGCTCCCACTACCGGCCGAACTCACCGACGACCAGGCCTACTGCTGTGTGGTCACCGCCTCCCACATCGGCACTGACGCCGCAATCCCCTATCTGTCCCGGTTCGCCGACCACCCCGCGCTGCTCGTCCGCTCACAGCTCACCGCGAGCTGGGGGCGGTTCGACAGCGAGCGCTACTTCACCGAGGTGATCGCCCGCCTTGACCCGGACGACCTGTACTTCGTCGCCGAGACACAGGAACACCTGCGGCTGCTGAACAGCATGGGCGGCGTATCCAAACTCCAGCTGCGCGGCGACTACAGCGAGGACGACCTGCGCACCAGCCCCTCGCTCACCCAGGTCACCCATCTGAGGCTGGACCGGAATGACATCCTCACCGACCTGAGCGCCCTGAGCCCTCTGTCGGGCCTGCACACCCTGGTCCTGACCAGCTGTTCCAGGGCCCAGGACCTGACGCCGCTGTCCGCGCTGTCACTCCAAAGCCTCGACTTCGCCCCGTGGCGCGTGGGTGCGTCCGGGAAGACGTTCCCCATCGGCCTGGACGCCCTGACGACGCTGAAGCATCTGAAGATCAACCTGGAGTCCCCCAGCATCCCGCCGCAGGCCTTCCCGGCCCACATCACCTGGCTCGATCTGCACGTCTACTATCCGGACCTGGACGCCACCTGGATCGCCGAGTCATTCCCCGACCTCCGCCAACTGGGCATCACCTTCCGCAGCAGCCCGGAGACGGGCCGACTCGATCTGACCCCCCTCGCCGAACTCTCCTCCCTTGAGGCCGTTTCCGTCGCCCGCGCGGAGCTCACCGGCGCCGAATCGCTCACCGACGTCACGGTCACGGCACTCGACGGCGTGCCACGGCGTACGGGCCTCCCCTCCGACCCCGCGGGGGCGGCTGCCGACTGACTCAACGATTCCCTGACTAGAGTCAGAGAATGGATGTGGCACAGATCGACCAGGTGCGGCGGTTCAACCGCACCGTCACCGAACGCGTGGGCGTGCTCCACGACCACTACCTCGGCCGCGACCGGCCCATCGGCGAGGCCCGGCTGCTCTGGGAGATCGGCGAGCAAGGCCAGGACGTACGGCGGCTGCGCGAACGCCTCGGGCTCGACTCGGGGTACGTCAGCCGACTGCTGCGCGCCCTGGAGCGCGACGGCCTGGTGACGCTGGAGCCGCACCCGGAGGACAGAAGGGTGCGCACCGTCCGGCTCACCGACGCGGGCCGCGCGGAGCGCGCCACGCTCGACCGCCGCAGCGACGAGTTGGCCGGCTCCCTGCTGGAACCCCTCAATTCCGCCCAGCGCACCCGGCTGGTGGCGGCCATGGCCGAGGTCGAGCGGCTGCTGACCGCCGCAACCGTCACCGTGGACGCGGTCGACCCGGACCACCCCGACGCCCAGCACTGCCTGCGGTCGTACTTCACCGAGCTGCAGGAACGGTTCGAGACCGGCTTCGACCCCGCGCGCAGCCTGCTGCCCGATGCGGGCGAACTCCGTCCCCCGCACGGCCTGTTCCTGGTCGCCCGGCTGCACGGCGAACCCGTCGGCTGCGCCGGACTGAAGCTACCGCCCACCGCCCCGGCCGAGATCAAACGCATGTGGGTCGCGCCCCACACCCGCGGCCTCGGCCTGGCCCGCCGGTTCCTCGCCGAACTGGAAACACGGGCCGCCGAGCACGGCCGCGACGTACTGCGCCTGGACACCAACAAGGCGCTCGACGCCGCGATCGGCCTGTACCACTCCTTCGGCTTCCAGGAGGTGGCGGCCTTCAACGACGAGCCGTACGCCCACCACTGGTTCGAAAAGCGGATCGGCAAAGACTGAGGACGCACCGGCAACCGCCTTGCCTTCGAGCGCACTTCAATTGCCAAGCTGCCCGGCACGCAATGCATCTCTCTGCCACTCGCCAGGGAAGGACCGCGCTGTGCCCGAAGTGAACTTCGCGCTCGGAACCATGGGATTCGGCACCAAGGTCGACGCCGCTACGTCGCTGAACCTGCTCGACCGGTTCGCGGACGCCGGCGGGACGCTCATCGACACCGCCAACTGCTACGCCTTCTGGAACGACCCGAGCGGTCGCGGCGGGCACAGCGAGGAAGTCATCGGGCAGTGGCTGGCCCGCCGCCCCTCCCTGCGCGACCAGATGTACCTCAGCACCAAGGCAGGCGCCCAACCCGTCGGCCCCGGCGACTGGCCGGCCAACCGCGAGGGCCTGTCGGCGTCAGCGCTCAAGGCCGCCGTCGAGGGCAGCCTGCGCCGGCTGGGCACCGACCGGCTCGACCTGTACTGGGCCCATATGGAGGACCGTACGGCCCCTCTGGTGGAGTCCGCGGAAGCCTTCGGCGCGCTGGTGGCCGAGGGCATCGTGGGGCGGCTGGGGTGCTCCAACCACCCGGTGTGGCGGGTGGAGCGGGCCCGGCAGATCGCCACGGCCAACGGCTGGGCCGGATACACCGCGCTCCAACTGCGCCACTCCTACCTCCAGCCGCGCCCCGGCGCGCCAGTCCCCGACCAGTCCCACCGGTTCGGCTGGGTCACCGACGAGGTCGTCGACTACGTCGACAGCGAACCGGACCTGTCCCTGTGGGTGTACACCGCCCTGCTGAACGGTTCCTACAGCCGCCCGGACCGCCCCCTTCTCGATGCCTACGACCACCCCGGCACCACCCGGCGGCTGGCGGCCCTGGACAAGGTGGCCGGGGAGCTCGGGGTGAGCCGCAACCAGATCGTCCTGGCCTGGCTGATCGGCGGAAGCCCGGCCGCCACCCCGATCGTCGGAGTCAGCAACCAGGAACAGCTGGCCGAAGCACTCGCCGGAGCCCGCCTGCGGCTGCCCGCCGAACACCGCCGCCTCCTCGACGAGACCGCCTGACGACGCCCCCAGCACCCCCACGGCCGCCGTATCGTAAAAAGCCGACGTCGGCACGGATGAAACGGCTGATGGGGACAGGGGGCGGAATGGAGCCGCAGATCGCAGACCTCGCGCGGACGGCCGGGTCCACGGTGGTGACTCTGATGGCCACCGACGCGTGGCAGCGCGCCCGGGAGCGGATCGTCGCGTTATGGCGCCGGGCCCAGCCGGACCGCGCCGACGGGATCGACGGCGAGCTCGAGACCACGCACGACGACCTGCTGGCCGCGCGTGACGCGGAGGACGAGGAGACCCAGCGCGAGCTGAGCGGGGAGTGGGCGGGCCGCATGCGGCGGTTCCTCGCCGCGCATCCGGAGGTAGTCGAGGAGTTGCGCCGGATCCTGGACGAGTTGAGTCCGGCCCTGCCGGGCAACGATCAGGCGATGAACACCACCATTCATATGCGGGCCGAGGCCTCCGGCAGCGGCCGGGTCTACCAGGCGGGCCGCGACCAGCACATCACCGAGCGGTGAGCGGCCCGCCTCCCCCGTACGCGGAAGGCCATGCCTCCGGACACGGACGGGTCTTCCAGTCGGCCGGCGACCAGCACATCACCGAACACCACCACCACGCGCACCACTACGCGCCCGGCCCCGGCGCGTCCCTGTTCGCCGGGACGACCACCCCGGGGCCCGGCCCGGACTCCGTACGCGTCCCCCTGGTGGGCCGTGCCCCGGCCGTCCTGCGGGACCGGGCGGATCTGATGCGGCGATTACGTACGGCGGTGGGTGGTGACAGCGGACAGATCCACGTACTGCATGGCATGGGCGGCTGCGGCAAAACGGCGGTGGCGCACGCTGTGTTCACGGAGTCCGCGCGCGACGGGGCTCGGGTCGGGTTGTGGGTCAACGCCTCCGAGCGGCTGTCCCTGCGGGCAGGCATGCTGGCCGTCGCCGCCGACCGGGGCGCGGCCCCCGGCGAGTTGGCCGCCGCGCACAGCGGTCAGCGCGCCGCCGCGGACCTCGTCTGGCACCACCTGGACCACTCCGCCGAGCCCTGGCTCCTGGTGATCGACAACGCCGACGACCCGGCGATCCTGGAGGAAGGCGGCTGGCTGCGCGCCAGCCCACGCGGCACGGTGCTGGTCACGACCCGATACGCCACGTCGCGCGCCTGGCGGGGCGCCGTCCTGCACCCCGTCGGGGTGCTGCCCACCGAGGACGCGGCCCAGGTCCTGTGCGACCTCGCGCCCCACGCGGGCACCCCGGCGGCGGCCGAGCAGGTCGCCCTCCGCCTCGGCTGCCTCCCGCTCGCCCTGACCCTCGCGGGGTCCTACCTGCACCACCAGCTACTGGAGTCCTGGTCCATGGACGAGTACCGAAACCGCCTCGAAGCCGACCCGACCGGCCTCATCGACCAGGGCGCGGCCCTCGATTCCGGCCGCCCCGAATCCCGCCACCTGGTCAGCCGCACCTGGCAGCTGTCCCTGGACGCGCTGGTCGACCAGGGCCTCCCCGAAGCAACGACACTGCTGCGGCTCCTGTCCTGCTGGAGCCCGGACCCGCTGCCGCTCGCGGTCCTGGCCCCGGCATCGCTGGGCGCGACGGGCCTGCTGGACACCACCCGCGTCGAACCGGCGTTGCGGGGGCTGCTCGACCACTCCCTGGCCGCGATCGTCTCCGCGCCGGGCGGTACGGATGGGGAGCAGCCGGTGCGCTGCGTCCAGGTGCACGGCGTACTCCTCGACAGCGTCGCCTCGGGCACCCCCGCCGACCAACGCCGAGCCCTGACGGAGGCGGCAGCCACGCTGTTGGAGGCTGCACTTCCGGCGGACGGCGGGGTCGGGGGCGGGTTCGTTGCGCTGCTTGTGCCGCATACGGTGCGGTTGCTGCGCGAGGGAGACGTTAGGACGGCGGAACGGGTGGTGGGGTTGGCCATATGCCTCACTCAACGCGTTCATGAGACCGGTGACTACTCCGCCGCCCTAGCCTTGGCCCAGGAGGCCGCGGGGGCGGCGGAACGGGTGCTCGGCGCCGAGCACCAGCTGGCGTTGAGCGCGCTGCAGCGCGCGGGGCGCTCGTTGTTCCGGCTCGGTCGCATCGCGGAGTCGGAGGAGGTTCATCGCCGGGTGCTGCGCGTCCGTGAACGCGTCTTGGGGCCCGACCACCCCGACACGCTTGAGTCCTGTCACGGACTCCAGCAGCCGCTGTTCAGGTTGGGGCGGCGGGCTGAGGCGCTGTCCTTGCTGCGCCGCGCGGCGGATGGGCTGCGGAGCGCTTTGGGGGTGGAGCATCCCAGGGCGCTGCGCAGCCGGGCGATGCTGATCGAGGAACTCGCCACAGCTGGCGACCACGAGGAGTTCGCACAAGTGTCGCCCGAGACCGTCGTCGACTGCGAGCGGCACCTTGGCGCCGATCACCCCACGACGCTATCCGCCCGTCACGCATACGCCTTCGGCGTCGCTCGACTGGGCGCCCCGGAAGATGCAGAGCCGCTTACGCGCCGGGTTCTGGCGGATCGGGAACGCGTGCAGGGGCCTACCCACCCCATGACGCTGGGCGTTGTCGTTCTGCTCAGCCAGGTAGTCGCAGCGCGCGAACGTTGGGAAGAAGCGGTTGAACTGACCCGTCGGGCCATCTCCGGACGCGAGCAGGCCCTCACAGCTGAGAGCCCCCTTCTCGTGGAGAACTACAGCCAGGTGGCCGACTATCTTGCTCGCGCGGGGCGGACGGCAGAGGCCGAGAGTGCGGCGCGAGCAGCCCTTCCGCTATGTGAACGCGTCCTCGGCCCCAATCACCCTGAAACGCTGCGCGCTCGGCGGGTTCTGGGGATCTGAGCGTCTACTAGACCCTCCGCCGTAACCGGGCTCGCTCAGCCTTCAACAGCCGCTGGTAGTCCGCGAGCACGCGCAGCATCGCGAAGCCGGTCCCCAAGGGGACCGTCCCGACGACCAACAGCGGCCGCTGCGGGTCACGAAGGTCCGCATGTATGTCGGGAAGCCACACGCCCAGCGCGGCGAACTCGTCCCGAATGATGTCGACGACCCGCTCGCCGGGGGCCTGGGCGTTCACGCCTTGGCCCCCGGCGGGAGGCTGAGCCCGAACCACACGGCCTTGCCCGTGCCGTCGAGTTGTTCGTCGACCGTCAGGCCGCACACATCCGAGAGCGCGGTGACCAGAAACAGGCCGCGTCCGTGTATGTCGTCGTTCGCCGCGCGGCGGGGCGAGGGCAACGCGGGGCTGTCGTCGTGCACCGCGACCCGCACCCGAGTGCACTCGATGGTGGCGGCGAGCCGCACGTCTCCCTTGCCGTGCTGATACGCATTGGTCACCAGCTCCGATGTGCACAACGCTGCCGCGTCGGCGAGTTGGCCCAGTCCGGAGGCCACGAGCAGGTTGCGTACGAAGTCTCGGCACAGCCTGGGCGTGATCGCGATGCTGGGGGCGGACAAGGTGTATTGGTGCGGAAGTTGCTCGGTTCCGCCGATGGAATTCCCGGGGTCGGCCGCGCTCGGTTCGGTACGTACTCCCATGAGACGCCTCCGTGGCGTTCCGTAGGTGAGGGTTCAGGCGACACCACGCAGCTCCGCTGTGTGACTGCCGCCACACACACGGTAGAGATAAGGGATGACAAGTTCAACCTATTCGCGAGAACGAGTGGACCGACTCACCCCCTAACGGCAGACTGTGGCCCACCCGCTGAGGAGAGATCCGTTGGCACTGCGCACCAACCCCACTGAACGGCAACGCAGACTGGGCGTCGAGCTGCGAAAGTTGCGCGAGCAAGCAGGGCTGACACTGAACGAAGCCGGAGCCCTCATCGACATGGGGCGCGTGCACCTCACCCACGTCGAGGGCGGACGCACGGCAATTGCGACCGACCGGCTGCGTAAGCTGTGCGAGTCATACGGGTGCACGAGTTCAACCTACGTCGAGGCGCTTGTCACTCTTTCGGAGGACAAGGGCAAGGGCTGGTGGTCCGGGTACCGGAAGTCCTTCCCGCAATCCGCACTCGACCTCGCCGAGCTTGAGTCTCGCGCCACGGTCATCCACAGCTACGAGACCCTGCTGATCCCCGGCCTGCTCCAGACCGAGGCATACATGCGGGCCCTTTTCCGCAGTACCCGCCCGGACGCCTCCCCCGACGAGATCGACAGCCTTGTCCAGTTCCGCAAGGCTCGGCAGGTCATCCTGGACGCCGACTCCTCGACCAGCTTCCACGCCGTGATCCATGAAGCCGCCCTCCGTATGGAGGTGGGCAGCCCACACATCATGCGGGGGCAGCTCACCCATCTCATCCGGGCATCGATGCTCCCCGGCGTGACCGTTCAACTTCTGCCGTTCGAGGTGGGCGTACGCGCCTGGTACAGCACGCCGTTCATGGTGCTTGGAATCGGCATCCCCGGCCTGGAAACGGTCGTCGCCGACCATCCGTCGGCGCGGTTGCGTCTGGGCGATGCCGAGTCAATCGAACACTACGGCGCTACATTCAGGGAGCTGAGTGAGGGAGCGCTGCCTCCAGTGGTGGCGGACGAGTCCCCGTTGCTCCATGAGAAGCGCGACTCATGGGGCCTCATCCAGCACATCCTGTACACCCACTAGGGAAGGCCTCATGTCGCACACCAACTGGCAGAAGTCCTCGTTCAGCGAAGGACAGGGCGACAACTGCGTGGAACTCGCCGCCGTAGACCACGGCATACACATGCGGGAGAGCGACGAGCCCGACACCGTACTCCGTACCACCCCCGCCACCCTCCGCTCCTTCATACGGGCCGTGAAGGCCGGCGGGCTCGGCCACATCATCTGACCCAACCGGGCCGCAGCACGCCCTCCTCCGGGCTGCCCCGCCCTGGCGAGACACAAGCGAGACCGCAGGCACCCCACTTCGCTGAGGCACGGCCTTGGCACCGTGGGGCGGCATTCGGCCCGGGCGAGTGCGGGCATCGTCTCGCGCCTCGGCGCAAAGCGGGCAGCAGCGGGGACGGAGGGGGGCCGGGCTCGCGCTGTGGCCGTCCGGCGGGCCGGTGGGTGGGCGGAGATCCGGTTGCCGGTGGGCGAAGCGGGTGTCCGGCGCCGCCCGCCGATAGGGCATGCCTGTGGCTCCCTCCCAGTGGTCCCGGTGTCTCCGCTGGGTGGGACCACTGGGAGGGAGATGGTGTTCGGCTGTCCTGCGGACCGGGTGGCTACTCAAGGTAGTCGTGGGGTGGGTTGGTATAGGTGTGGCCGGTCGGCGTGGTCCAGGTGGTGACCCCGGTGTCAGGATCCCGGGCGACTCGCCATCCCGGGTGGTGGGTCTTCATCAGGTGATGCCGTCGGCACAACGGGCCCAGGTTCTCGGGGACGGTCTGTCCTCCGGCCTCTGGATCGTCACGGTCGAATGGCTGGATGTGGTCGAGGTCGCAGCGGTGGGCGGGCATCTGGCAGGTGGGGAAGGTGCACCGGCCGTCCCGGGCGATCACATGCCGCTCCGTTTCCGCTGTCGGCTTGTACGTCGTCGGGTCCGTCTTGACCAGCATCCCGGTCTTCGGCTCGATGATCAGCCGCCGCCAGATGGTCCCCTCGGCGAACGCGATCTCCCGCGCCTGTCCCGCGGTGATCGGCCCGTACCCCTTCAACTGCGCGGGCTCCTCGCTTTCCCCGATCAGGACATCCAGCGGGACGGTGACCTGCACGACGGCCGCCGCCCGACCACCGGACGTCCGCTCCCGGGCGTTGCCGGTGCTGCCAGCGGCGCTGGTGCGGTTGACGACCAGATCGAACAGTGCGTCCACCCGCTTCTGCTCCAGCGTCCGCCCCTCATCCGGCAGCGTGGACGCATGCGCATCCACGGCCTGGTTCATGCTGGCGGCCTGCTCGGCCGGCAGGATCGCGCCCCACATCGCCATGCCGTCATCCTGCGGGTAGTGGACCATCTGCCGCTCCCGCCGCCGCGCCCGATGCCGCTCCGCCGCACCAAACGGATCAGCCCTCACGATCTCTCGCCTCAGCGCATGCCGCGTCTGCCCGGTCGCCAGGCCCGGCATCTTCTCCGCGATCACCGCCTCGACCTGCGCGGCCAACAACGGGTCCAACACAGCACAGGCCTCAGTGACCGCCACCGCCTGCATGTAGCAGATCTCCCCGCGCTCCAGCAGACCCAGCGTGGTCGGGTAGTGCGCGTCCAGCTCCCGGGCCACCTGAAGCCGCTTGGCCGCCGTCGTCCCCGACAACTTCAGCGCACAGGCCACTTCCTCACAGGCGAAGTTCCACTCGCCCTCGACGCTCTCGTTCCACTTCCCCTCCGGCAACGCCGCCTGCGCATCAGCGTCCAGCGCCGCCAGGATGTGGACCTGCTGCGCCTGGATCCACGCCGCGTGCCGCTCCAGGGCCTTGAGTGCGTCGATACGGCCGGCATGGGACAGCTTCTCCGGATCCAGCAGCGGCAGCACAACTGCGGTCTGCGGGCCCGGAGCCATGTCGGCGAGGTAAGCAGCCCATTCATCCGGCGTCCCTGGAACCAACGCCGGAACCAACGCCGGAGCCGGAGCCGGAGTTGGAGCCGGAGTTGGAGCCGGACGAGCGGTCTCCCTAGCAGTGGCCGTAGCGTTGCCCCTCATGGCGATCACCCCCCAGTG
>NZ_MUNE01000447.1 GCF_002154605.1 Streptomyces milbemycinicus | reverse complement strand
CGCCGGCCGGGTGACGCCGCCACGGTCTCGGCCTTCGGCGGCGTCACCCGGCCGGCGGCCATCAGGGTCTCCGCTCCGGGGAAGCCGAGGTGGTTCTGCGGGCGGTCGGAACCGGAGGTGTCGGTGCCGAAGGTGTCGGTGCGGGTCATGCGGATTCTCCTGTCTTGGACATCTGGGCGGAGGAGACGAAGGCGCCGAGCCGTTCGCGCAGCCGGGTGCGGGCGCGGTGCAGCCGGGAGCGGGCGGTGCCCGGGGGGACGCCGATGACCGAGGCGGCCTCGGTAGGGGTCAGCTGCTCCCAGGCGATGAGCAGCATCAACTCCCGTTCGACGGCGGGCAGCTTGGTCAGCGCGTGGCGCAGCACCGGCGCGACCGCCGCGGCGTCCAGCCGCTGGTCGACGGCGTGCCACGGGTCGCCGGCGATGCCCTCCGCGAACCGCGCCGAGCCCGGCGACGCCTCCGTCTCCAGTCGGCGCCAGTGCGCCGCCAGGACGTTTCGGGCCACCCCGAACAGCCAGGCTCTGGCCGTCCCGCGCGCCGCGTCGAAGCCGTGCCGGCTCGCGTAGGCGCGCAGCCACAGCTCCGACAGCAGGTCGTCCGCCGCGCCCGGGGCGCGCCGTACGAGATAGCCGTGCAGCGCCGCCGAGTGGCGGGCCACGAGCGGTTCGAACGCCGTCGGGTCCCGCTGCGAGCGCCGCAGCAGCTCACCGTCCGTATCGTCCGTATGTTCTTCCCTGATCACAGGGCCTCCGTCTCCGACCGCCGAAGTGGGCGGTCACACCCCCTACTTGTCGGGCGGAGCCGACAGCGTTCGCGCCGGGACACCGCCCTGTCGGGGGCGGGTGTTTGAATGCGGCCATGGATCCAGAGAGCAGACTCTCCGCCCTTCGTGATTTCTGCGCCGAGCGCCTGGGCCCGCAACTCGCCGCCCGCTACGTCGACTTGGCCCGGCCGGGTTTCGCGCTCACCGCGGCCGAGAACCCCGGGGAGGCCGCCGGGCACAGCCGGTTCGGGGGCAGAGCGATGCTCGAACCGGGTACTCCTTGGCCGACCTGTGACGGCTTTCCGCTGAGCCTGATCGCCGTCCTCGACGCCGACACCCTCTCCCCCTGGCTCGGCGATGTCCTCCCCGCCGGGACGGGCTTGCTCAACTTCTTCTGTCTCGACGCCGAATCCGAGCAGCACGACCCCGTTTCCTACGACCTGATGAACAAATACGGCCACTACGAGGTCGAGGTGAGCAGCGTCATCCCGGCCCGCTTCGCGCACGCCGTCGAGACGGACCCGCCCGCCCGGTCGAGCGTCTTCGAGCCGATCCCGTGGGCGGCGAAGCCCGGGTTCGCCTTCCCCGACACCTGGGATCCTGCCTGGAACGGCTTCGATGTGGGGCCCGACGCCGACGATATGGCCAGGGCCATGCCCGGCAATTATGTGGAGAATCAGCTCACCGAGTGGTCCGAGCGGCCGGGCGCGCTCGATTCCGAGGACATGGCCTTCGGCCGGCCGCAATTCCCCACCGGCAGCTCGCCGATGGTGCCGTTCGGCAAGGACCCGAACCGCTACCACCACCTGCTGCAGCTGGCCTCGTATGAAGAGTGGTCCATCGGCGGCGACGGCGGCTGGATGCACTGGGCGATACCCACCGACGCGCTGCGGATCGGCGACTTCGGCCAGGCGGTCCCGACCCCGGACATCTGGTGACACCAGGCGCCCTGCCAGGTCCAGGGCCTGTCGTCAAAGGAGGTGTCCGGGACTGTCCGGGACGCCTGAAGACCTGGCAGGGCGCCACCGCGCCCCGTCAACATCCCTTCCAGGGCCGTGAGGCGACGGACGGAGGGGCATCATGCTGGCGGACGAGTACGGATATCAAGTGTCGCGCGGAACGGCGGCGACATACCCGGGAGTTTACGAGCGGCTGCGGCGCGAGAAGAACATAGCCCGCAATTTCCTGCTGTTCGCCGTGGTGATGGTGGCGGTGGCCGTCGCCGGCGTGCAGTGGCTGGTACCGGTCTCGCTGGACGCGGGCGTGGTCGTGGCCGGCGGGGCTGGGACCTTGGCGCTGTTCTCCGGTCTTGGCGGTGCGATCGGCCTCGCTGTGACCGGGTCCAAGCTCGCCCTGGCCCGAAGCCACCCGTTCCAGGCCTGGCCGTGCCAGCTGGAGGAGACGAAGGACCACCAGCGGCTGATCCTGCTGCTGGCGCCCGACGGCAGCGTCGCCCGGGAGCTGGACTCGGCGGTGCCCGACACCGTATGGCACGGTACGCCCGACGGCCGCGGCATGCTCTGGATCGCCGGGGACCTGCGCTCGCAGTGCCTGGTCGCCACACCGGAGGCCAAGGAGCTGTGGCGCGCCAAGGGGCGGCCGTACGGGGCGTCGCCGGTGGCCGGCGGGGGCAGGCTGCGGGCGGTGGAGGACGAGCTGCTGCGCACGGCGACGCAGGAGGCATTCAGCGCCTGGTTGCAGTGATGTGCCGCGGTGGTCTGCCGTGCCGATGGCTCCCGCGTCGGTTCTTGATGGCTTCTTCATAGGTTCTTCATAGGGCCCCTCATACGTTCAAGCCCGCCCGGCCGCACCAGCGTCGGGGCGGTCACGCGGGATTGAGGGATTGAGGGATCTGTATCCATGAAGGCATGTGCGCGGCGGCGGTTCGCGGCCCGGGTGTGGCCGGCCGTGGTGGTGTCGGTGATGGCGCTGGGGCTGGCCGGGTGTGGTGGTGGCGGAGGAGGCGGGGACGAGGTGGCCTCGGCGGGGGACGGAAAGACCAAGTCCGGTTCGTCGAGGGCCGGGGACGGCGAGATCGCGCGGTACGTCGAGGGGCAGCGCAGGTTCGTCAAGTGTCTGCGCGAGGAGGGGCTTGACGTCCCCGACCCCGATGCGAAAGGCCACATCGACTTCGGCGACGCGCGGGAGTTGAAGGCGGACCCGAAGTTCACCCGGGCCCAGGTGAAGTGCGAGAAGTTCTCGCTCCCGGTGCCCGAGGAGCTGGAGCGGCAGGAGAGGCCGAAGCTGTCCGCCAAGGAGATCGCGACCAGGAAGCGCTACGCGAAGTGCATGCAGGAGAACGGGGTTCCGGAGGCTCCGGACGTGGGCGACGACGGCTACTCCGACGAGGACTTCCAGAACGACGGAAAGATGGCGTGGGACCCGACGTCGGCGCGCGCCAAACGGGCCATCCGCATCTGTGCGCCGATCATCGGGGACCCGGTCAACCCCGGTAAGGCGAAGGGCTGATGGGCGTCGGGCGCAGGTCCGTCCTGGTGGCGGCGGGGGCCGTGGCGGTCAGCGCCGTGGCGGTGGTCGGCGCGCTGGGGCTCGGCGGCGGGGACGGCTCGGACTCCGGCGGGTCGGACTCCGGGCGCGGTGACAGGACGGTACGGGTCACGCGCGGCACGCTGGTCGACGAGACGGCGGTCGACGGGACGCTGGACCATGGGCCGGAGGTGCCTTTCGAGACACGGGCGGAGGGAACCATCACCTGGCTGCCGAAGGCCGAGAAGACCGTCACGCGCGGCCAGACGCTGCTGCGGGTGGACGAGAAGCCCGTCGTGTTGCTGTACGGGGACCTGCCGATGTACCGGGAGCTGGCGGCCGGCCGGGACCCGGACCGTCCCCTCCGGGGCCTGGACGTCAAGCAGTTCGAGTCCAACCTGGCCATGCTCGGCTACTCGGGCTTCACGGTCAACGACACGTACTCTCAACTGACCGCCGACGCGGTCAAGCGCTGGCAGAGAGACCTGGGCAGGCCGAGGACCGGCAAGGTGGGGACCGGGGACATCGCGTACGTGTCCGGGCCGATCCGGATCGCCCGCACGAGCGTCCGGGTGGGCGCCCAGGCCACGGGGAATGTGCTGAGCTACACGAGCACCGCACGCTCGGTGACCGTCGACGCACCGGCCGGGGAGACCGGCTGGGCGGAGCGCGGCAATCGGGTGACCGTCGAACTGCCGGACGGGCATACGGTCAAGGGCCGGGTGGCGGAGGTCGGGCAGGACGCCTCCCCGGCACAGGGCGCCGAGGGCGGCGGCGGGGGCGGCGACGGAGGCAGCGACGGGGACGCGGCCAAGAACGCCAAGGTTCCGGTCCTCATCCGCATCAAGGACCAGGAGGCCCTGGGACAGCTGAGCAGTACCCCGGTGACCGTCCGCTACGTCGGCCGCAAGCGCGAGAACGTCCTGACCGTGCCGGTGGCCGCCCTGGTGGCGCTCGCCGAGGGCGGCCACGGGCTGGAACTCGCCGACGACGGAGGTGCCGACGGAGACGGGAAGGGCAACCGCTTCGTCGCCGTCAAGACCGGTCTGTTCGCGAACGGCAAGGTCGAGGTGAGCGGGTCCGCCGTGCGCGAGGGCTTGAAGGTGAGGATCCCCGAATGAGGCCCGTGGTCGTCTTCGAGGGGGTCACGAAGACCTACCCCGGCGGGGTCGCGGCGGTCCGTGACACGAATCTGCTGATCCGCTCCGGTGAACTGGTCGCCGTCGTCGGCCCGTCCGGCTCCGGGAAGTCGAGTCTGCTGCACCTGATGGGCACGCTCGACCGGCCGAGCGCCGGGCGGGTCACGGTCGACGGCCATGACGTGGCCCGGCTGTCCGACCGCGAGCTGTCCGCGCTGCGGGCACAGCGGATCGGCTTTGTGTTCCAGCAGTTCCACCTGGCGCTCGGCGTGCCGGTGCTCGACACAGTGGCCGACGGGCTGCTCTACGCGGGCGTGCCCGTGCGGGAGCGCCGGCGCAGGGCCTCGGAGGCGCTGGCCCGGGTGGGGCTTGGCCACCGGTCCGGTCATCTGCCCCATCAGCTGTCGGGCGGCGAACGCCAGCGGGCCGCCGTGGCCCGGGCGGTGATCGGGGAGCCCGCGCTGCTGCTGGCCGACGAGCCGACCGGC
>NZ_MUNE01000446.1 GCF_002154605.1 Streptomyces milbemycinicus | reverse complement strand
GCGCCTGACGGGCGTTCAGCGCCTTCTCGCGGTGTGTGCCCAGGCGGTTGATCAGCAGGGCGTTGCGCAGTTCGGTGTGCAGTTCGCCGGACTCGTTGGAGGCGGTGCCGTCCACGCCCAGGCCGACCGGTACCCCGGCGGCCAGCAGGTCGGGGACGCGGGCGATACCGGCGGCCAGGCGGGCGTTGGACGAGGGGCAGTGCGCCACGCCCGTGCCGGTGCGGGCGAAGGCCGCGATGTCGGCGTCGTTCATATGGACGCAGTGCGCCATCCACACGTCCTCGCCCAGCCAGCCGGTCGACTCGAAGTAGTCGGTCGGGCCCATCCCGAACAGCTCGTGGCAGAACTTCTCCTCCTCCATCGTCTCCGAGCCGTGGGTGTGCAGCCGTACGCCCTTGCGGCGGGCCAGGGCCGCGGCCTCGCGGAGCAGTTCGGTGGAGACCGAGAAGGGCGAGCAGGGCGCGACCGCGATCTGCAGCATGGAGTCGTACGAGGGGTCGTGGTGGGCGTCGACCGCCTCCTCGGTGGCGCGCAGCGCGCCCTCGGTGGTCTCGACGGCGAAGTCGGGCGGCAGCCCGCCGTCCGACACACCGCGGTCCATGGAGCCGCGCGCGGCCGTGAACCGTACGCCCAGCTCCCTGGCCGCGCGCAGCTCGGCGCCCAGCAGGTCGCCCGTGCCGCGCGGGAAGACGTAGTGGTGGTCCATGGCGCAGGTGACGCCGCCGCGGACCATCATGGCCAGCGAGGCGCGCGCCGCCTCGTACACCATGGGCTCGTCGATCCGCGCCCAGGTCGGATAGAGCGCGACCAGCCAGTTGAAGAGGTTGTGGTCCTGGGCCAGGCCGCGGGTGATCCACTGGTAGAAGTGGTGATGGGTGTTGACCAGGCCGGGGGTCGCCAGATGGCCGGTGCCGTCAACCCTGCGGACCACCCCGTCGAGGCCGGCGGGCGCGGGGCCGGGTCCCAGCGACTCCAGACGGTTGCCCGCGACGACGATGTGGCCGCTGGTGTACTCGGTGTCGTCGGCGTCCACGGTCGCGATGGCGCAGTTCTCGATGACGATGCGCTTCGCTGCTGCGGTGCGGTTCGGTTCTGCGGTGCTGTTCATGTCTGCCGTGGCGCCCTTCAGTCGGTGGCGATCCGGGGCCGGACGCCGTCCCGCAGGATCGTGGCCTCGATGAGGCCGTACGGCCGGTCGGCGGCGAAGTACACCTCGTTGTCGTTCTTCAGGCCGAAGGGTTCCAGGTCGACCAGGAAGTGGTGCTTGTTGGGCAGCGAGAGCCGTATTTCGTCGATCGCGGGCCGGTTTTCGATCACGCGGGCGCCCATCTGGTACAGCGTCTGCTGGAGGGAGAGCGAGTACGTCTCGGCGAAGGCGGCCAGCAGGTCGTCTCTGGCCCCGGCGTATCCGCGCTCCCAGTCCGGCGCGGGCTCGCCGCCGCCGCCGTCGTCATCGGAACACCAGCCGTAGCGCCACCGGGCGTGCACATCGGTGGCGAGGATGCGGTCGCGCACCTCCGGCAGCGTGGTGTATTCGTCCTTGACGAAGCCCCAGAACTCCGAGTCGGTGGAGTTCAGCACGGTCAGCCCCGTCAGCCCGGAGATCACCTCCCACCGCTCTCCGTCGAAGGTGATCTGGGCGGTGCGGGTCTCCTGTCCGGTGCGGACGAAGGAGTGGCGGGCCGCCCCCGAGGTCTCGATCCGCTCCCAGCCGTACTCCTCGATCCGGATCCGGGCGGTGTGGATGGCGTCCTGGCCGGTGACGAAGTGGCGGGCGAGCAGGATGCCGAACTGCTCGGGCGAGGCGATGCCGTGTTCCTTGGCGAAGGCGTACACGGTGTTCTTGGTGGTGTCCGTCGGCAGCACGTTGGCGTTGCTGCCGGAGAGGTGGACCTCGTCCATGTCGCCGGAGAGCGCCACCGACACGTTCAGGTCCTTGATGTGGTGGACGGCTCCGTCCCGCACGATCCTGACGACGCGGGTTTCCGCCTTGCCGTACTGGTTCTGGCCGAGTGTGGGCATCGGGTGCTAGCTCCCTCGGTATACGGAGTAGCCGAACGGGTTGAGCAGCAGGGGCACGTGATAGTGCTCCCCGGGCTCGACGGCGAAGACCACCGCCACCTCCGGGAAGAAGGCTCCGTTCCGCTGCCCCTCGGCTGATGGGTGTCCCGCGCGCGCGAGGTACGGCTCGACCTCGAACCGCAGCCGTACGTGCGCGGTGCCCTCGGGGAGGGCTGGCAGGTCCTTGCAGCGGCCGTCGGCGTCCGTGCTGGAGCGGGCGTGGGCCGCCCAGGGCGCGTCGCCCGCGGGGCGGACGGACAGCTCGACGGCCACTCCGGCGGCGGGGCGGCCGAGGGCGGTGTCGAGGATGTGCGTGGACACGGAGGTGCGCGAGGTGTGCGAGGTGGTGTGCGTACCGGGCGTCTTGGCTGTCACCGCTCCCCTCCCCCCTCGTCCATGGTCATGAGCCGGGCCAGCCGGTTGCGATTGATCTTGCCCAGCTCGGTGCGGACGATCTCGCGTTCGGTGTCGGTGTCGTTGCCGATCCGCTCGTTGAGAGCAGCCAGCATCTCCTCGCCACCGCGCCCGGTGGCATAGATGAGGAAGACATGCCCATGGCGCTCCTGGTAGGCGCGGTTCAGCTCCAGCAGCCGCGCGCGCTCGGCCTCCCCCACCCCGCTCTGCTCGCGCGCCGAGGTGGCGTCGCCGGGCTTCGGCCGCCCTATGGGCGGGTGGGCGGCCATCGCCTCGGCGAGGTCGGCGTCGGTCAGCCCCGCCATGGCCTCCTCGGCGGCGGCCAGCAGCGCGTCGACGCTGCCGTACGGCCGCCCGGCGGCCACCGCCGCCGCCCACGCCCGGCTGGCGCACACCTCGTGCAGCAGCGCGGCCACGTCCGGCCCGTCCGCTGCGTTGAACCGGGCCAGTCCCGGCGGAGCGCTGGTAGTCACACTCGCAAGCTAGGAGCCGCCCCCGCGCACCGTCAACAGTTTGTTGAAAACTTCAGGTTACGGGCCAGGGCCGGGGCGATCCAACCGGGCTACACGCCGCTACGCGCCGTCCCCCCGGGGCTCGGCGCTCCGCTCGGCGTTCTCCCGGTTGAGGTAGTTGTAGACGGTGAAGCGGCTGACGCCGAGCGCGGTCGCGACCGTCTCCACGCCGTGGCGCATGGAGAAGGCGCCGCGCTGTTCGAGGAGGCGGACGACCGACTGCTTGGTCTTGCGGTCGAGGTCGGCGAGCGGGACGCCGTGGCGGCGGCGGAGCTCGGCGAGGATGTGGTCGAGCGAGTCGGAGAGGTGCGGCAGGCGTACGGCCACGACCTCCCGGCCCTCCCAGGAGAGGACCACGTCATCGCCCTGGGCGCTGTCCGGGGCGATCAGCTCGCCGCCGATGGCGTCCACCAGCGGCTTGACCGCCGTGACGAAGGGGTCGTCGGCGGGACGGGTCACCTGCCGCCCTCCCCCGCCTCGCCCGTGGCCGCGGCCGACTCCGGGATGACGTTGACCTGGAGCGAGATCCGGGTCGCCCCCGCCTCCAGGGACTCACGGAGCAGTTCATGGACGGCGGCCAGGACATGCTCCGCACCGCCCTCCGCCGTGTTGCCGAACGGGCCGACGTCGACGGAGTCCAGCGCGGCGCCTTGCACGATGTCGCGGGCCACCACGGCATGCGGCGGCACCTCGTCGAGGTCGAACGGCTCGGTGGTGAACTCAACCCTCAGTCTCACGCCGCCAACCTACTGCCATCGCACAGGAGACGTCACGAGCCTCCCACGGCGGTCGGCCCGCCGGACGCAGAACCCCCCAAGTCGCCGCCCCCGACCCCGCGCTTCATGGAGCATGGGCACAGACCCCTCTCCCGGAACTCGGACTCGGAGCCACAGATGACAGAGAGCGTGCCGGTGCGCTGCCCCTCGTGCCGCCGCGAGCAGTCGTTCACTCCGCCAACCTACCCGTGCTCATGCGGGGCGCCGCTCACCCTCCCCGTGCTGCGCGACGGCGCCCCGCAGAAGATCGAGCACCGCACCTGGGAGGACACCTGGGTGGCGGCCAACTGCGCCATGTGCGGTCGGCAGGGCCACTGGCCCCAGCCGGAGTTCGGCTGCGCGTGCGGGACGCTGGTCCGCGTCCCCGTGGCGCCGGCGCCCGACCCCACGGAGCGCGCCCCGGCCACCGCCCGCCCCGGCGGCCCGCCGACGGGGGCCGCCGGACCACCGGGCCGGCCCGTGCAGCGGCCCGCGTTCCGGCCGGTGACGATCCGTACGGCGCGGGATGCGGTGACGGCCGCCGCACACCGCCGAAGCCGAGCCATTTCAGATACTGCGCGGCGGCCGTCACCGCATCC
>NZ_MUNE01000445.1 GCF_002154605.1 Streptomyces milbemycinicus | reverse complement strand
CCGTCGCGACGGATGCCTGCAGCGACAGCAGGACGAGCACCAGTACGGCCAGCGCGTCCGCCGTGCCACCGACGAGCTGGGCGCTCCACAGGCGGCGCAGCGGCGGATGGCGCAGCAGGGCTCGTACGGCACGCTCGCGGGAATCCGCGGCAAGGGCGCCGGATGTGGTGGTCACGTCCGTTGGCTGCTCTCGCGTCATCCCGCCAGCCTATCCGGATCACGTGAATAGACGGCCACCCGCCCGAACAGACGGGCGGGCGTCCGCGTGATCCGCCGGTTTCGGCCGCCTTCGGCCACCGGTTCCGGTGGGGCCTCGGCCACCGGGTCCAGTCGGCCTTGGCCTCCTGGTCCAGCCGGCTTCGGCCACCCGGACCAGCCGGCCTCGGCCGACCCGGGTCAGTCGGCCTTGGCCGCAGGCTTCGGGGCCGCCTTGGCCGCCGTCGCCGTCTTCTTCGCCGCGGTCTTCTTGGCCGCGGTCGTCTTCTTGGCCGCGGTCGTCTTCTTGGCGGCGGTCTTCTTGGCGGTGGTCGTCTTCTTGGCCGCCGTCGTCTTGGCCGTCGTCGTCTTCTTGGCCGCCGCCTTCTTGGCGGTCTTCTTGGCCGGGCCCTTGGCGCGCTTCTCGGCCAGCAGCTCGTAGCCGCGCTCCGGGGTGATCGTCTCGACGTCGTCATCGCGGCGCAGGGTCGCGTTGGTCTCGCCGTCGGTGACGTACGGGCCGAAGCGGCCGTCCTTGACGACGACGGGCCGCTCGCTGACCGGGTCGGTGCCCAGCTCCTTCAGCGGCGGCTTGGCCGCGGCCCGGCCGCGCTGCTTGGGCTGCGCGTAGATCGCGAGCGCCTGGTCGAGGGTGATCGTGAAGAGCTGCTCCTCGCTTTCGAGCGAGCGCGAGTCGGTGCCCTTCTTCAGATACGGGCCGTAGCGGCCGTTCTGCGCGGTGATCTCGACGCCCTCGGCATCGGTGCCCACCACCCGCGGCAGCGACATGAGCCGCAGCGCGTCCTCCAGGGTCACCGTGTCCGGGGACATCGACTTGAAGAGCGAGGCGGTGCGCGGCTTGACCGCGTTCTTGCCGGTCTTCGGGGTGTCCTCGGGCAGCACCTCGGTGACGTACGGACCGTAGCGGCCGTCCTTGGCGACGATCTTGCGTCCGGTCGCCGGGTCGGTGCCGAGCTCGAAGTCGCCGCTCGGCTTGGCGAGCAGTTCCTCCGCGTACTCGACGGTCAGCTCGTCCGGCGGCAGGTCGTCGGGCACATCGGCGCGCTGTCCGGTCGCGCCCTCGGCCTCCGTCGCCCGCTCGACATACGGGCCGTAGCGGCCGACCCGCAGCACGATGCCGTCGCCCACGGGGAAGGAGGAGATCTCGCGGGCGTCGATCGCACCGAGGTCGGTGACCAGGTCCTTCAGGCCGCCGAGGTGGTCGCCGTCGCCGTTTCCGGCATCGGCCGCGCCGCCCACGGCCCCCGGTGCGGCGCCGCTCTCGGCGCCGGGCTCGGTGGCGCTCTCACCGAAGTAGAAGCGCTTGAGCCACGGCACGGCCTGGGCCTCGCCGCGCGCGATGCGGTCGAGGTCGTCCTCCATCTTGGCGGTGAAGTCGTAGTCGACCAGCCGGCCGAAGTGCTTCTCCAGCAGGTTGACCACGGCGAAGCTCAGGAAGGACGGGACCAGTGCAGTGCCCTTCTTGAACACATAGCCGCGGTCCAGGATGGTCCCGATGATCGAGGCGTACGTCGAGGGGCGGCCGATCTCGCGCTCTTCGAGCTCCTTGACCAGTGAGGCCTCGGTGTAGCGGGCCGGGGGCTTGGTGGCGTGGCCGTCGGCGGTGATCTCCTGGGCGGCCAGCCGGTCGCCCTCGGCGACCTGCGGCAGGCGCCGCTCGCGGTCGTCGAGCTCGGCGTTCGGGTCGTCCGCGCCCTCCACATAGGCCTTCATGAAGCCGTGGAAGGTGATCGTCTTACCGGAGGCGGAGAACTCGGCGTCACGGCCGTCGCTCGCCCGGCCGCCGATCTTGACGGTGACGGAGTTGCCGACCGCGTCCTTCATCTGGGAGGCGACGGTCCGCTTCCAGATCAGCTCGTACAGCCGGAACTGGTCGCCGGTGAGGCCGGTCTCCGCCGGGGTGCGGAAGCGGTCGCCCGAGGGGCGGATGGCCTCGTGGGCCTCCTGGGCGTTCTTGACCTTGCCCGCGTAGGTGCGCGGCTTGTCCGGCAGGAAGTCGGCGCCGTACAGCTGGGTGACCTGCGCCCGGGCCGCCGCCACCGCCGTCTCGGACAGGGTGGTGGAGTCCGTACGCATATAGGTGATGAAGCCGTTCTCGTACAGCTTCTGCGCCACCTGCATGGTCGCCTTGGCGCCGAAGCCCAGCTTGCGGCTGGCCTCCTGCTGCAGGGTGGTGGTACGGAACGGGGCGTACGGCGAGCGGCGGTACGGCTTGGACTCGACGGAACGCACCGTGAAGGCGGTGTCCGCGAGGGCCGTGGCCAGCCCGCGGGCTCCCGCCTCGTCCAGGTGCAGGACCTGGGCGCCCTTGAGCTGCCCGGTCGAGGTGAAGTCGCGGCCCTGGGCGACACGACGGCCGTCGACGGCGGTCAGCCGGGCGCCGAAGGTGCCGGGGTCGCTGGTGTCACCGGCCCGGCCGGTCGCGAAGACGCCGGTCAGGTCCCAGTACTCGGCGGAGCGGAAGGCGATACGGTCGCGCTCGCGCTCGACGACCAGGCGGGTGGCCACCGACTGGACGCGGCCCGCGGACAGGCCGCGCATGACCTTCTTCCACAGGACCGGCGAGACCTCGTAGCCGTAGAGGCGGTCGAGGATACGGCGGGTCTCCTGGGCGTCGACCAGCCGCTGGTTCAGCTCGCGCGGATTGGCGACGGCGGCGCGGATCGCGTCCTTGGTGATCTCGTGGAAGACCATCCGGCGGACCGGCACCTTGGGCTTGAGCACCTGCTGGAGGTGCCAGGCGATGGCCTCGCCCTCGCGGTCCTCATCGGTGGCCAGGAAGAGCTCGTCCGAGTCGGCGAGCAGTTCCTTGAGCTTCCTGACCTGGCTTTTCTTGTCAGCGTTGACGACATAGACGGGCTGGAAGTCGTGTTCGACATCCACACCGAGGCGGCGGACCTCCCCGGTGTACTGGTCGGGCACCTCGGCCGCACCGTTCGGCAGGTCCCTGATGTGCCCGACGCTGGCTTCGACGACGTAGCCCGGGCCGAGATAGCCCTTGATCGTCTTCGCCTTGGCAGGCGACTCGACGATGACGAGTCGGCGGCCGCCCTGTGCGGTCTCGCTGGTCGGGGACAACTTCGCTCTTCTCTCCGGTCGACGCTCGGTGAACGGGCACTACTCACGGGTTACGCGTACACGTACACCACTACGGTGACGCTGCGGAGTGTGACGGTACCTCCCGGCCCCGTGTCAAACGGAAAAAGCCCGCAACGCCACTCGAACGGTAACCCGACAAGCGTCCTGTCTGCCGCCCGGACCGGCACTCGGCGCCACGCAAGGGCCCTGTCAGGCGTAAACCAGGCACCAGATCCCGCCGCCCAGCGCGGCGATGCCGAAGAGAACGGAGAGGACCGCAGAAGCGACAGGGCTCACACCGTGCGCGACCGGCGCACGTAGCCGCGTTCGCGCCGCTGTCCACAGCAGCAGCGCGGCGCCGAACACGACAAATGCCGTACCGGCGAAGATCGCGGGTCCCCTCTCCATGGGCAGAGCGTGGCACCCACGGAAGGCGTACGCGCGAACCGCGAGTGAACAGCGCACGACCCACTCTTCCGGCGCTTCCGGCCATGATCACGCCCCCGAGTGGCAACTTCTTGCCATCCGGGCGGCTGGCGGGGGGCGCGCGCGCTCCGGCGCACTACCCCCCGCTCCCCCGTCCGTCCACCGGCTCATCCACCGGATGCAGGAACCCCTGCTCGACCAGAAGGCGGATCGAGTCAGGCGTACGGTCGCGCAGCACCACCGGGTCCTCCCCGAGCAACTGGGCGATCGCGTCCAGGATCCGGCCCGCGCTGAGCGTGCCGTCGCACACCCCCGCGAACCCCGCGCCGACCGTGTCCACCTTCGTCGCCCGCCGCATGCCGCGGTTCTGACGGAGCACCACATGCTCGGGGTCCTCCGCCCCGGGCAGCCCCACCTGCTCCTGGACGACCTCGTCGGCCAGCCGGAAGCGGGCGGCCAGCAGCGCCGCGTCGTCGTGCGTGCGAAGGAAGTCCTGCCGCGCGAAGTGGCCCACGACCGCGTCCCCCAGCGGCTGCTCCACGGGGTGCGGCCACTCCTCCGCGGTCACGGCGGGGCGGTCGGCCCCGGACTTGCGCAGAGTGATCCAACCGAACCCGACGGCCCTGGTCTTGCGGGCCTCGAACTCCTCCAGCCACGCGTCGTACCGCGCGGCGTACTCGGCGGGGCCGGCGAGATGCGCCCCCGCGTCCCGCAGCCACAACTCGGCGTACTGCGTGATGTCCTGCACCTCGCGCTGCACGATCCACGCGTCGCATCCGCCGGGCACCCAGGAGGCGATCCGCTCGCGCCAGTCCTCCCCCTCCACGTGCTGCCAGTTGGCCAGCAGCTGGCACCAACCGCCGTCGGTGAGATGGCCGGCGGAGCGCTGGACCAGGGTGCGGCACAGGTCGTCGCCGGACATCCCTCCGTCCCGGTAGACCAGCCGGTCCCCCGCGGAGGAAGGCGGCGAGATCACAAAGGGCGGGTTGGAGACGATCAGGTCGTACGTCTCGTCGGCGACCGGCTCGAAGAGCGAGCCCTCTCGCAGATCGGGCTCCGCCGCGCCGGACAGGGCGAGGGTCAGCCGCGCGATGTGCAGGGCGCGCGGATTGGTGTCCGTGGCGGTCACGGAGGCGGCGTGGCGGGAGGCGTGCAGCGCCTGGATGCCCGAACCGGTGCCCAGGTCGAGGGCCCGGGCCACCGGAGCGCGGACCGTAAGACCGGCGAGGGTCGTGGACGCCCCGCCGACCCCGAGGACGAGCCCGGAGCGGTCCACTCCGCCCGGCGCACCGCCGGGCCCGCCGATGCCTCCGGCGCCGCCGACCGCACAGCCCAGGTCGGAGACGATCCACCAGTCCTCGCCCTGCGGGCCGCCGTACGGGCGCACGTCCACCGTCGCCCGCACCTCGTCGCCGTCGCGCACCAGCCAGCCGTCGGCGAGGCAGTCCTCGGCGGGCAGGGCGGCGGCCGCCCGCCCGTACGCCACCGGGCGCTGCAGCAGGAAGAGCCGCACCAGCGTCTCCAGCGGACTGTCGCCCCGCGTGGCGCGCAAAGCGGGGACGGTCTCGCTGCGCGCCAGAGCGGCGTAGGCGGGCGCGCCGAGCAGGTCCAGCAGGCCGTCGGCGGTGAAGGCGGCGGCCAGCAGCGCGCCGCGCAGGCGGCCGATGCGCTCGGGGTCGGCGGGGCTGGGGAGACGGTGCGTACTCACGCCCCCATTGTCGGGGGCACCACTGACAGCGGGCG
>NZ_MUNE01000444.1 GCF_002154605.1 Streptomyces milbemycinicus | reverse complement strand
ACGACAGCGGAAGCCGCTGTCCGGCGACGCGGGGCAGCGATGTGATCGGCGGCGTCGTCGGTGTGCCGGACCGCAGCGACGCCTCGGCCCGTTCGGCGAGTCCCGCGATCGTCGGGCTCTCGTAGATCGCGCGAACCGGGAGCTCGGCGCCCAGATCGGTGCGGATCCGGGCGAGCACCTGGGTGGCCAGGAGTGAATGCCCGCCGATGGAGAAGAAGTTGTCGTGCACGCCGATGCCACCGAGCCCGATGACAGCGCTCCAGATGCCCCCGATGATCTCCTCGGCCGGGGTGCGCGGCTCCGCGCCGCCGCCGGCCTGGGCGGACAGCTCCTTTTCGGGGCTCGGCAGTCCTCGGCGGTTGAGCTTTCCGTTGGAGTTGAGCGGCATGCTCTCCAGCAGAACGATCGCTGAAGGGATCATGAAGCCCGGCAGCCGCCCACGCAGATGATCGCGCAGCCGGGCCCGGGTCTCTCGCTCCCAAGCAGGCCGTGTTTCGGCCGAAGTCGGCCACCGTCCGGCGGCGACCGACGCATAGGCCACCAGATGCCGGTCCCCAGGGACCTTGTCATGCAGGATGACCAGGGCGTCCTCGACATCCGGGTGGCCGCGCAGGGCTTCCTCGACCTCCCCCAGCTCGACCCGGAAGCCACGGACCTTCACCTGGTGGTCGGACCGGCCGACGATCTCGATCGTGCCGTCGGGGCGGTACCGGGTCAGGTCACCGCTGCGGTAAAGCCGTGCCCCGGGGACCCCGCTGAACGGGTCCGGAACGAAACGGGTCGCGGTCAGGGCCGTCCGGCCGAAGTAGCCGCGCCCGACACCGTCACCCCCGACATAGAGCTCACCCGCGACTCCGGGCGGGACCGGCTGCAGCGCGCTGTTGAGGATGTAGATCCGGCTGCCCGGCAGCGGGCGGCCGACCGGGAGCGCGCCTTCGGGGTCGTCGCCGGCGTGCCCCTCGGAGAAGTGGGTGTTGTCGATGGCGGACTCGGTGAGACCGTAGGTCCCGGCCATCACGGTCCCCGGGTGGCACAGACGCCGCGCGCGCTCGAAGTCGCGTACGTACCAGACATCACCACCCGCCATGAGGAAGTCCAGGAACTCCAGCGACTGCCCGCTCGCCTCGACATGGTCCAGGAACACCCGCAGCAGCGGCGGCACGAACTCCGCGCTGTTGATGCCTTCCTGGAGCATCAGGTCGAGCAGCTCCGGTGGCGACAGCGAGACCTCGCGCGGGCACACCACCAGCGTGGCACCGGTGAACAGCGCGCGCATGGTGTCGCCCATGAACATGTCGAAGGAGAAGCTCGCCATCTGCAGATGAGCCCTCAGGCTCCGGCTCAGGCCGTAGCGCTCCTCGAACGAGTGGAAGTAGTTGGCGAAGTTCGCGTGCGTGAGCATCGCGCATTTGGGGGTTCCGGTCGAGCCCGAGGTGTAGAGCATGCCTGCGAGATTCGACGGGAGCACGCCGGTCACCGGCGGGACTGTCGGCTGCGACCGTATCTCCGGGTCGTCCCTGTCGATCAGGAGGGCGGGTACCGCGTCGGCTCCGGTCAGGGCCGCTGCCGTGGTGGCGTCGGAGATCAGCAGCGAGGCGTGGGAGTCCGACAGCATGAACGCCAGGCGCTCCGCCGGGTAGTCCGGATCCAGCGGGATGAAGGTACCCCCCGCCTTGAACACTGCGAGAAGGGCGACCAGAGTCGCGGCCGAGCGCTCCAGGCAGATGCCGACGCCGGTTTCGGCCCCGACCCCTCGGGAGCGCAGGGCGTGCGCCATCTGGTTGGCGCGCTCGTCCAGTTGACGGTAGGTGAGGCGCTGATCCCGCCACACCACCGCGAGGGCTTCCGGCGTGCGGCGGACCTGCTCCTCGAAGAGGGTGTGCAGGCACCGGGGCACACCGCCCTGCGAGCCGGTGTCGTTCCAGCCGGTCAGGATCTGCTCGCGTTCCGCTGGGAGGAGCAGGCGCAGTGCGCTGACGGGCCGGTCGGGATGGGCCAGGGCGTCCTCGAGCAGCTGCCGCAGGTGTCCGGCCATGCGCCGGATCGTGGCGGGCTCGAACAGGTCGGTGCTGTATTCCAGCTCGCAGATCAGCCGCTCCCCCAGATGCCTTACCCCCAGGGTGAGATCGAACCTGGCGGAGGTGCGGGGCAGATCGATGCGCTCCACCGCGAGCCCGGCGAACTCCGGTGCTTCCTCGCACCCTTCCGACGCGCGGAACAGCACCTGGAACAGTGGGGTGGAACTCGGATCACGTTCCGGCTGAAGGACTCTGATCAGCTCTTCGAAAGGCACGTCGCCGTGCACCGCCGCCTCCCGCGCCGCCGCGTCCACCCGGCGGAGGACCTCACCGAAACCGGGCTCGCCGGAGAGGTCGCTGCGGAGCACCACCGTGTTCGCGAACTGCCCGACCGCGCTGTCCGGTTCGCCCTGCGGCCGGTTGGGCAGGATCGTGCCCACCGTAATGTCCCGCTGGTCGCAGTAGTGAGCAAGCAGGGTCTTGAACGCCGCGAGGACCGTGGTTGCCACGGTGGTTCCCCGGCTATCGCTGAAGCCGGTCAGCCGGGTCGTCAACTCCGAGCCGAGTTCGAAGCTTTGGACCGCGCCGCGTCCGCTGCGCACGGCCGGCCGGCGTCTGTCGCACGGCAGCCGCAGCATCGTGGGCACGTCATCGAGCTGCTTCCGCCAGTATTCCAGCGAGGCGGTGTACGACCGGCCGCGCTGCTCGCGCGCGTAGTCGGCGTACCGCGGGAGGGGCGTGGGCAGTACGGGGGGCCGGCCGTCCCGGAACGCCGCGTAGACCTGCCCGAGCTCGCGGAGCAGCACCTCCATGGATGCGCTGTCAAGGACGATCTGGTGCGCGGTGACGGCCAGCGCGTGGTCCTCGCCGGACAGGCGCACCAGCCCCAACCGGATCAGCGGCCCCGACGCAAGATCGAAGGGAGCGTCGGCCTCCTCGCTCAACAGCCGCTCCGCCTCGGGTTCCCGCCGGTCCTCCGGGAGCCCGCCGAGATCGGTGAACGACAGCGGAAGATCCGCGCTATCGGCCGGTACCCACACCGGCACGCCGGCCCTGTCGGGGAAACAGGCCCGGAGCGTGTCGTGGCGCCGCACGATCTCGCCGAAGGCCCGACGCAGCGCCTCGATATCCAGGTCCCCCCGGATGCGCAGGGCGGCAGCGACGCTGTGGACCGAGTTGCCCGGCCGCAGTCTGTCGAGGAACCAGAGCTGCTCCTGTCCGAAGGACAGCGGCAGATCGTGCGGGGCTGAGTCGGCCATAACCTCACCAGGAACCGATGGAGCACTGCCAAGGCGATGAGATTAGCCGATCATTGGGCGGGCGAGGGCTTTCGGCAGACGGATCCCGCACCGCACGATCAGATCGGGGCATCGTCGGTCAGCGACTGCATGGCGCGCGGGCGGAGGACCATGAGCGAACCTTCCAAGGTCGCCACCATGGCAAAGGGGAACCGGTCGACCTCAAGACAGAGTGCGACGTCATCAGAATGGGCTCCTTGACGCACCCCCTCCGCCAACTCGGCAGCGGCGCGCGACTCGGCAGCGCGGCGGACGAACTCAGCAGCATCCGTCCCAGCCCCCGTGGCCCTCCGGGCGATGTATTGAGCACACGCCAGATCTTCATCGGCCTGCCCATCGTCGCCAGTGACCACGAACGTGACCCTGTCGCCCTTGCGCGTCCGCAAGAGCCGAGCCGTTGCCTCCGCCACCACGAAGCCGGCGCACAGCACCAGCGACGCCTCCTTGACGGCGAGGGCGCCGACGGTCCCTGCCGTGGTCTTCTGCACAACGGTCCGTCCGCCAAGGTCAACAGAGCGCAGCAGGCCCGGCGAGTTGACCATGTCGAACCCCGGCGCGGGCGGACCGTCTTTGAGCGCCACCCAATCCGGGTGGCGAGCCTTGAGCGCCAGGGCTTCGTCCAGCGACTCAGCAAGAACGATCTTCTCCGCCCCCTGGGCAAAGGCCCAGGCAGCCACCGTGAAAGCACGCATGACGTCGACTACGACCGCCACGGACGGGGCTTCGACCAGCTCAGCGATGCCAAGGAAACAAGCGTCCATTCCGATCATGATCGCGCATGCCTGACCCGAAGCGCCCAGAGAGTGGGCCACATCATATCGACGGTATCGGAATGGAACACATTCAGCGTTACGGCCGGGGCTTGTTCGCGAACACCCACCGGTTGCCCGCCAGTGCGTCGCGCTGCTCGGGCAGCGGGCCTCGTCCGTGCCGGCGGGTGAAGTCGAAGGGCGTGTGGACCGATGTGGACCAGCCCTTGCCCGCCAGATCACCTGCGGAGTCGGGCCGCGGCTCTCCGTCGAACAGGTTGAGCAGGTCGATGCCGATCTGGTGTTTCGTCGAGGTGTAGAGCGGGCTGTCGCTGAATTCCAGCAAGTCCTTGTCGAGCTTGACCTCGAACGCCAGGGCGCTTCCCCCCGTGCTCAACCGGTCCACCGTGTCGATGAGGTACGTCTCGGCGGCGCCTGGCAGGTAGAACAGCAACCCCTCGGCCAGCCAGACGCTCGGTGCGGCCGCGTCGAAGCCGGCGTCGGTCAGCGCTGCGACCCAGTCGGCGCGCAGATCGATCGGGATCGGTACGCGCGCTGCCTTCGGGGTGGCCGACAGACCGCCGAGCACCTTGTGCTTGAACGCCAGCACGCCTTCCCTGTCGACCTCGAAGATCACGCAGCCGCACGGCCAATCGAGACGGAACGCCCGCGAATCCAACCCCGCTCCGAGCAGGACCACTTGGCGGGCGCCCCCCGAGTGCACCGACTGGAGGAGAAAGTCGTCGAGGACCCTCGTCCGCAGACCGAAGTAACGCGCGAATCGCCCCCACAGCGGGTTCGCGTCCCCGTCCGGAACCTGGTGCATGCGGACCGGCCAGCCTGCGGACGCCGGTGCGGCGAGCACGAAGTGCTCTGCGTAGACGTCCCGTGCCAGGCTGTCGTGGCGGTGGGTCTCGATCGCCCGTGCCGCGGCGACCATGAGAGCGGTCAGACCGACACCCCCTTCCACACCTTCTACACCGGTGTTCCGATGCGCTGTGCCGGCCATGTGTCCTCCCTTGGCGCGAGTAGATGGCAGCGGTGTTGAAACGCCTCGCTCATCGCCCACTCCCCTCCGGGACCAGGACGGGTTTGACCACGCGGCCCGCGTCGCAGTCGCGTTCGGCCTCGTTGATGTCGGCGAGCGGGTACGTACGGATCAGCTGGTCGAAAGGAAACCGCCCGGTCTGCCACAGTCCGGTCAGCCGCGGAATCAGCAGTCCCGGCACCGCGTCCCCCTCGCAGATGTGGGAGATCCTGCGGCCCCGGTCCAGTGCCCCCGGTTCGAGCGGCAGCGTGGTGTGCAGCCGTGCCACCAGGCCGAGATGGCCGGTCGGGCGCAGGGCCCGGAGCGCGTCGTTGATCAGCTGGGCGGAGCCCGTGGTGTCCAGCGCGTACTGCGCGCCGCCGTCGGTCAGTCGCTGGATGCGATCGGGCAGGTCGGCCGATGCGGCGTGCAGCGGGATCGCGCGGAACCGCTCGGCGAGGGCCAGCCGTTCGGGGTGCCGGTCGACGGCCACGGCCACTGCCCCGGCGGCGGTGGCCGCCATCACCGCGGCCAGGCCCACCGCTCCCGCGCCGAAGACCACGATGGTGTCGCCGGGGCGGACGCCGAAGGAGTTGAAGACCGCTCCGGCGCCGGTGAGGAATCCGCAGCCGAGCGGTCCGAGCAGTTCGATGGGCAGCGAGGGATCGACCCGGACGGCGTTGCGGGCCGGGACCATCGCGTACTCGGCGAATGAGGACTGGCCGAACCACCGGGGAGCCAATTCGTCCCCGGCCGCGTCGGTGAACCGCGCCGATTTCTCCTTGCGCCCTCCGAAGAGGTTGAGCGAGGCGAAGGAGTCACAGTAGGCGGGGGCCGCGCCCATGCAGTTCCGGCAGCGTCCGCAGGAGTCGAAGCTCAGCACGATATGGTCGCCGACGCTCAGGCCGGTGTCCGGGCCGCCCGTCTCCACCACGACCCCGGCCCCCTCGTGGCCGAGCACCGCCGGCAGCGGTGAGTGGCCCGCCGAACGCCGGACCGCGAGATCGGTCCGGCACATCCCACAGCCCGCGATCCGGACCAGGACCTCGCCGTCGGCCGGGCCCGCGTTCAGGATCACCTCCTCGACGGCGAATCGGCTCTGGTACGAGCGCAGCACCGCCGCACCGAACCTCATCGTCACGCCTCCTCCGGACGGTGCACGACGAACGGCCTGAGGTTGCCGTAGAGCCCCCACGGCCCGCCCGCGACGCCGACACCGCTCTCCTTGATGCCCGCGAAGGGCTGGGCGAGGGACAGTTCGGCGTGGTGGTTGATCCACGCCGTCCCGCACTCCAGCCGGTCGGCCACCGCCTCGGCCCGGTCGAGGTCGGTCCCCCATACCGAGCCGCCCAGCCCGAAGCCGGTGCCGTTGGCCGCCTCGACGGCTTCGTCGAGGCTCCCGTACCGCAGCACCGGCAGGACCGGGCCGAACTGCTCCTCCGTCACCACCCGGCTGTCGGAGGGGACATCGGCCAGGATCGTCGGGGCGAAGAAGTAGCCCGGTCGGTCCAGCCGGTGGCCACCGGCCACGGCTCGGGCACCGTCCGCCAGGGCCTGGGCCGTGTAGCGCTCGACCCGGGCCAGTTGGGGGGCGTTGTTGACCGGCCCCAGCTGCGATTCCGGGTCGAGCCCGGCTCCGACGACGGCGGTCTTCGCGCGCTGGGCGAGGGCCTCGACCACCTGGGAGTAGAGCCGGGCCGGGGCGTAGACGCGCTTGACCGCCATGCAGACCTGCCCGCAGTTGCGGAAGGCCGCCCAGAACAGCCGGTCCGCGATCCGCTCCACATCCACGTCCTCCAGCAGGATGGCGGCGTCATTACCGCCCAGCTCCAGGGTGACCCGGGCGAGCGAGGCCGCCGCCCCCTCCGCAACGGCCCGTCCGGTGGGAATCGAACCGGTGAAGGTCACATGGCGGATCCCCGGATGGGACGCGAGGCGGGCACCGAGGGGTTCGCGGCCGGTGACGATCGTCAGTACGTCCTCGGGGAGCGCGGTGGAGATGACGGACCCCAGCAGCCGTGTGGCGAGGGGCGTGAACGGGGAGGGCTTGAGCACCATCGTGTTGCCTGCGGCGAGCGCGGGCGCGAACTTCGCCGACGCGAGCTGGAGGGGAAAATTCCACGGGACGATCGCGGCGACGGGCCCGAGCGGTCGCCAGCGGATCTCGCTGCGTACCGGCCGACCGTCTGTGATCGGCTGGGGCCCGGGGTCCAGCTCGGCGAAGTAGCGCAGGCGGGCCGCCGTACGGGCGATCTCCGCGTACGACTCGGCCAGGGGTTTGCCCTGTTCACGGGTGAGCAGCAGAGCGAGGTCGGCCCCGGCCGCCTCCACGGCGTCGGCTGCCGTGAGCAACGCGGTGGTGCGGGCGACGGGATCGGCCCGCCAGCTGCGCCAGGCCTCGTGGGCCCGGTCGACGACGGCGTCCAACTCGTCCGGGTGCTGATCGGGAGCCTCGTCGAAGGCCTCGCCCACTGCCGGATCGAGAACGGCGAAGCGCTCGCCGCGGGTCCCGGGCGCGCGACCGGGCACATGTGTCAGCATGCCAGCGGTCAGCTCGCGGGGGCGACGGCAGCCGCGTGTTCCCGGGCATGCCGGTCCATCTCCGCCCGGAAGGCGGCCACCAGCTGCGGCTGAATCCTTCCGGTGTTACGGTCGCCCCCCTGGCAGACCGCCCCGCGCACCCCCACGATGTCCGTGCCGATGCGGGTCAGCGCGCCGAGGTCTGCCACCTTGACGCTGCCCGCGAGGGCGGCGAGCAGATCGGCCTCGTGGGCCAGCCGGACGAACTCCGCGCAGACGTCGGGCGGAACGTGGTCGAACAGCCGTGTCCCGTCCTTGATCGCGGTGTCGAGCATGGCCGCATCGGAGCCGGAGCGGCGGGCGATGTCGGGCAGCGCGAGCGGGTTGACGCAGCCGATCCGGCTGGCGTCGGCGTAGCCCGAGGCGACGACGAACGCGTCCGGCCGATAGTCCTTCACCGCCCGGACGACCCCTCGCATGACAGCGATGGCCTGTTCGGGCGTCGTGCATCCGTAGAGGCCGACCTTGATATACGTGGCCCCGGAGACAACTGCACCGAGCGCCGCCTGGGCCACCGTGCCGGGCTTGTACGGTACGTCTCCCACGGTGGCGGACACGGGCTTGTCCGCCGGGACCGCATCGCGGATCTCCCTGATGACCCACGGGAAGTTCGCGCCCAGCGAGCCCTCGTCAGGCTTCTTGACATCGACGATGTCGAGGTGCTCCGCCGCCTTCGCACAGTCGAGGGCCTCCTCGACGCTGTCCGGGGAGATGAGTAGCAACAACGTGGATTCCTTCCACCGCATATCCACCTGCCAACGGGCAGGTGTGCGGAGTCGTCTGGATCACGTGCGGTCTGCTCATCATTGCTGCGGCCCGTGGTCCTCGGCAGAGCGCGCGGAGTCCGAACGGGGCGTTGCATGACGTGTCCGCGCCCCTCAGCGCGCTGTCCACGCCGGTTCGAACCAGCCGCGTGCCGCGCGCTCAGCGGCTGCTGTCCTCCGCGTGCCTGGCGAGCCCTCCTCGACCTGGCGTACATGCACAAAACACTGCACGAGCAGCGATCGCCATTGGGCGTCATCCCAGCTGCAGTAGCTACGCCGTACGTACTTTGTCATGTCGATAGCGCCGTACGGCGCCACATCGAAATCAGGTGAATCGAACATAGCGGGTCCTTGGCGCTGGTCAGCCGGGCTTGGTGGCAAAGGGGCCGCCGTCACCGAACGCCAGCCGCCCGAAGTTCTCGGCAATGCGGCGGTGTGCCGCGGGATCGGGGTGGACCTCGTCGGGCAGCGGGAATTCGGCGTAGTCCGTCTCGCCGTAGAGGTCGCGGCCGTCGAGGTGGTGCAGGTTGGGGTCGTCGGCCGCCCGCCGTTCGACGATCCGGGCAAGTTCGGCACGGATGACGTTGAGTGTCAGGCGCCCGGCAGCGCGTTCGGCTGGGTCGCCGGTGGCCTTGAACCGCAAGGTGCCGCCGTCGAAGTCGGGTGCGAGGGGGCCGGGGGTGTCCTCCTGGACCGGGCACAGGATGGGGGACACGACCAGCAGCGGCGTGGTCGGATGCCCCTCGCGGATGGTGTCGAGGAAACCGTGGACCGCGGGGGCGAAGGCACGCAGGCGCATGACGTCGGAGTTGACGACATTGATGCCGACCTTGACGCTGATCAGGTCCGCAACGGTGTCCCGCATCGCACGTGCGGTGAACGGGTCCAGCAGCGCGCTGCCGCCGAACCCCATGTTGACCAGTTCCACTCCGCCCCGGGCTGCGGCCAGGGCCGGCCAGATGGCGGTCGGATGCGTGGCGTTCGAGCCGTGGCTGATGGAACTGCCGTGGTGCAGCCACACCCTGCGCCCGCTGTCCGGCGCCGGCTCGACCGGAGCATCGGTGCGCAGGGCGATCAGCTCGGTGATCTCCGTATGCGGAAGCCAGATCTCGACCTCCTTGTCACGCGCCGGCAGATCGGTGAACCGGGCGGTGCCGGCAGGCCCCTCCGACAGCTCGGAGGACTGGGTGACCATGTCGGTGATCGTGCGCACGTTACCGCCGGCCACCGTGGCCTGCGCCGCGAGACGGCCATCGACCAGCAGGTCGTACACCCCGTCCGCCGGGGCCGGGAAACCTCGGTAGACCCGCTTCGTGGGCAGCGTGTCCAGCTCGATCGTGGTGGCCCGGGTGCGGAAGACCAGCCGTACGCCGGAGGGCTGGGCCTCGGCCACGGCCAGTTGGTTGTCAGGAATCTGCCGACGAGCCCGTACGGGCAGCCGATGCGGCAGCAGACCATGCGGGGTCGTTTCCACGTCGAGGAAACCGCGCAGGATGTCCGCGGTGACAGGTGTGGTGATCCAGTCGTGCTCAGTGTTCATTGCCTCAGCCTGTTGATCAATATCCCGGATTCCCGGTTGTTCATGTGCGCCGCTGGTCAGGGTGTGGCCCGGTGCCGTAGCAGAGCGTCGAGGGAATCCACGATCCAGGCCCAGGATTCCTGTGGGTCGGGGGCGCTGTGGTCGAAGCCTCCGGCCAGTTCGAGGCTGACATAGCCGTGGAAGACGCTGCCCAGCATCCGGACCGCATGCGTCTGGTCCGGCTCCGTCAGGTCGTAGCCGCGCAGGATCGCCCGCGTCATCTGGGCATGCCGCACCCCGGCGCCGGCCGCTGCCGTCTCGGGGTCGAGCCTGAGCCGGGCGGCGGCATAGCGACCGGGGTGCTCCCGGGCGTAGTCGCGGTATGCCTCCGCGAAGGCCGCCAGGGCATCCTTGCCCGCCCGTCCGGCCACGGCGTCGGCGACCCGGTCGGCCAGTTCTTCCAGTGCGAACAGGGCGATCCTCGTCCTGAGGTCCCCGGAGTTCTTCAGGTGCGAGTACAGACTCGCGACCTTGACGTCGAACCGCCGGGCGAGCGCCGAGACGGTCACCTGGTCGAAACCGACCTCGTCGGCCAGTTCCGCTCCCGCCCGGGTCAGACGCTCCGGGGTCAGCCCCACTCGAACCATAACCTTCCTTCCACCCAGCGAGATGCACTGTACATTTACCTAATACCTTTAGGCAAACCTCATGACTGCACTGGGTCAGCCCTTGCGGCTGGGGAGAATGGCCAGGGCCTGGCCCTTCACGGGGGTGGGGTCCGCTGAGAGCAGTTGCGACAGCGACAGCGACGAGAAACTGCGGCTCCTCGCCGCACTCTCACACACCGAGTCCGTCGGCACAGCGCACGACGGGCCGGTGGACATCCCGCACCCGAAGACACCCTGACGAGACGCAGCTGGACACGGGGCCTCTCACCTGGAGAGAGGCCCCGTGCCGTTCGGTGCTGTTCGCGGTCTACTCGACGTTGATCCTGAACGTGCTGGTCGTGTTACGGATGTCCTGGGCGTTGCCGCTCATCCGCAGGTTGCGGAAGGTGGCTTCACCGACGGCGGGGCCCTGACCGGGTTCCGGGAGTTCGTTGGCCCAGATGCCGAACCCGGACTTGGCGTCGAACGCGTCTCCGCTCTTCTTGGAGTTGGTGATGGAGATATCGGTGAAGATCGTGTCCTTCACCGGGAACTGCGGCTGACCTCCGACGTAGTTGGTCTGGAACATCACGCCTCCGTAGGTGGAGTCGTCGATGTCGACGTCGTTGACGCGGATGCCCTGGAAGACCTTGGAGGCGGAGAACGCCCAGATGGCCGGGAAGACCTGCGAGCCCCAGAAGTGGCCGCCCGTCCTTTCCAGGGAGACGTTCTCGATCGTCGTGGGCTCGGTCCCGAAGCCGTTCATCGGGTAGCCGAAGTCCAGCGAGGAGATCGTGATGCCGGAGTAGACCAGGGTGTCGGCGACGCGGATGTTGCGGAAGGTGTTGTTGTAGCCGCCGTAGACGGCGATTCCGGCGGCCCGCCAGGTGAGTGTGGATGTCAGATTCTCGTAGAGGTTGTTCTTCTCGTCGGCTCCGCCCGCGTCGATCGCCGAGAAGAGGGCGAAGCTGTCGTCGCCCGTGGCCCGGGCGTCGTTGTTGACGACGTGGTTGTCCGTGGAGCCGTTCGTCATGTTGATGCCGTCGGCGAACATGTCCCGGATGCGGGAGTTCTGAATGGTCATGTTGTCGGTGTTGGCGCCCCAGTAGAGGCACACCATGTGCTCGACCCAGATGTTGTCGATGGTGATGTCGGAGACACCTGCGAAGTCGAACACCTTGCCCGGGCCGTCGATGCGGGACGTGTAGTTGCCGAAGTAGGCGAATCCGGCGAACGTCGAGCCCTTGGCGGTGGCGTCGGCCCGGAAGCCGATGTCGGTGTTCTCCTGCGAGGAGGGCGCGTGGAAACGGGTGAACCACGGTCCGGCTCCGACGACCTTGACCGCCTTGCCGTAGACCTGGAACTTGCTGGAGGTCTCGTAGTCTCCGGCGGGCAGGTAGACACCGACGAGCTTGCCCGTCGTGTCCATGCGGACCTTGTCGAGCGCGTTCTGCACGTCCTGCTGCGAGAAGCCGGCCGGGACCGCATAGGCGGCCGGGTCCGGGTTCGAAGCCGCGGTCGCCTGCTCGGTGTTGATGAAGTCGATGGCGTAGGTGGAGGTGTTGGCCGCGTCCTTCTGGAGCCTGATCTTGGAACCGGCCGGGACGGTCTTGCCGAGCAGCAGGTTCGCCTCGTCGTAGATGTGGCGGGGCGCACCGGAGCCGGGCGAGTTGCCGGGGGCGGTCTCGTTGCCGTACAGCCAGGCGTACTTCGAGGTCAGATCGATCGCCTTGAGGAACTGGCCGTCCACGTAGACGTTCAGCGTCGTGTTGGTGCCGTCGGGGATGGAGAAGCGGGTCACCAGGGTGTTGGTGGCCGCGCGGGTGGTCCACTCGACGTACTGGCCGGTCGCGCCGAGGGTGACCGCCTTGCGGCCGCTGGCCTCGCCGGCGAAGTCGCCGATGGTCCGGTTCGGGCCGACGACCTTGGCTCCGCCGCCGACCGTGCCGTCCTCGGCCTCGTATATGTCGTACGGCATGTTCGCGCCGCGGCCGACGAACAAGGGCTGCGTGGTGGTGTTGTTGGCCCGTTTGACCGGCACTTCGTTGGCGTCGTCGGCGATGACGGTCTTGACGGTGTACTTGCCGTTGGCGGCCGTCCACGAACCGAGGCTGACGGGTGCGGTCGTCTGACCGGCCGCGATGGCGCCGTTGTAGGAGCCGGTCAGGGTCTTGACGGTGGCGCCCTTGGAGTCCTGGATCGTCAGCGTCACGTCGTGGGCACCCGAGGCCGAGGCCGTCGTGCCCTGGTTCTTGATCGCGACGGTGAATTTGACGTCTTCACCGGCCGACGGGCTGGACGGGGCCCACGAGACCGGTGCGGCGACCAGGTCGGAGCTGGAGACCGGCTTGACGACAAGGGCATCGGAGCGGGTGAAGGCGTTGTTCGCCTCGTTCTGCTCGATGACCTTGTTCGACGGATCCACCTCGGCGCCGACCGCGTAACTGCCCGCGTCCCGCGTGCCGATGCTCGCGGTGACCGTCTTCGACTCGCCGGCCGCGAGGGCCGGGACGTCCGCCGTGGCGGCCTTCGTGCCGCCGAGCGTGAAGTTCAGGTCGGTGGCCTTCGACGCCTTGGTGCCGCTGTTGGTGACGGTCGCCGAGAGGCTGACGGCGTCGGTCTCCACCGGGGCGGCGGGCGTGTTCGTGATGCCGGTGACCTTGAGGTCCGGGTTGGCGGCCGGGGTGCCGATCACCTGGAACTCGGCGACCTGCGCGCCCGGAGCGCCGGAGTTGGCGGTGAACTTCAGCTGGATGTCCGCGGCCGCGCCGGTGACCGGGATCGTCACGGTGTTGCCGCTGGACGGGTTGAAGGTGTAGTCCTTCGCCGCCACGAGGCTCGTGAAGGCCGTCGCATCCTGGTCGCGGCCGAGCACCTGGATGTTCTGGGTGCGCGTGGACCAGGCCGCGTCCGGGTTGAGTTTGACGACGACCTGGCTGAGGTCGGCGTTGGCGCCCAGCTTGGTGGTGAGGGTGGCCGGGTAGGCGCCGCCCGCGCTCTCCCAGTAGGTGCTGGTCTGGCCGTCGTTGGCGTTGGCGGCGACGTAGGTGAAGGTGTACGAGGATGCCTCGATGGGCTTGCCCTGGGCGAGGTCGGAGCCGGAACCGGAACCGGGCCGGGTGACGCTGTTGCTCGCCGCCGACACGTTCCCGGCAGCGTCCTTCGCCTTCACGTAGTAGGTGACCGTCGCCGCGGCCGACGGGGTGTCGGTGTACGTCGTGACGTCGCCCGCCACGGACTTGGCGAGCTCGCCGCCCGCGTAGACGTCGTAGCCGGTGACCTTGACGTTGTCGGTCGACGCCTGCCAGGTGAGCTTCACGTCGTTGCCGGACTGTGTGTAGGCGAGGTTGCCGGGCGCGGTGGGGGCCTGGGTGTCGCCGCTCGTTCCCTTGCGGGTGACGCTGTTGCTGTTGGCGGAGACGTTGCCCGCGGCGTCCTTGGCCCGGACGTAGTACGTGATGTCGCTGTCGGCCGGCTGGGTGTCCGTGTACGTCAGGACGTTCCCGGCGACGCTCGCCCGCAGCTGTCCGCCCGCGTAGATGTCGTAGCCGGTCACGCCGGTGTCGTCGGTGGCCGCGTTCCAGGTCAGCTTGATCTGGCCGGTGGCCGGCTCGGTGTAGCTCAGGTTCGTCGGCGCGGTGGGTGCCTGGGTGTCGCCGGTGGTCGGTCCGTATACCTCGAGCTCGGACAACTGCCCGGCGGGCCAGCCGGAGTTGGCGGTGATCAGCACGCGCACGTAGCGCGTCGTGGTGGTGTCGAAGCCGATGGTCGCCGACTGGTCGTTGCCGCTGTCGAAGGTGTACGCCTTCGAGGCCGTCAGGTCGGTGAAGTTCTGGTTGTCCGTCGAGCCCTGGATCTTGAGCGTCTGACTGCGGCTCGGCCATCCGCTGGGCAGCCGCAGGGTCACCTCGTTCACCTTGACCGACGATCCCAGGTCGACCTGGAGCCACTGGGGGAAGGCGTTGTTCTTGCTCTCCCAGTAGGTGGCCCGGTTGCCGTCGCCGGCGTTGGCCGCCCCGTAGACGTCGGCGTGCCCGCTCTCGGTGAAGGTCTTGCCCAGGGCGAGGTTGGGGGTCGATGCGGCGGCCGTGAAGACCTGCATCTCGCCGAGCTGGCCGGTGGAGGCGACCGAGTTCTTGCTGAAGTCGGCGCGCACGTACCGGGTGAGGGTCGCGGGGAAGGAGATCTTGACCGTGTTGCCGTTGCCGGGGCTGAAGACGTACTGCGCCGACGACTTGAGCGTGGCAAAGCTCTTGCCGTCGGCACTGCCCTGGAGGGCCAGCGTCTGCTTACGGGTCTGCCAGTCGGCGGGCAGGCGCAGCACGACCTGGCGGACGCGCTCGGTCCGGCCGAGGTCGGTCTGCACCCACTGGGCGGACTTCTTTCCGGCCTGCCAGTAGGTGTCGGCGTCGCCGTCGGCGACATTGGCGGCCGCGTGGGCACCGACGGCGCTGCCGGACTTGGCCGGGGCGTCCGCGGCGGCGTTGGGACCGCCGGCCGCCTGCGCGCCGACGGCGGGCAGGCCTAGGACCATGACAGCTGAGGCGAGCGCAGCAGTTGCTGCGCGCCGTCTCCAGGATCTCGGCTTGTGTCGAGTCATGCGGGGTCACTCCCTGCGGAGGTTCGCGCGCGCCGGAGGGGCGGCGAGGACGACTCTTTCCTGGTCAGAGCGGTGGCGCGGGACGACAAGGCGGCGGGAGCTCGCCATATGGAGGCGGGAGCTCTCCGTATGGAGAGGACGAACCCATACGGGGTGCCATGTTCGACTTTTTGCATTGTTTCCATCGGAATATTGCAGAACTATGTGAGGCCGTCTACGGTCAAGACGACACACTTTTCACCGGATGCGCCCAGACCTCAGCTGCCATCCAGCGCAAGCACACGCAAGTAACGCAAATTCTTGCGCATGCGTTCCTGGCATATACATGTCAATCTGCGCTGCCGCCCCCGCCTCCGCCTCACCCACCGCCCATCGCCGGGGGCGTTGCGGAGCACTCCGCCGCGCGCCCCCGGCGTTGTTGCGCTGCGGTGGGCTCAGCCGCCCGCCCCGGTGAACCTCCCCGTCCAGTAGGCCGTTCGGTCCAGGTAGGCCGTTTCAGCGTCCGCTCCGGTGCGGCCGTAGGCGCCGTTGTACGTTTCGTAGCCGTGGCCGGCCGGTGGCGAGCTGTCGGCGGGCTCGATCACGCTGCCCTCGTGCCATTCGTTGAAGGACGTCACCGACACCCAGGTCGGCGAGCCGCCGATCTGCGGGTCCAGGGCGTTGTTCCACTGCTTGTCGTACGCCGCCCCGTTGTCGCGGGCCAGCGTCGGGGTGGTGTTGCCGGGCACGGCACGGTCGTCCACGTAGCCAGGGGCCACCGACGGGGCCCAGATCAGGCCGTGTGCCTTCGCGTAGTCTCCGGCCTGTTTCCAGCCCGGTGCCGTGGCGCCGGCGATGCCGTCGTACGTGTACATCCCGGAGAAGTGGGCGATCTTGGTGGTGTCCGTGGTCTGCGCCAGGACGATGCTGTCGTCGGTGACCTGGTCCAGGGGCGACCAGTCGGTGATCCTCAGGCTTTCAAAAATGTAAAACGCGTTCTTGTTGCCATGTGCCGTGTCCCGGTAGAAGGCCGGATGGGAGCCGTAGGTGTTGTTGAGGTAGTTGATGTCGGCGACCGTCGAGGCCGCCGTACGGCCGGTGTACGGCTCCAGATGCCACGCCACCTTCACACCCTGCGCGGCCGCCGCATCGAGCACCCCGCGCACCAGCCCGTCCTCGTACGAGTCCCGCCCCCACCAGCTGTAGACGATCACGCCGGCCCCTGAGCGTTTCACCCACTCCATGTGGCGGGCCACCGCGGACGTGAAGTCGCCGGAGTCGTAGGGGCCCAGCGCGGGGTAGTAGTTCGCCCCGATGTCCTCCGGCGGGGTGTGGCCGCCCTGCGGCCAGTGGCGCCAGCTGCCCAGCACGGCGGGGCTGCCGTACCAGGGGTAATAGAAGAGGTGGACGTTGGAGGCGAGCGCCTTCGAGGTGGTGCGGTACGTCACCGTCAAGGTGTCCACGTCGAACAGCGCGCCCGATCCGCCCCGGAACGTCAGATACAGCGGGCCCGCCCCGGCCTTCACATCGGTGGCCACCGTCGTGAACGTCTCCCAGCCGCCCGTGCCCGGGACGGTGACCGAGCCCAGGACCGGTCCCGCGGCGGAGCCGTCCCGTATGTCGATCGTGCCGCCCGCGCCGGCCGAGGAGACACGGGCGCTGAAGCGCGCCGCCCCGGCAGTCGGCACCGTGGAGTAGCCCGCCCAGTCGCCGTTGTCGACATAGCCCAGGGTCTGCCCGCCGCTCGCCGGAGCGTGGCTCGCGATTTGCACGCCCGAGCCGGAGGAGAATGCCTCGCCCTCCACCGTCCGTGTGGTGCTGCTCGACGACGAGCAGTCGGCCGACGCCGCACCGGACGCGTACCGGAGCGCGCCCAGCAGCAGCGCCCGGAAGGCCGGGTCAGCATAGGACTCGGCCGTGTGGCCGAGACCGGTGTAGAAGGAGCGGCCGGCGCCTTGCGCATGGCACCAGGTGATCGGGTGGTCGCCCATCTCCCCGCCGCTGTACGAGGTCTCGTCCAGGCTCTGCAGCACGTGCACCGAGGAGCGGGGGTTGGTCTGGTAGTTGTACCACTCGTCGGTGCGGGTCCAGGTCGCGCCGAGGTGGGCGGTCGCCGGGTGGCCGCGGTCCTCGTTGACGATGCTCGCCTGCTGAATGGCGGGGTGGCTCTTGAAGCGGGCGCCGACGAGGTCGCCGTAGTACCCCCAGTCGTACTCGGTGTCGGCGGCCGCGTGGACGCCGACGAAGCCGCGGCCGCCGTCGATGTGCGCCTGCAGCGCGTTCTGCTGGGCGTCGTCGAGCACGTCGCCCGTGGTGCTGAGGAAGACGACCGCCTCGTAGCCGGCCAGGTTGGCTTGGGTGAACGCGGCGGGGTCCTCGGTGGCGGTGACCGTGAAGTCGTTCGCCGAGCCGAGGGCCCGGAGCGCATCGATACCGGCCGGGATGGAGTCGTGCCGGAACCCGGTGGTGCGGGAGAAGACGAGCACGTCGTACGCGGCGTCGGCGCCCGCGGCCTGCGCGATTCCGCCCGAAGGCAGCAGAGCGGCAGTGAGCGCCAGCAAGGCTGCGGCCGCGGTGCGGCGTAAGGATCTGAACATCTCGGAGCTCCTGTCTCCAGTGGTCAGCGGCTCACGGTGAAGGTGTCCACGTCGAAGAGGGATCCGCTGCCACCGCTGAACGTCAGATACAACGGCCCGGAGCCGGCGCTCAGGCCGGTCCCGACCGTCGTGAACGTCTCCCAGTCGCCGGTCGTCGGCACGGTGACCGAGCCGAGTACGGCTCCGGTCGCCGAGCCGGAGCGGATCTGGATGGTGCCGCCGGGGCCGGCCGACGACACCTTGGCGCTGAAGCTGTTGGCCCCCTCGGTGGTGACGCCGGTGTAGCCCGCCGAGTCGCCGTTGTCGATATAGCCGAGGGTCTGCCCGCCGCTGGCCGATGTGTGAGCGGCGGGCTGCACGCCCGAGCCGGAGGTGTACGCCTCGCCTTCGACGGTCTGGCTGATGGAGGTGGCGGAGGTGAGGGTGAAGGTGTCCAGGTCGAACAGGTTGCCCTGGCCGGTCGGCCCGCGGAACACCAGATAGAGCTCGGTGGTGCCCGACGCTGCGCCGCTGAGCTGGGCGGTGACGTCGGTGTATGTCTCCCAGCCTCCGGTGACGGACACGGTGGCCTTGCCCAGCAGCGTGCCGGTCGGCGCCCCGGCGCGTACCTCGAGGGTGCCGCCGGCACCGCCGGAGGCCACCCGGGCGGTGATGCCGGTCGCCTTGGTGAGCGCGTATGGCTTGAAGGCGATCCAGTCGCCGTCGTCCGTGAACCCGACGGTCTGCCCGCCCTCGGCGGGGGCGTGGGAGGCGAGTTGGATGCCTGACTGGGTGGTGAAGTGCTCGGCCTGCCGGTGCCGGGGCTGCAGGATGTGCTTGTTGTGGCCGGTCAGTCCGCCGGCGTCGGTGTAGGTGGCGTCGAGGACGCCGTAGAGGTTCGCGGCCGCGTCGTGTTCGCCGTCGGACGGAATGGTGATCGATCCGGAGCAGCCGTTGGTGCTGGTGATCTGGTGTTCGTGGCTGTCATGGCCGAGGAGATAGGTGAGTTTCACCTTGGCGCAGTCCACCTGCCCGTCCTCGGGGTCGCTCGCCTCGATGGTGAACGGCAGGGTGTCGCCGAAGGTGAAGAGCGTCCCGTCGCCGGGGGTGCGCAGGGTCACGGTCGGCGCGGTGTTGCCGACGGTCACGACGAGGCTGGCCGTGCCGGTGAGTCCCTGCGGGTCGCGTACGGTGAGCGTGGGACGGTAGGTGCCGTTGGCCGTGTACGTGTGGGAGGGGTTGGCGGCCGTGGACGTCGAGCCGTCGCCGAAGTCCCAGGAGTAGGTGAGCGCGCCGCCCTCCGGGTCGGAGCTGCCCGCGGAGGAGAACTGCACGGCCAGCGGAGCCTGCCCGGAGGTCCTGTCGGCCGCCGCCTCGGCCACTGGGTTGCGGTTGCTGCCGCCCACGTACTCGATGCGGTAGAGGGCCTGGTTGCCGCCGCCGGTGCCGTAGTCGAGGACGTAGAGCGCCCCGTCCGGGCCGAAGTCGCTGTCGATGATCTGGGTGCCGGTCCAGGGGAAGTCCTCAATGCTGCCCGGGGATCCGTCGCCGTTCACGGTGATCGCCTTGATCCATTTGCGGCCGTACTCGGTGGCGAAGTAGTGGCCGTCGAGGGACTGCGGGAACTTGACCGAGGAGTCGAGGTTGGGGTCGTAGCGGTAGACGTCGCCGCCCATGGGTGATTCCGAGCCGGTGCCGAACTCCGGCGGGGAGCCGGCGTCGCCGCCATAGCGGATCCAGCTGGGCTTCGCGGCGGGCAGCCTGGCCAGTCCGGTGTTGCGGAACGAGTTGTTCGCCGGTCCGCCGGCGCAGTCGTACTTGGCGCCCGACGGGCCGCTGGGGAAGGTGTACTCGGTGTAGGTCTCGGTGGTGGTGTTCGTTCCCGTGCAGTACGGCCAGCCGAAGTTGCCCGGGCCGGTGATCCGGTCGAACTCGACCTGGCCGCTGGGGCCGCGGTTGCTGTCCGTGGAGCCCGCGTCCGGGCCGTAGTCGCCGAGGTAGACGGTGCCGGTGGGCTTGTCGACGGACATCCGGAACGGGTTGCGGAAGCCCATCGCGTAGATCTCCGGGCGGGTGTTCGCGGTGCCGGGCGCGAAGAGGTTGCCGGACGGGATGGTGTAGCCGCCGTCCGCGGTGGGCTTGATCCGCAGCAGCTTGCCGCGCAGGTCGTTGGTGTTGCCGGAGGACCGCTGGGCGTCGAACTGGGGGTTTCTGTCCGTGCGTTCGTCGAGCGGGGCGTAGCCGCTGGATTCGAAGGGGTTGGTGTCGTCCCCGGTGGTCAGGTAGAGGTTGCCGTCCTTGTCGAAGTCGATGTCGCCGCCGACGTGACAGCACTGCCCGCGGTCGTTGGCCACCTCCAGGGCCACCTTCTCGCTGCCCAGGTCGAGGGTGCCGTCGGACTTGAGGGTGAAGCGGGAGAGGTTGAGATGGCCCTTCCAGCGCTCGAAGTCGGCGGCGGTGCCGGTGGTCGGGGCGTCACCCGCCGGCGTGGCGAGCTTGGGCGAGTAGTACACCCACACGTATCGGTTGGTGGTAAAGCCCGGGTCGGCGGCGATGCCCTGGAGCCCCTCCTCGTCGTGGGTGTAGACGTCGAGCCTGCCCGCCACCTTGGTGTTGCCGACGGCGTCGGTGATACGGACCGTGCCGTCGCGGGCGGTGTGCAGCACCGATCGGTCGGGCAGCACCGTCAGGGACATCGGCTCGCCCAGTTCGTCCGGGCCGGTGGCGAGCTGGACTTGCTGGTAGTCGCTCGGCGGTATCGCCGCGGGGGCCGACTGCGAGGCGGGGGCAGCCGAGGCCGGGACCGCCGCGGCGGTGGCACCGCCGATCAGCAAGGCCAGCACGCAGGTGAAGGGGCGTATGACGTGGAGTACGGCATGCAGGCGTGGGGGCATGGAGCTTCCTCCTGACGTGCTGATGGACTGTCAGGCATGGTGCTCTGCAGAGGAATTGCGTGAACCTGCCAACAAATTGCAGCAGGAGTCGACATTTTGCAGAGTGTCGGCAGGTTTCAGATTTGTCAAGTGCGCATCAAAATGCTGTTACCCGCGGCACCGGATGAGTCGCCTTGCCGAATGGCGACCTCGCCACCATCGGTTCGATCGTGACCAGCCTCCGGCCCGCCGGCAGCCGCCATGCCGGCGGCGAGACCGGCCGGACCGAAGCTCCGCCTGCCGACGACCTCTCCATGGTCTACACCCCGGGCGTGGCCCGCGTGTGCATGGCGATCGCGGAGAACCAACCTGGAGGACGACACCGGGGAGCTCCCTGGGTGCCCGCCCGTCGTACGGCCGGCGCAGCCGACGGTCAGAGGAGTCCGAGGAGCTTGTCGGTGAACTCGGCCGTGGTCGCGGCGCCGCCCAGGTCGCGGGTGCGGACATCGGTCTTGGCCAGGACCGAGGCAATCGCGTCCGTGATGTCCTTCGCGGCGGCAGGGTGGCCGAGGTGGCCGAGCATCATGGCCGCCGACCAGATCGCGCCCAGCGGGTTGGCAATGCCCTGGCCCGCGATGTCGGGGGCGGAGCCGTGCACCGGCTCGAACATCGAGGGGAACTCCCGCTCGGGGTTGAGGTTGGCGGCCGGGGCGATGCCGATGGACCCGGCGACCGCGGCCGCCAGGTCGCTGAGGATGTCACCGAAGAGGTTGGAGGCGACGACGACGTCGAAGCGGGCCGGTTCGAGGACGAATTTGGCCGCCAGCGCGTCGATGTGCTCCTGGTCCCAGGCCACCTGCGGGAACTCAGCGGCCCGGTCGGCGACGAGCTGGTCCCAGAACGGCATGGTGTGCACGATGCCGTTCGACTTCGTCGCAGACGTCAGCCGGCCGCCGCGCTGCGCGGCGAGCTCGAAGGCGTAGTCCAGCACGCGGGTCACGCCGGCCCGGGTGAAGACGGCCTCCTGGACGGCCATCTCGTCCGGGAAGCCGCGGTTGAGCCGGCCGCCGACCTCGCTGTACTCCCCCTCCACGTTCTCGCGGACGACGACGAAGTCGACGTCGCCCGCCCGGGCGCCGCGCACCGGG
>NZ_MUNE01000443.1 GCF_002154605.1 Streptomyces milbemycinicus | reverse complement strand
CCGACCGCCACCGCGGTCGGTTCGGACCGGGCCACCTTGTCCTGGGCCGCGTCCACCGCCGGTTCGTCCCCGGTGGCGAGCTACCAGGTGTACTCCGGCGACCCCGCGGGCACCGTCCCGGTGGCCACGGTCGACGCCCCCGCCACCAGCGCCACCGTCACCGGCCTCTCCCCGTCCACCGCCTACACCTTCCGCGTCGTGGCCAAGGACACCGCGGGCCGCAGCTCGCCACCCTCGGCCACCGTGCGGCTGACCACCGCCGCGGCCCCGGCCGCCACCTGCACGGTCGACTACCGGGTGAGCAACGACTGGGGCTCCGGCTTCACCGCCAACGTCACCCTCACCAACAGGGGCCCCGCTCTCAACGGCTGGCAGCTGGGCTTCTCCCTCGCCGGCGGCCAGAAGGTCACCCAGGGGTGGAACGGCACCTGGAGCCAGAGCGGCACCCAGGTCACCGTCAAGGACGCCGGCTGGAACGCCGCGCTGGCCACCGGCGCCTCCACCACCATCGGCTTCAACGGCACCTACACCGGCACCAACCCCGCGCCGGGCAACTACACGCTGAACGGCAAGTCCTGCACCGTCCCCGGCACCGCGGCCGCCGCACATATCGCGCCCCTGGCCGGCCACGACCCGGGCACCCGCGCCGTACGGGGACACGCCACGCGGTGAGCCGTACGTGGTGAGCCGAGCTTGGTGGCCCGTATCGAGTGAGCCGTGCACCCGGGGCCCGCGGACGCGCTTCCGCGGGCCCCGGACACCGAGGCACACGCGCCCACCGATTTTCTGTTATCCCCCGCGCCGCGCCGCGTCTCCTGTGCGTACGGATCCGAACCCGAGGAGCACAGCAGTGGCAGCAGACATCAGCCGCAGGAACATCTTGAAGATCGCCGGGGCCGCGGCGGGTGCCGGAGGCATCGGTACGGTCGTCGGCGCGGCGGGCACGGCCTCGGCGGCCGGGACCTTCGCGCACCCGGGGATGCTGCACACCCGGGCGGACCTCGACCGCATGGCCGCCAAGGTGAAGGCGGGGGCCGCCCCCTACCGGGCGGGCTTCGCCCGGCTGACCGCCAACCCCCATGCGGGGGCCGGCTGGAAGGCCAATCCGCAGCCGACCGTCTACCGGGGTTCGGGCTCGCCGGAGAACTACCGCACGCTCTACAACGACATCCACGCCGCCTACCAGAACGCCCTGCGCTGGCACATCACCGGCGACACCGCGCACGCGGACACCGCCCGCGATGTCCTCAACGCCTGGTCGGCCAGGCTGACCGGGCTGGCCGGCTCCGCCGACCGGTTTCTCGCGGCGGGCCTGTACGGCTACCAGTTCGCCAACGCCGCCGAGCTGATGCGCGGCTACGAGGGGTTCGAGCTGGCCCGCTTCCAGAAGATGCAGCGCGAGGTGTTCTGCGCGGTCAGCGAGGACTTCCTCACCCGCCACAACGGCGCGTACATCACCAACTACTGGGCCAACTGGGATCTGACGGCCATGGCCTGCGTGCTGGCCACCGGAATCCTCTGCGACGACCGCGCCACGGTCGACCGGGCGGTGAACTACTTCAAACACGGCGAGGGCATGGGCTCGATCAAGAACGCCATCCCCGTCGTCCACACCGACGGCCTCGCCGAATGGGTCGAGGCGGGCCGCGACCAGGGGCATGCCCTGCTCGGCGTCGGACTGATGGGCACCGTCTGCGAGATGGCCTGGAACCAGGGCATCGACCTGTACGGATACGACGACAGCCGTTTCCTCAAGGGCGCCGAGTACGTCGCCAAGTGGAGCCTGGGCGGGGATGTCCCCTTCACCCCCTACAGCCGGCGGAAGGGCGCCCCCGGTGTCTGGTCGGGGACGGAGACCGTCACCAAGGCCGCGAACGCCGACCCGGCGATGGTCCGGCCCATCTGGGCCATGATCGCCAACCACTACACCAAGCGCCGGGGCCGGCCGGCGCCGTATGTCACCCGGATCGCCGCCAAGGCCGCCCCGGAGGGCGGTGGCGGGGACTACGGCCCCAACAGCGGCGGCTACGACCAACTCGGCTTCGGCACCCTGTGCTTCACCCGGGACCGGGCCTCAACCTCGGCCCCTTCCTCATCCCCTTCCCCTTCCGCCTCCGCCACCGCTTCGTCGTCCTCCGCCGCGCCCTCCTCGGCCCGGCCGCAGGGCGGCCGAGGCGACCTGGCCGCCACCGGCTCGGGTGAGCTGGTCGGGGTCGCCGCGGCCGGCGGGATCGCCGCCCTCGCGGGCGGGCTGCTCCTGCTGCGCCGCCGCGGCCGGGCCGGTGGCGAGGGGTCGTAACATGCCTGGTCAGTGAGTGTCGGCGGCGGTGGACCGGTAGTCGAACCAGTCGGTGGCCAGGGTGATCGGCCCCGGCGCCACCGGGTGTTGCGCGACGTGGCCCGGGCGGAGGATCGGGTTGACGGAGGCTGCCTCGTAGGGGCCGCGCGGTGAGCAGGTGCGGGGCGGATGGTCGAACCCCTCGAAATACGACCCGGACCTGCCGCCGACCTGCCCCGGACCCGCGTCCACTCCGTGGGACTGCCCCGTTTTGTCAGGGTCACCCGACCGTACTCTGATGCGCATGCCTGACTCGCTGGTCAACATGATGCTTACTCATGAGTCGCGCCAACCCGACCGAATCGCCTATCGCTATCTCGCCACGGGAGACTGCGACGGGGAGATTCAGGAATTGTCGTACGGGCGGCTGGGCCGGCGTTCCCGGGCCATCGGCGCCTGGCTTCAGGAGCGCGGTCTCGCCGGTTCCCGTGCGCTGCTGCTGTATCCGCCCGGCGCGGAATTCATCTGCGGCTATATGGGGTGTCTCTCGGCCGGGGTCATCGCGGTGCCGGGCGTGCCGGCGCAGGGGCGCAGGCAGAACCACCGGGCCCTGACCAGGATGAAGCGCCTGATCGCCGACGCGGATGTCAAGGTGATCCTGGGCGGTCGGCAGGTCATCGAATCCCTGGCCGGCATGGCGGAGGACTTTCCCCAACTGGCCGACATCACCTGCGTCATCACCGAGGAAATACCCGACGAGGCGGAGAATTCCTGGCAGGCAACGGAGATCAGTCCGGATTCGGTCGCGTTTCTCCAGTACACATCCGGCTCGACCTCGGCTCCGCGCGGCGTGGCGGTGACGCATGGCAATCTGATGGACAACCAGCGGGTCCTCACGGAGGGATTCGGGCACAGCCCCGACGCGATCGCCGAGTGCGGCGGGGAGCTCTTCGTCAGCTGGCTGCCGGTGTATCACGACATGGGACTCATCGCCCCCGTGCTCAACACCCTCTACCTGGGCGGGACGTCCACCCTCTTCTCCCCGCTGCATTTCCTGCAACGGCCCGAGCGATGGCTGACCGCCATTTCGCGGTACCGCCCGCACACCAGCGGGGCGCCCAACTTCGCCTACGAGCTGTGTCTGCGGCATGCCACGCCCGAGCTCATGGACCGTCTCGACCTGGAGCCGTGGCGCGTGGCGTTCAACGGCGCCGAGCCGGTGCGGGCCGCGACGCTGCGGCGGTTCTCCGACACCTTCGCCACCGCCGGCTTCCGGCGTGAGGCGTTCCTCCCGTGCTACGGGCTCGCGGAGGCGACGCTGATGGTGAGCGGCAGCTCGGTGGGCGCGGCGCCGACGCTGGTCAGCAGGTCCGACATCGGTTCGCTCGGTGCGCGCCCCGGGACGGCCGACGCGGAACTGGTCGGCTGCGGCCGGCCGGGCCCCGGTATGACGGTGCTGATCGTCGACGCCGAACGCCTTGAGGAGTGCCCCGAGGGCGAGGTCGGCGAGATCTGGGTCGCCGGTGAGAGCGTCGCCCGCGGCTACTGGCGCAACACCCTCGCGACCCGTGAGGTGTTCCGGGCGTCGCTGAAGGACGGCAGGAGCGGTTTTCTGCGGACGGGCGACCTGGGATTCCTGCGGAACGGGGAGCTGTTCATCACCGGCCGGATCAAGGACCTGATGGTGATCGACGGGCGCAACCACTACCCCCAGGACCTGGAGCTGTCGGCCGAGATGTGCCACCCCGCGCTGCGGCCCGGCTGCACCGCCGCGTTCTCCGTCGAGGACGGGGGGCTGGGCGAGCAGCCGGTCGTCGTCGCGGAGGCGGCGCCGGAGGCCGCGCCCGAGTTCGACCAGATCACCGCCCTGATCCGCAGCACGATCGGCGAGGCCCATGGCCTGTCGGTGCGGGACGTCGTGCTGGTCAGCCCCGGCACCATCCCCAAGACGTCCAGCGGCAAGATCCAGCGCCGCGCCTCCCGGACGGCGTATCTCGAGGGGACGCTGTCCGTCGTCGGCTCAGCGGCCAACTCGTCAGTCGGCGCAGCGGTCGGTTCCTCCAACGGCAGCGGCGGTTAGCCGATGTCCGCGAGGAAGTTCCCCGAGTCCTCCGCCGAGGCCGTCCAGGCGTGGCTGGTGCGGGCCGTCGCCGACCGTACCGGGCTCGATCCGCTGCGGGTCGAGATCGAGCGGCCGATCGCCGAATTCGGCCTGGGGTCGCGCGATCTGGTGGCGCTGGCCGTGGGCCTGTCCGAGCAGGTCGGCCGTGAGCTGGATCCGTCCCTCCTCTACGACCACCCCACCATCTCCTCGGTCGCCGCGGCACTGTCCGGTGCCGGCCCCGTCCGTACGCCCAGCGCGTCCCCCGTGTCCGGTGCGTCCCCCGCGGACGACATCGCGATCATCTCGATGGCCTGCCGCTTCCCCGGGGGCGCGGACGACCCGGAGGGGCTGTGGCGGCTCCTGGCCGCGGGTGAGGACGTCATCGGCGAGGTCCCCGCGGGCCGTTGGAACACCCAGGCGCTGTACGACCCGGACCCGGAGGCCACCGGCAAGGCGTACACCCTGCGCGGCGGGTTCCTCACCGCCATCGACCGCTTCGACGCCTCGTTCTTCGGCATCGCGCCGCGCGAGGCGGCCGCGATGGACCCGCAGCAGCGGCTGCTGCTGCAGACCGGCTGGGAGGCGATCGAGCGGGCCGGGATGGTCCCCCGGGCGCTGAGCGGCAGCTCCACCGGTGTCTACCTGGGCCTGTACGAGAGTGGTTATCTGGCCTCGGCCGGGCTCGGCCGGCTGGACGGGCATGTCGGCACGGGCGCGGCGGCGAGCGTCGCCTCCGGCCGGCTCGCCTACACACTGGATCTGCGCGGCCCGGCCGTGACGGTCGACACCGCCTGCTCCTCCTCGCTGGTCGCCCTGCACCTGGCCGCGCGGGCGCTGGCGGGCGGCGAATGCGACCTCGCCCTGGCCGGCGGCGTCACGCTGATGGTCACCCCGCGCGGCCACGTCGAGTTCAGCAGGCTCCGCGGGCTGTCGCCCACCGGGCGGTGCCGGCCGTTCTCGAACGACGCGGACGGCGTGGTGTGGGCCGAGGGCTGCGGACTGGTGCTGCTCAAGCGGCTGGCCGACGCGCGGCGGGACGGCGACCGGGTCCTCGCGGTCGTCAAGGGCTCGGCGATCAACCAGGACGGCCGCAGCCAGGGGCTGAGCGCCCCCAGCGGCCCGGCGCAGGAGCGGGTCGTACGCGCCGCCCTGGCCGCGGCGGGCCTCGAACCGCACGACGTGGACCACGTGGAGGCGCACGGCACCGGCACCCGGCTCGGTGACCCCATCGAGGGCCGCGCGCTGGCCTCCGTCTTCGGCCCCGGCCGCCCGGGCGACCGGCCGCTGGGCGTGGGGTCCGTGAAGTCGAACATCGGCCACGCTCAGGCCGCGGCGGGGATCGCCGGCCTCATCAAGATGGTGCTGGCCCTGCGACACGAACTGCTTCCGGCGTCGCTGTACGCGGAGCACCCGACCGAGCAGATCGACTGGGCGGGCGGCGGCCTGGAGGTGCCCGGCCGTGCGCGGGCGTGGCCGCGCGGCGAGCGGGTGCGCCGAGCCGGGGTGAGCGCGTTCGGGATCAGCGGGACCAATGCGCATGTGGTGATCGAGGAGGCGCCGGAGGACCTGACGCCGACCGCCCCCGTATCGTCCGCCCCCGTATCGTCCGCCGCCGCGCCGTCGCGGCAGGAGGACACTGGCTACGGACGGCCGGAGGTGACGCTGTTCCCGCTGTCGGCCCGCGGCCTGCCCGCGCTGCGCGGACAGGCCGGCCGGCTCCTCGACGCCCTGACGGCGGCCGAACCGGGCCCGCCGCTGTCGGCCGTCGCCGCGACGCTGGCGCATCACCGTACGCACTTCGAGCAGCGCGCCGTCGTCGTGGCGCGCCACCGCGACGAGCTGCTGAGCGGGTTGCGCGGCCTGGCGTCGGGGCAGGCCGACGAGAACCTGGTCGTGGAGGCACCGGAGACGCTTCCGCCGGGGAAACTGGCCTTCGTGTTCCCCGGCCAGGGCGCGCAGTGGGCCGGAATGGCCCGTGATCTGCTGGCCCGCTCGGCGGTGTTCGCGGACGAGCTCGACCGCTGTGACGCGGCCCTGCGTCCGTACACGGACTGGTCGGTCACGGCCGTTCTGCGCGGCGACGCGCAGGCACCTCCGCTGGAGCGGGTCGATGTCGTCCAGCCGGTGCTGTTCGCCGTCATGGTGTCCCTGGCGGCGGTGTGGCGGGCCCGTGGGGTGCGGCCGGACGCGGTGGTGGGGCACAGCCAGGGCGAGGTCGCGGCGGCCTGTGTCGCCGGGGGCTTGAGTCTGCACGACGCGGCGGCCGTGGTCGCGCTGCGCAGCCGGACGCTGACCGATGTGGTGGGGACGGGCGCCATGGCCGTGGTGGCCCTGCCGCACGAGGAGGTCGAGGCCCGCATCGCGGAACTGGGCGGGGAGGTGTCCGTCGCGGCCGTCAACAGCGGCAGGTCGACGGTGGTGGCCGGGGACGTGGCGCCGCTGGAGTCGCTGCTGGCCGACCTGGAGCGGGAGCAGGTGTTCACCCGGCGGCTCGGTGTCGACTACGCGTCGCACAGCGCGCAGGTCGAGCCCGTACGCGAGGCGATCCTGTCCGAACTCGACGGCATCGTCACGTATCCGGCGTCCGTGGCGTGGTATTCGACGGTGTTCGGCGGGCCGGTCGGCGAGGAGTTGGAGGCCGACTACTGGTACCGCAATCTGCGCGAACCGGTCCGCTTCGCCGCCACCGTGGAGCGCATGGTGGCCGACGGTTACCGCTGTTTCGTCGAGCTCAGTCCGCATCCGTCGCTGATCACCGCCCTGCGGACGGTCGCCGAGGACACCGCAGGCGACCTGGTTGCCGTCGGTTCCCTGCGGCGCGACGAGGACGGGCCCACCTGTCTGGACCGGGCGGCTGCCGAACTGCACGTCCACGGGCGGGAGATCGACTGGTCGCGTCTGGTCGCCGACGGGGCGTGGGCCGAGTTGCCGACGTACGCATGGGATCCGCAGCGGTACTGGACCGAGCCCGACTCCTCGGCCGGCGCCTGGGGCCTGCTCCCCCGCGCCGGACATCCGTTGCTCGGGGTCCAGTTGCAGTCGCCGGACGCGTCGCGCTGGACGTTCCGGGGCGAGTGGTCCCGCGCCACGGCCGAATGGCTGCCCGACCACGTGGTGTTCGGGCAGGTCGTGGTCTCGGGGACGACCCTGGCGGAGCTGTGCCGGGCCGCGCTCGCGGTGGCCCGCCCCGACGGTCCGGCCGATGTGGCCGATCTGCTGCTGCTCGCGCCGCTGACGCTGCCCGCCTCCGGCACGGTGGAGGTGTCCGTCGAGGTCGTGGCCGCGGACCCGCGGGCCGTGCCGGAGGTGTTCGTACACAGTCGGCCGCGCGGGCCGGAGTCCGGGGCCTCGGGGTGGACGCTGCACGCCACCGCATCGGCCGGCGAGCCCGCCACCGGGGCCTTCGGCCCGCCTCCGGTGTGGCCGGAGGCGACCGAGCCGTGCTGGGCCCCGGATACGTACGGGCGTCTCGCCGAGGCGGGCCTGACCTACGGCCCGGCGTTCCAGTGCGTCCGGTCGGCGGTGCGTACCGGCGACGGTGAGCTGCTGGCCCGGCTGTCGCTCCCGTCGCACGCCCGCGATGTGGCGGATCCGTATCCGGTCCATCCGGCCCTGCTGGACGCCGCGTTGCAGGTGGCCGCCGCGTTCGACACCTCCGGCCGGGTGCTGCTCCCGGTCGCCGTCGACCGGTGCGAACTGCCGCCTGGCGAGGCGGCCGACCTCATCGCGTCGGTGCGGCGCACCGGCGGTGCGGGGGCGGATGTCACCCTGGACGTGGTGCTGTGGGACACCGATGGCCTTCCGGTGGGGCGTCTGGAGGGCGTACGGCTGCGCGCCGCCGACCCGGCGGAGCTGCGGGGCGCCGCCGACAGCGCTCGGCATCTGTACGAGGTGGCATGGACGGCCGTGGCCACCGAGGCCGAGCCGGGCGTCGCGCCGTCGCCGGGCGATGGCTGGACGCTGCTCGGTGACCCTTCGGACGAGCATCTGGCGGCGGCCCTGAGCAGTCTCGACCCGGCGGGGACCGGGCTGCGTACGGCCGACACGGTGGACGCGGTGCCGGACGGCACCGACACGCTGATCAGGCTCTGGCCGGCCTCCGGCACGGAAGCCGAACCGGCCACCCGTGCGGAGGAGTTGGCGACGGCCGGCCTTGCCGAGCTACGGGCTCTCCTCGCGCTTCCGCGGGACCGGGCGCCGTCACGGGTCGTCTGGGTGACCCGCGGCGCGGTGGCGGCCGACGGCGGCGACACGGTCCGGGGCCTGGCCCAGTCGGCCCTGTGGGGCCTGGCTCGCAGCGCCCGCGCCGAACACCCGGAGCTCGGACTGCGCCTGATCGACCTCGACGGCCCCGGCCCATGGCCCGCCCTGCCCGCCGCCGTGGCCGAGCCCGACGAGCCGGAACTCGCCCTCCGCGACGGCCGGTTGCTCGCGCCACGCCTCGTACGCGCCCGCGTCGGCGACGCCACCCCCCTCGACGACCGGTCGGATCTGGAGCTGTGCGGCGCCGCCACGGTGGTGCCCACCGACGGCACGGTGCTGGTCACCGGTGGCCTGGGCGCGGTGGGTGGGCATATCGCGCGGTGGCTGGCGAGGAGCGGTGTCCCGCGGCTGGTGCTGACTTCCCGGCGGGGCCCCGACGACCCGCGCCGCGCCGAGGTCACCGCGGAGCTGTCCGCGCTCGGCGCCGAGGTCGACGTGGTGGCGTGCGATGTGGCGGACGAGGCTGCGCTCGCCAAGGTGCTCGACCGCGTCGGCCGTGCAGGCGCCGGCCGTGCAGGCGGTGGCCGTGAGCTGCCGCTGCGCGGTGTCGTGCACTGCGCGGGGCTGCTGGCCGACGGGGTGCTCGCCGAGCAGACGCCCGAGCGGTTCGCGGAGGTGCTGCGCCCGAAGGTGGCGGGCGCGGTCAACCTCCACCGGCTCACCGCCGACACACCGCTCGACTTGTTCCTGCTGGTGTCCTCGGCCGCCGGGGTGGTGGGCAACGCCGGGCAGAGCAACTACGCGGCCGCCAACGTCTTTCTCGACCAACTGGCCTACCACAGGCGGGCGTTGGCGATGCCCGGCCTCTCCGTGTCCTTCGGGGCCTGGTCGGGGGCCGGGCTCGCCGCCGAACACGCGGATCTGGAGCGGATGGCCCAGGCCGGCTATCGCGCCCTGACCCCCGATCAGGCGTGTGAGCTGGTCGAACTCTCGCTGTCACACAGCGGTCCGCATCTGGTCGCCTGGGCCCTGGACCGGTCGCGGCTGCGCGACACCTTCGCCCGTGACGGCGGCCCGGCGGCGCTGTGGCGCACGCTGCTGCCCGCGCCACAGGCCACCCGGGGCGGCGCCGCCCTGGCGGACCGGCTCACCCGCCTGCCGGAGGCCGAGCGTGCCGAACGGGTGCGTTCCCTGATCCGCGAGGAGGCGGCCCGGGTTCTGGGGCTGCGCTCGCCGGACGCCATCCGCCCCGATCAGCCACTGCGCGAGCTGGGCATGGACTCGCTCATGGCCGTCGAGCTGCGCAACCGGATCGGTGCCCGGCTCGGCTCCCGGCTGGCGGCCACCGTGTTGTTCGACCATCCGACGACGGCCCGGCTCGCGGACCATCTGCTGAACACCGTGCTCGCGTCCGCCGACCGTGCCGCAAAGCGGCCCGCGTCCGGCGCCCCGTCGCCGCACGGCGGATCCGACGAGCCGATCGCCGTGGTCTCCATGGCCTGCCGGCTGCCGGGTGGCGTCGCCGGCCCCGAGGCGCTGTGGGAGCTGCTGGCCGAGGGCCGCGACGCGGTCGGCCCGTTCCCGGCGGACCGTTGGGACGTCGCATCGCTGTACGACCCCGATCCGGAGGCCCCGGGCAAGACGTACGCCCGGGAGGGCGGTTTCCTGCGGGACATCGACGCCTTCGACGCGGGCTTCTTCGAGATCACCCCGCGCGAGGCCGCCGCGATGGACCCGCAGCAGCGGCTGCTGCTGGAGACGGCGTGGGAGGCGCTGGAGCGCGCCGGGATGGTGCCGGCCGAGCTCGCGGGCAGCACGACCGGCGTGTACATCGGCATGTTCGGCAGCGACTACCTGGCCGGGTCCCGGCTCGACCAGTTGGACGGCCATGTCGGCACCGGGACGGCGCTCAGCGTGGCCTCGGGCCGGCTCGCCTACGCCCTGGGGCTGCACGGCCCGGCCCTGACCGTGGACACCGCGTGCTCCTCCTCGCTGGCCGCGGTGCATCTGGCCGCACAGGCGCTGCGCTCCGGCGAGTGCGATCTGGCGTTGACCGGCGGGGTGACGCTGATGGTCACGCCGCAGACGTTCGTGGAGTTCAGCCGGTTGCGGGGGCTGTCCCCGACCGGTCGGTGCCGGTCGTTCTCCGACGACGCCGATGGCGCGGTCTGGGCCGAGGGCGCGGGGATGGTGGTGCTCAAGCGGCTGGGCGACGCGCGGCGCGACGGCGACGAAGTGCTCGCCGTGCTACGCGGCACCGCGGTCAACCAGGACGGCCGCAGTCAGGGCCTCTCGGCACCGAACGGCCCGGCCCAGGAGCGGGTCGTACGCCGGGCCCTGGAGCTGTCCGGGCTCGCGCCCGCGGACATCGACTACGTGGAGGCGCACGGCACGGGCACCACGCTGGGCGACCCGATCGAGGCGGGCGCCCTGTCGGAGGTGTTCGGCGCCTCCCGCCCGCAGGGCCGCCCGCTGTACGTGGGCTCGCTCAAATCGAACCTCGGCCATCTCCAGGCGGCTTCGGGCATCGCCGGTCTGATCAAAGTGGTGCTCGCGCTGCGCCACCAGACGCTGCCGCGCACCCTGCACGCCACCCGACCCACCCGCCACGTGGACTGGGACAGCAGCGGGCTGCGGCTGCTGCGCGAACCGGTGGCCTGGCCGGCGGGCGCGCGGATGCGGCGCGCGGGGGTCAGCGCGTTCGGGATCAGCGGCACCAACGCCCATGTGGTCGTGGAGGAAGCCCCACATCAGGCACCGATCCCATCAGTTCAAGGGGCCCCGGAGCGGCGGCTGTTCGTGGTGTCCGCGCGCGGCGACGCCGCCCTGCGCGGTCAGGCCGCCCGGCTCGCCGAACACCTGGCCGCGCTCCCGGCCGACAGCCTCGCGTCCGCGCTGCCGGACATCGCCCATACGCTGGCCCGCCACCGCAGCCACTTCGAACGGCGCGCGGCGGTGCCGGCCGGTGACCGGGGCGAGCTGCTGGCCGGTCTCGACGCGGTGGCGAGGGGGGACACTCAGGCAGACGTGTGCCTGTCGCCGCCGGGGGCCGCGCCCACGGGCAAGCTGGCCTTCGTCTTCCCCGGACACGGCGGACAGTGGCCGGGCATGGGTGTGGAGCTGATGGCCGACTCGGAGGCGTTCCGGGAGGAGCTGTCCCGCTGCGACGAGGCGATCGCCCGCCACACCGGCTGGTCGGTGCTCGCGGTGCTGCGCGGCGAGGAGGGCGCGCCCGACTTGGCGGGGACGGACGTTCTGCAGCCGGTGCTGTTCGCGGTCAACGCCGCGCTGGCCGCCGCCTGGCGCTCCCTGGGGGTCGTGCCCGACGCGGTGGTCGGCCACAGTCTGGGCGAGATCGCCGCGGCGTACGGCGCGGGCGCCCTCACGCTGGACGCCGCCGCGGCCGTGGTGGCCCGGCGGGCCCGCGCGGTGGTGCCGCTGGCGGGTGCGGGCGGGCTGCTGTCCGTGGAGCGCTCGCGCGAAGAGGTCGAGCGGTTCCTCGCCCCGTACCCGGACCGGCTGTTCGTGGCGGCCGTCAACAGCGGGACATCCACCGCCGTCTCCGGCGACCTCGACGCGCTGGCCGAGCTGCGGCGGCGGCTCGACGAGGAAGGGGTGCCCGCGCGGCGGCTGTCGTCGGCGTTCGCCTCCCACAGCCCGCTGATGGCTCCGCTGCGCGGGGAACTGCTCGACGCCCTGGACGGTGTCCGCGGCACACGGGCGCGGACCCCGCTGTACTCGACGGTGCTGGCGGAACCCATCGCCGGTGACCGTCTGGACGCCGACTACTGGTACGCGAATCTGCGGCAGCCGGTCCGGTTCGCCGACACGGTGCGGCGCATGCTGGACGACGGCTACCGCCACTTCGTCGAGCTGAGCCCGCATCCATCGCTGGGCCCGGCGATCGAGTCAGTCGCCGCCGAGGCCGGAGTCGAAGCGGTGAGCGTCGGCTCGCTGCGCCGCGACGACGGCGGCCGGGACGGGCTGCTGCGCCAACTCGGGCGGCTGTACGGCGCGGGGCATACGCCCGACTGGTCGGCCCTCTTCCCGGCGGGCCGCCGCGCCGACCTGCCCACATACGCCTTCGCCCGGGAGCGCCACTGGCTGTCGGCCGCTCCCGCGCCGGCCTCGGGGCCAGGCACCTCGCCGCTGGTCGGCACGCATCTGGAGGCCAGCGACGAACCGGACCGGCACCTCTTCCAGACCGACATCGACCTGCGGGACGGCCGGTTCGGCTATCTGTCCGACCACCGGGTCGCCGGGGAGGTGTGGCTGCCCGCCGCGGCGTTCCTGGAGATGGCGCTCGCGGCGGCTTCGGCGCTCCAGGACGGTGGCGGACCGGTGCGGCTGGCCGAGGTCGAGTTCGAGGCGCCGCTGCGGCTGGTGGCGGACGCGCCCGTACGGCTGCAACTGGTCCTGCGGCCCGAGGAGGGCGGCGTACGGAGCTTCACCATCGCCTCGACAGCCCTGAACGAGCGGCGGCCGACCTGGATACGGCACGTCCGCGGGCTCGTCGCCCACACCGACGACGAGCCCGGCGCCGCTGGTGAACGGCTCGCCGCGCTGCGGGACAGATGCGTCGAGGCGGTCGACATGGCCGGTGTCCACGCCGGCCTCGCCGCCCTGGGCATCGACTACGGCCCGGCGTTCCGGCGCCTGACGGAGGGGCGGCGCTCGGCGGCGGCGGCGCTCGGCCGCCTGGCCGAGCTGCCCGCCTCCGGGCATCTGCTGCACCCCGCGCTCCTCGACGCCGCCTTCCAGACCGCCGCCCTGCCGGGCGACGCCCCCGCGGGCCGGGCGTTCGTACCCGCCGGGGTCGGACGGCTGCGGTTCACGGGGCTGCGTACCGCTCCGGCCTGGGCGGCCTGCTCGCTGCGCGCGGTGGACGGGGACGCCGTGACCCTGGATCTGCGGCTCTGGGACGAGCGGGAACAACTCGTCCTGGGCATCGAGGGATTCCGGCTGGCCCCGCTGGCCGGCCTGTCTCCACTCGACGGCTCGCTCTTCGAGACGCGGTGGCTGCCCCGGTCCGCCGCGCGGGAGCTGCCCACCCGGGGCAGCTGGCTGATCCTGTCCGACGAGTCGGGCGTGGGGGCCGCGCTCAGCGGTCTGCTCGGCCCTGCGCCACATGTGGTGGCCCGCAGGGGTGACTCCTTCGCGGCCGAGGCGCCGGGGCGCTACCGGCTCGATCCGCTGAACCCGGAACACCTGGCGCGTCTGCTGGAGGAGGCGTTCCCCGAGGGCCCGCCCGAGCGGGTGGTCCAGCTGTCCGCCCTGGACGCCCCGGCGATCGACTCGGCCGAGGCGGCAACCCGGGTGGCCCGGCTGTGCTGTCTGACCACCCTGCACCTGGTACGGGCGCTCGCCGAGCGGCCCGGCGGCCGGGCCCCGCGCCTGTTCCTCGTCGTACGGGGCGCCCAGGCCGCCGTGGACAGCACGGAGGTGACGCATCCGCAGCAGGCGCTCGGCTGGGGCTTCGGCCTCGCGGTGGCCCAGGAGTACCCGGAGCTGGCCGCCACGCTGATCGACCTGCCGACCGACGGCGGCCTCGACGCCCTGTGGACACAGCTGCGGCACGCCGACGACGAGCGCCTGGTCGCGCTGCGCGGGACGGGCCGCCTGGTGCCACGTCTCGTACGCACCCGCCCGGACGACGCCGGGCGCGGCGACATCGGCCCCGACGGCACGTATCTGATCACCGGTGGCCTCGGTGGCCTCGGCCGGGTCGTCGCCGAGTGCCTGGTGCGGCGCGGGGCGCGCCGGCTGGCGCTGCTGAGCCGGGGCGCGCCCGCCCCGGAGGCGGCGCGCTGGCTCGAGGCCCTGCGGGGGCGCGGCGTCACCGTATGCCACGCCCGGGCGGATGTCGCCGACCGGCAGGGCCTGACCGCCGCGCTGGACGGGCTGCGGCGCGAACTCGGCCCGGTCACCAGCATCGTGCACACCGCCGGTGTGCTCGACGACGCCACTCTGCCGAATCTGACGGACGAGCGGGTGGAGCGCGTCCTCGCCCCCAAGGTGCTGGGCACGGCCCTGCTCACGGAGCTGGTGCCGGAGGCGGAGCGCCTGGTGCTGTTCTCGTCGGCGGCGGGCCTGCTCGGCTCGGCCGGGCAGAGCGCGTACTGCGCGGCGAACGCCTTCCTGGACGCCTGGGCACACCATCTCGCCCGCGCCGACCGGTCCGCGCTCAGCCTCGACTGGGGTGCCTGGACGGGCGTCGGGCTGGTGGCCGAGTCCGACACCCGGGCCGCGTCGGTGGGCCGGTCGGGGCTGATCGGCTTCTCCCCGCAGGAGGGGGGCGAGCTGTTCGAGCGGCTGCTGCCCACGGCGCGCCGTCAACTCGCGCCGCTCGCCCTGGACTGGGCGGCGCTCGCGTCCGACCCCGACGTGGCACGGTCGCGGCCGTTGCTGTCCGACCTGGCCACCGCCCTGGATGCCGCCCCGGCCGCCGCGGCGGGCGCGGACGGGCTGGTCGAGCGGGTGCTCACGGCCACGACGGCCCGGGAGCGGACCGACCGGCTGGAGGCCTATGTCCGGGCCAGGGTCGGCGAGGTGGCCGGTCTCGGTGTCATGGATGCCGCCCCCACCACGGCCCTGAAGGAGCTGGGCCTCGACTCCCTGATGATCGTCAGGCTGCGCAACGCCTTCACCCGCGACCTCGGCGTCGAACTGCCCACCTCCGCGGTGTTCTCGGCGGCCGACATCCGCGGCCTCGCGCGGGACCTGGGCTCGGCGCTGGCAGAGCGGGACACCGCTCAGGACGCCACCACCGGGCCGGGTTCCGCTCTTCCGGCGGCCGAGGCGGAGGTGCCCGAGGCGGACGTGCGGCCCGCGACCCGTGACGTGGTGCGGCTGTTGCGCAGCGCCCGGCAGGACACCCCGAGCGGCGCACACGCCATCGGCCTCGCGGTCCGGCTCACCGTGCCCACCACCCGGCGGCGGCTGACGGACATCCTCAACCGGCTGGCCGGGCGCCACGCGGCGCTGCGTACGGCGATCCTCACCGGCACCGGCACCGGGGAGGGGCCGCGGCTGCGGGTCGAACGAGAGCCCGCCGGACCTCTGCTGCGCTGGTCGGAGCTCGGTGGCGGGGAGGACGAGGACGGTGAGGTGGCCGGACGGCTACGGGAGTTGCTGGAGCCGCCGTTCGACCTGGCGGCCGCGCCGCTGTGGCGGTTCGAACTGCTCGACCGCGGCGACCGGGGCCAGATCCTGGTGTTCGGCGCGCATCACGCGGTGAGCGATCTGCAGTCGCTGCTGCTCGTGGCGGCCGAGATCGACCGCGAGCTGTCAGGCGCCGCGCTGGGCGACACCCCGCTGGGCGACACCGTCTCCAACCGCGACATCGACCTGCTGCTCCAGGCGCAGGACACGCAGCGGGCGCGGCCCGACGACCAACCCGACAGCGCGGCGGCCGACTGGCGCGAGGCGTTCACCGGCAGCGCCCGGCTCGACCTGACGCTCACCCGGCCGCGCCCGCCGGTGCGCTCCTTCCGGGCGGGCAGTGTGACCATCCCGGTCCCCGACCGGCTCATGGAGCGGGTGTCGTCCCGGGCGAGCCGGCTGGCGATCACACCGGCCGCCTTCTGCCTGGGCACCCTGACCGTGCTGCTGGCCCGCGAGCGGGAGCGCGACCGGTTCGTGCTCGCCGTCCCGGTGGACACCCGTATCCACGTCGACGCGTACGACGCGGTGGGCTTCTTCGGGGTGCCGGTGCCCATCCCGGCCCAGGCCGCCCCCGGCGAGGCGATCGAGGACGTACTGCGCCG
>NZ_MUNE01000442.1 GCF_002154605.1 Streptomyces milbemycinicus | reverse complement strand
CGCGCACCGCGAGTTTGCGACCGGGGTCGTTCAGCTTCGCGTCGCTGCTGACGGATGCGCTCTGGTCATGGACGATGGAGAAGGCGTTGCCGTAGAGACGCAACAGCCACTTGCGGAAACTGCGCCCTTCCCCTTCGCCGAAACCAAAGGGAAGCGCGTCCTTGGCCGCCTCGTCGGCCCGATTCTGCATCATCTGGAAAACGCCGTTCCGGCGATTCTTGTCCCAGACCTTGACCAGGGTGTTGGGCTCGGTGGGGTACGTCATCTCCGGGATGTGCCGGGCGACGGCCGCCCGGACCGCCCGGTCGATCGCGTTGGCGAGCTGCGTCAGCTGGACCACCCTCTCCTGGGCGCCCTCTTCCCACTTGAGCTCATCGAAGTCGTAGCCGCCGACGATCATGACCGGATCGCCGGTGATGGTGCGGAGGATCTGGTCATACGCGGCCAGCACGCCGCGGCCCTTGGGGGCGCGGACGCCGCCGTCGGGGTCCTGGCTCAGGACCTGCACCTGCTGGTTGACCTTGCTGAGGACGGTGACCGCGCGCTTGGTGTGCGTGGACGTGAAGACGTGCCCGCGCAGGAGCCCGTACGGCACCGCCTTCGCCCGCTTGCTGCCGATGCCCTTCCCCTCCTCGTCACGTGCGGCCTTCTTGTGCGTGTCGTCCAAGCCGTCGTACGTGTTTTTCACCGTGCTGAACGGAACGGTCTTCTTGCTGTTGATATCGAACCATTCCGGAGTCCAGACGAAGCCGAACGCGATCATGCGCAGCTTGTCCGGGCGCAGGATCGCCCCCAGTGCTTGCGAGATCGCGGGGACGCCACTCTTCGAACGCTTCGGGTCCAGGCGTTCGGCGGAGTTGACGCCGATGATGACGGCGGTCCTGGCCCAGGCCACCTTCTTTTCGGGGGAGCCGGTCCACGCCTCTTCGAGATAGCGTGCGGCGATCCTCGGCTTCGCCTTCACCTCGTTGGGCGTCGCCACCATGTTGATGACGAAGGCGGCCGCGTACTTCTCCCGCATGGGATTGCCGATGTCATGCAGGGCGCCGACCGACACGCCGGCATCGGTGAGCCCGGTCGACGCCGCAGCCTTGCCGATCTTGTAAGGGAAGAGCGTCTTGAACGGGGTCTTTTTCTTGGGGTTGATGGAGACCGTAATGAAATAGGTGTTTCGGGCCGACTTTTCGAGTTCGATGCTGGAGAGGCGATGGCGCGCTTTGATGGCCGGAAGCCCTCGCCGTATGGTCTCCTCCGTCGCCGACTTGGCGTTCAGCAGACGCGTCGCGTCACGCACGGCGGCGTCGAGGGCCCGAAGCATGTCCTTCTTGGATCGCTTGTCGGGACGCTTCTTCTTCGGGTCGCGCTTCCGCTTCGGCCTCCGCCGGTCCGGACGTCGCCGCTGGTCCGGACGCCTCCGACGACGTGGCCTGCCCGGCCGCTTCCGGTCCGGCCGGCGCTTGGGCTTCGGTTTTGGCTTGGGCTTCTTTCTGTCGAAGGCGGACTTGATCTTGGACCATAGCTTCTTCACCAGGCCCACGATCTTGTCGATCACCCAGTCCACCGCCCGGTCCACCGGCTTGGACATCGCCTGGACGATCTGCTTGACGCGGGCCGCGATCCCGCCCACCCCCAGGATCGCGGCAAGGACGCCCAGCAGCACCGGGATGGAGCGGGCCAGCGCGCGCTCGATCATGCCCGGCACGCCGCCGCTGCCGCCCCTCGCGATCGCGATGACCGCGTCGAGCACCGCGCCCACGAACTCGATGATCTGGCGTGCCTGGGTGACGATGAAGCGCACGATGTCGATGATCAGCTTCACCGCCCGGACAAACGCCGACGCGGGGTTGAGCAGCGAGATCACCCACATGATCCCGGCGACGACGATGGTCGGCGTGACGTAGGCGATGACCTTGTCCAGCAGGTCCTTCTTCAGGTCGCCCACGCGCGTCTTGAGGTCGTCCCACATCCCCGCGACGCCCCGCTTACGGACCTCCGCGACCAGCGGCACCGCGGTCTCGGCCGCCGCGACCGCCGGTTCCATCTTCGGGACCTTGCGGACGATCCGGGCGCGGATGTTCTGCCAGGTCAGCCCGAGCAGACTGGCGAGCATCCGCAGCACGCCCTGGGCGTCGAACTTGGACGGCAGCTCGATGCCCGCCTCGGCGGTCTTGCCGAGCAGCCAGGACATGATGCCCTGTTGCAGGTGGCGTCCGATGTTCGCCAGGAACTGCTTGAGACCGGCGCCGACGGCCGAGACCAGGTTGCGCAGGAAGCCGATCGGATCCTTGAGGATCAGCATGACCGCCGACGCGGCCTTGGCCAGGACCGACAGCAGCAGCCGCTTCAGCTCCAGGATGGTGTTGATGACGGACTTGACCGCGTCCACGGCCTTGGCCACGAGGCCCTTGTTCTTCTCCTTCTCCGCGGCGATCTCGTCGTCGACGGACTTGAGCGCATCGGTGTACTTGGTGGCGAGCGTGTCGACGAGTTGCGTGCCCTTGTCGTCCACGGACTGCGTGAGCTCGTCGAACTTGTCGCTGAACTCGGCCGCCGCCTGCTGCCCGATGGACCGCAGGTCGGCCGGGAGCTTGCGCACGGCGGCCTGCAGTTCGGTCCGGCCCTGGGCGATGCGGCGCTTCGCCCGGTTCAGCTCGCTGCCGATGGTGTCGGCGACGTCGGAGATGACCTGCCGCATTCGGCGGACGTAGTTGTCGCGCGCCGCCTCGAAGATCTTGTCGGCCTCGGCGGGGAGCCCGGCGAACAAGTCCTTGACCCAGCGCGCCTTGCCTGTCCAGCCCGAGTACCGCCGGTCCTTGTACTCCTCCATCTTCCGCTTGTGCTCGGCGGTGAACGCGTCCCGCGCCGCCTTCTCTTCTCTGCCGAACTGGTCGTCGACCAGCTTGTCGAGGCCGTCGAGGATCGCCTCGACTTCCTTCTTCATGGTGTCGAAGACCCCTTGCAGGACCGCCGTGACCTGCGCCCGCTTCTCCTCGTCCCGGCCCTTGGCACCCGTCTTGCCCGCACCGACCTGCTGCCCGGTCCGCACCCGCTGGGCGCCTATCGCGCCCATGGCGGCGGCGCCGAGCCGCTGGGCCTGCGCGGTGGCGGCGCGCAGCTCCTTCTTCTCGTGCCCGCGCATCCGGCCGGGAGCCACCGCGGAGTGCTGTTCGGCGGCCTTCTTCTCGCCCAGGGCGTTCTTGAACGTCGGCTCGTTGGACTTCTTCAACTGCGTCTCGGTGACCTGCGCGTCCGTCATCTGCCGGTCGACCTGTGCGGGGCCGGCGGACAAGTCGGTGGCCGACGGCGGCAGTTTGTCCGGCACCGCGTTCCCCGGATTCGGCGTGCCAGGGGTCCCCGGGGGCCGGTCCGGGGTCATCGGCACGACCTTCTTGGGCACGGCCGCCGAGGTGTCCGGGGGAGCGGCGGTCGTCGTGGAGATCTGCTCGGCCGAGTCCGCCTTGCCCTCGCCGACCTTGCCGTGCACCTCCGCCCGCACCTCGTCGGCCTTGCCGGAGTCGGCGAACTTGTCCGCCTCGTCGAGGTTCTTCGGTGCCTTCTCGGCGATCGCCTTCTCGACCGCCTTGATGAACGCGTCCTTGTCGAAGTCCTTCGGCTGGGCCTCGTTCATCTTCTCGGCGTTGGCGGTCTTGCCCTGTGCCTCTTCGTCGTCCTTGGGCGGCCGGGCGGCGTCCTGCGCGGCCCCGGCTTCCGCCTTCGGGGGCGGATGGGAGCTCGCCACCGACCGCTTCTTGCGCTGTACGTCCTTCTTCAGCGTCGCGAACTTCGGATCGGCGCTCGGGCCGGGCCGCGCCTGCACATCCGGCGCGGCGCCGGAGGCCGCGGCAGCCGGCGCAGGCTCCGCCTCCGGCGTGTTCACTGGTGCCGATCGAGCCGCCGCGATCGCGCCATTGCCGACCGTATCCTGCCCGACGGGCGGCAACGGGGCTGATAGCGCTGATAAAGGCGGAAGCGGCGCGGCCCCGTGTCCGCCGGCCAAAGCGGCCGTCACCGCCGCATTGGACGGAGGAAAGTGGGGTCCTGCGGGGCTGCGTACTTCCGGCCGGTCCTGAGTGGGGACAGGTGCCGTCTTCGCCGTCCTTGGCCGCAGCGCGAGAGCCTTTGGCGGTGGCATCGGACGGAACCCTCCCACGGCATATCGGTGCCGACAGGAACTCGGTGTCCTGTCGACACCCCCGATGAAGGGTGGCAGCACGGGCGTGACGGCACCGTCACCCCCGTGTTCCTGAACCGTCTCCCTGCGAGGCGCGACAGCGTATGGCGACGGCCTGCATCACTCCCCACGTGGTGATGCAGGCCGTCGTCACGGTCGGAGCCGGGGCCTCGTTCCCGCGCTGTGCGGCAGAAGTGACGCTAAAGCGGATCAGCGGGGCGGACAACGGTGCACGGTGCGCACCGTGTGGCCACGAGATGTGCACGGTGCGCAGTCAGCCCGCCGAGGGCAGACCGGTGATGTGCAGGGCGTGCACCAGGTCGTGGATTCCGGAACCGGTCGTGAGCAGGTCGCGGCTGAGCAGGTGTTCGGCGGCGCGCAGATGGGCCCTGACGGTGTTCCGGCTGAGGCCCAAGTGGCGGGCGGTCCGCTGGGCGTCCGTGTTCGCGTCGATCCAGGCGCACAGGGTGGTGTGCAGATCGCGGCCACGGGTGTCCTGGAGCGGGCGGAGGAATTCCCGTGCCCATGCGTGAGCGGGCTCGGTGCGCAGCAGTTCGTCCAGGGTGGGCGTCGGCCGCCCGTACGCACCGCCGGAGCCGCCGGAGCCGCCGGAGCCGCCCAAGCTGTCGTCCGACTGCGGCCCGGGGGACAGGCAGAAGGCCAGGTCGAGGGCGGCACGGGTGCGGACGTCGCTCAGGTCGAGGCCGAGAGTTGTCTCCACCCGCCTGAGGTGGTGGGAGACGGTGTTGCGGCTGATGTCCAGCAGCCGGGCCACGGCGGATCTGGGGAAGGTGACGGCGAGCCGGGTGATGTCGAGGGTGGCCCTCGGCGTGGACCCCAGCGGACGGAGGAAGGCGCGGGCCCAGGTGCCCGCGTCTTCGTGGGGCAGCAGTGGCACCAGCGGTGTCCGGCCGAGGTAGGCGCCCACCCGTTCGGGTGTATGACGCGCCGCGGCAAGGGCGTGCAGGGCCTGCCCGTACGCCTCGGCGGTGGCGCCCAGCGGGTACGGGCTGCTGATGCCCAGCGCGTAGTGCGGATTCTCCCGGACCAGGCGGCGCAGCACCGTGCCCTGACCGTGGGCCGTCTCGGGGTCGGCGTCGGCCCCGTCGGCCACCTCGGTCTCGTCGGCCCCGTCGGCCCCGTCGGCCCCGTCGGCATCTTCGGCGACGAGGCAGATGAGGTGTTCCTTGAAGGCCGGGCAGTGCACCATCAGCCCCGTGCCGTGATAGCCCGATCCGTCCTGGTGGATCTGCGCCAGCCGGTCACGGTCCTCGGGGGTGCATTGCAGCAGATAGACGCGCAGCCGTTGGGCGTCCAGCAGCGCCGGGACGGCGCCGGTGGTCATCCGTCGGGCCAGTGTGATGTCCCCCGCCAGCAGGGCGCTGAACACGGCGAACCGCAGCTGTCGCGCCTTGTGCTGATAGCCGCGGAAGGTGGTGTCGGCGTCCTGTGCCCGGTCCAGGAGCGCGATGACGCTCCCTGCGTGCGAGACCAGTGACGCCGCGTCGGGGGTGGGCGCCGAGGTGCCGGCCACCACCAGGACCGGGCGTGGTGCGCGGGGGCCGAGTGCCTCCAAACGCACCTGAAGAGCTCCGGCCTCGGTGGCGGCCGCGGCCATCTGCCCACCGGCGAGCCGCGCGAGCGTGGGTTCGAGCGAGGGCAGGATCTGCCGTGGGAAGCGCGCGGTGGCCGTTTCCACCGCGCCCGCACTCCCGACCAGCGCGATATCGGCGTCGATCTGCCGACTCAGCCAGTCGAGAACCGCCCGTGGATCCGCCCCGGTCCTCCGGGCCATCTGCCGCCGCACCTCGTGCAGCAACTCGTCCAGCCACCCGGCGTGCGCCCGTGCCTCCACAGCAGTGCTCCTCCTCACCCCCCCCGCGGTCCGCCTGCCGACGTACTTTATTGACCGGTTCACGGGACTTGGGGGAGCGGTGTACGCATCAGGCCAGATGGCATGGGGCGGCAGCGGCCCGGAAGTCGTCTTCGTAGGCCGGTTGGGCGCCCTTCCGACGCGAGGCTCAGCGCAGGTCGGCCGGTGCGGGGCTGTCATCGAGGAAACCGCCCACCTGGTGCTGCCACAGCTTCGCGTAGGTGCCGTCCGACGCGAGCAGTTCCTGGTGTGTGCCCTGCTCGGCGATCCGTCCGCGGTCGAGGACGACGACCTGGTCCATGGCGGCGACCGTGCTCAGCCGGTGGGCCACCACAAGCGCCGTCCGCCCCTCCATGAGCCGCCACAGCGCCTCCTGGACGAGGACCTCGCTCTCGGAGTCCAGGGCGCTGGTCGCCTCGTCGAGCAGCAGGATCGGCGCGTCGCGCAGGATCGCCCTGGCCAGAGCGACCCGCTGGCGCTGTCCGCCGGACAGCTTGACACCGCGCTCGCCGACCATGGTGTCGAAGCCGTCCGGCAGCGCATCGGCGAACTCCGTGACATGCGCCGCCTCGGCCGCGCGCCGGATGTCGGAGTCGGTGGCGTCCGGTCGGGCGAACGCGATGTTGTCCCGCAGTGTGCGGTGGAACATCGCCGGGTCCTGTGGCACATAGGCGATCAGGCTGCGCAGGTCGGCCTGGCGCAGCCTGCTGATGTCCTGCCCCCCGATCAGGATCCGGCCGGCTTCGATGTCCGTCGTCCGCAGCAGCAGTTGGGTGAGCGTGGTCTTGCCCCCGCCGGACCGGCCGACGAGACCGACCCTCGTCCCGCTGGGCACAGCCAGGTCGAGGCCGTCGAAAAGTGTCTCCGCGCCCGCGTGGGCGAAGGCCACCTTCTCGAAGCGGACACCGGCGCCCTCGGACCGCAGCGGCTCCGGCGACTCCGGGTCGAGCACGGTCGGCGACGTCAGCAGCAGTTCGGTGAACTGCGCGGCCTCCGTCATCGAGCTCTCCAGACGGCGGTAGATCTGGTTGAACTCGAACATGATCCGCGTCGCGTTGGAGTAGTACGTGAAGGCGACCACGACCGCCTCCACACCGTGGCTGCCCCCGCCGAGCGCGACCGCGAGCAGCAGGCCCAGCGTGTTGGTCAGCACGGACATCGGCGCGACCAGCGTGTCGATGCGCAGATTGCCGTAGTCCCACGACCTCAGCGAGAGCCGCCGCGACTCCGCGACGCGGGACCGATGCTCCGCGGCCTCCCGTTCCTCGGCGGCGAACGCCCGGACCGTGTCCATGTTCATCAGGCTGTCGGCGACGTGCCCCGCCACCCGGGCGATCGCCTCCTCGCGCTGATCAACGAGCTTCTGGCGGCGGCGGATGAGGGGCGCCGCACACAGCGCCGTCAGCGCGATCATCGCCAAGAGCCCGACAACGAGCAGCGGGTCGTAACTCCAGAGCACCACCGACGCGAACACCAGCGGTACGAGGCTGCCCACGACCGAGAACGTCAGGGTGTCGATGAACTCCTCGAAGCGGGAGGCGAAGCTCAGGACCCGCTTGGTCAGCGACCCGGCGAAGTTGTCGTGGAAGAACGCCGCGTCCTTGGCGAACAACTCGTCCATGCCGATCACATACAGGTGTTCGATACCGTGCGCGTCAACGCGGTTCAGACAATGTATGCCGATACGCCACAGCAACTCCGCCAGCAGCAGGACGCCGACGAAGCCGAGAACGTAGGGCAGTGTCGAGCCGATCGAGACACCGCTGTCGTCGGCGATTCGGGCTACGAGCTTCGCGACGATCAGCGGCGCGATGTAGTTGATGCCGATATTGCCCAACGCGGGCAGGAGCATCGCGGGCACCGTCACCCGCCGGAGCCGGGACAACTCCCGTCCGTAGTAACGAAGCGCGAGGATCACCGAGCCCCTGCCCGGCGGGACCTCGCGCGATTCAGATGATTTCATCCCACCCCTGGGTTGTCGTGTGGCAGCCCATCAGATGCTTCCCACGCCACGGCCCGAAATCGCAGTGTCCCGTGACGACGCCCGCGGCGTCCAAGCGTTTTTCTCAGCCATCGGCAGGCCGCACACAGGTGCGACAACCTCCGACGGTCAGGCATGATCCCCTCCCTGCCGGCTGCGGCCCCAGTCCCGTGTCGGAGGGGCAGTGACCTTGGAGATGTGCGGTCGCCGCCGCCGACCGCCCAACTGGCGGCGCAGGTTGACGGTGGCGAGTCACGCCGTTAACGTGCGAATGGCGATGGGAGCGCTCCCAAGCTCGGGAAAACTCAATGCGGAAAAATGGCATCCATGACAACACTGCGTCGAGGAAACACTCGGGAGGAGAAATAAATGGTGTCACGTCAGAATGAATCCGCAGCCAAGGGACCGGAATTCCCAAGCCGGAGGTCCGTTCTGGCGACGATGAGTGCCTTACCGGCTCTCGTGGCCGCGACGCCTGCCGTGGGGGCATCCGCGGCGGCTGCCACTGTGATCGTCGACCCGTCGGCCGTGCGGCAGACGATCCGGGGCTTCGGTGGTATGAACCACACGGTCTGGATCAGCGATCTGACACCTGCCCAGAGAGACACGGCATTCGGCAACGGCGAGGGGCAGCTTGGGTTTTCCGTGCTGAGAATCCCCGTTCACGAGAACCGAGCGGACTGGAGCCGCGAGGTGGCGACGGCGAAGCGTGCGATCGAGTACGGGGCGGCCGTCATCGCGTCGCCGTGGAATCCCCCCGCTCAGATGGTCGAGACCTTCGTCCACGGCGATCAGTCCAACGCAAAGCGGCTCCGGTACGACATGTACGGCGCTTATGCGCAGCACCTGAACGACTTCTGCAGGTTTATGAAGGACAACGGCGTGAGCCTGTACGCCATCTCGGTGCAGAACGAGCCCGATTACGCGCATGACTGGACGTGGTGGACTCCGACCGAGATGATCCGTTTCCTGCGCGAGAACGCCGGCTCGATCGAGATCAAGGTGATCGCGCCGGAGTCCTTCCAGTATGTGAAGAGCTTCTCGGATCCGATTCTCAACGACCCGACAGCGCTCGCCAACCTGGATATTCTCGGGGCTCATCTCTACGGCACGCCGTACCAGAATTTCCCCTACCCCCTCTTCAAGGAAAAGGGCAGGGGCAAAGAACTCTGGATGACCGAGGTCTACTATCCCAACAGCAGCGATTCGGCGGACCTCTGGCCCCAAGCGCTCGACGTGGCGGAACATATCCACCATGCCCTGGTGGACGCCGAGTTCCAGGCGTATGTGTGGTGGTACATCAGGCGTAGCTACGGCCCCATGAGGGAAGACGGGCGAATCAGCAAGCGCGGCGCCACCATGGCGCACTTCTCGAAATTCGTCCGCCCGGGATATGTGCGGATCGACGCGACCTCGAATCCCCAGTCGAACCTCTACGTCTTGGCGTACAAGGGTGGTGACTCCAAAGTGGTCATCATCGCCATCAACAAGGGGACCTCGTCGGTGAGCCAGCCGTTCACCCTGGTGAACAACACCTCGTCCAGTGTGTCGTCCTGGTTGACGGACGCGAGCAGAAACCTCGCGTCTCTGGGCGCGATGAGCGTGTCGAACGGCTCCTTCACGGGCCAGCTTCCCGCGCGAAGCGTGACAACCTTCGTGACCGGGTGAGGCAAACCACGGTCAACCTTCGAATCGGTTTCGGTCGGCCTGGCGGGTCTCGACGGCCGGGTGCGCCGGGAGTGGACCCACCACCCCTTCGCAACTTCCACCAACGGCCTGGCCAGCGGGAATTCAACGGCGGAGGCGGCCCTTCACGCGCTGTACGAGGTGATCGAACGGGACGCCGTGGCGCGGCTGACCACACTGCCCAGGGCCGAACGCCCCCGTCTCGACCTGCCCTCCGTGGACGACCCCGACTGCGCGGAACTGCTCGACCGCTTCGGCGCAGCGGGTGTCTCCGTCACCGCGTTCGACGCGACCTGGCCGCCCGGCGAGGGCGGCACCGGCGTTCCGTGCTACCACGTGAGCGTCTGGTCGCCCGATCTGCCGGTCGTCGTGCCCGGATCCGGCTGCCACGGCGCGCCCGAGGTGGCGCTAGCCCGCGCGCTCACCGAGGCCGCTCAGGGACGGCTCACCGTGATCAGCGGTTCCAGGGACGATCTCAGCGACCGGCTCTACGCTCTCCAGGCGGACCCGGCGAAGGGCGCCCCTCGGTTGGCACCGTCGTTGCGGACCGTGCCCCTCCGGCCTCGGGAGACGGGCCACGATCTCGCCGAGGAGTCGCGTACCGTCGCGGCGGGCGTCACCACCCTCACCGGCACCGAGCCGGTGTTGGTCGAGCCCGGTCGGCCTGCGGGCGACGCCCGAGTCTGCGGCGGCCCTGGTCCGCGGCTTCTGCTGGGCCCCCGGCGTACCGCCCGACGACCTGATGCTGGAACTGCTGCGCGCGACCCCGGCCTGGGTGTGCGCCCAGCGGATCGTGGTCCGGGCCCTGCGGCTCAACCGCGAGCTGAGCCGGCTCGGCTATCCCGTCTCCCGGGTCTCCTCCGCCCGGCTGCACACCTACTTCACGGAGCGCTGGGGCACCGATCAGTTCGACAGCGCGATCCTGTCCTCCCGCTGGCGCGGCTGAAAACCGTCGAACCCTTTGCCCTGCGCGAGCGCGAACTTCAGAGGTGACGGCGTAGACGGCGTTGCGGCACGCGATGTCGCAGCGCACCATCGCGTGCTCGTCCTCCACAGGCGGGTGGTCACCACTCCCGCCATCTTCTACGATATTCCATGGATTTATGGAGGAAGCCCATGGCGGGAAGCACCACGGCCAGTGCGAAGGCGCAGCTGTACGACGCCTTCGCAGCCAGCGGCAAGGCGCTGGCCAGCGGAAAGCGCTTGGAACTGCTCGATCTGCTCGCCCAGGGCGAGCGCACGGTCGATGCCCTGGCCAAGGCGGCGGGGCTGAACCTGACCACGGCCTCAGCGCATCTGCAGACCCTCAAGCAAGCCGGGTTCGTCGCCACCCGCCGCGAGGGCGTACGCATCCACTACCGGCTCGCCGGCGACGACGTGGCCCAGCTGTTCGCGCTGCTGCGCAAGGTCGCCGAGGCCCACCAGGCCGCCGTACCCGCGGCCCGGGACGCCTATCTCGGTGAGGACGGCGCGGTGGAGGTCGGCCACGAGGAACTGCGCGCCCGCGTGGCGGCCGGGGACGTGGTGGTGCTGGACGTACGGCCGGCGGAGGAGTACCGGGCCGGGCACATCCCGGGCGCGGTGTCCATCCCGATCGACGAACTGGTTCGCCGGATCGGCGAGTTGCCCGAGGAGACGGAGATCGTCGTCTACTGCCGGGGCGAGTACTGCGTGCTCGCCTACGACGCCGTACGGCTGCTGACCGACCTCGGGCGGCGGGCCGTCCGCCTCAATGACGGCATGCTGGAGTGGCGGCTTGCCGAACTGCCCGTCGACTCCGGGGGCTTGGCATGAACGGCGGCCCCCGCCCCTACCTCCGGGGCCGGCCGGCGGACCGGTCTACCTGGACTGCAACGCCACCACCCCCGCCGACCCTCGCGTGGTCGAGGTGTTGGTGCCGCACCTGACGGACCTCTTCGGCAACCCCTCCAGCAACCACCCCTACGGCGCCGAGCCCGGCAGGCGCTGGCCGAGCCCCGGGCACAGGTCGCCGCTCCGAGACGCCACCGCCCCACCCACCGCCACCGGAAGAGACATGACCAGACCCGCACCAGACGCCGACACCACGGGCCCGATATCCGACACCCCCGACACCCCCGAGACCACCCACACCGCCCAGGCACAGCGCCGCATCCTGCGCGTCCTGGTCGCCTCCCAGATCCTCAGCGGGGCCGGACTCGCCGCCGGTGTCACCGTCGGCGCGCTGCTGGCCCAGGACATGCTCGGCACCAGCAGCCTCGCCGGGCTGCCCAGCGGCCTGTTCACCGCCGGGTCCGCACTCGCCGCCGTCGCCGTCGGTCGCATCTCCCAAGCCCGCGGACGCCGCCCCGGCCTGGCCACCGGCTATCTCACCGGAGCCATCGGCAGCGCCGGAGTCATCACCGCCGCCGTTCTGGACACCTCCGTCCTGTTGTTCATCGCCCTGTTCGTCTATGGAGCCGGTACCGCCACCAACCTCCAGGCCCGCTACGCCGGAGCCGACCTTGCCCAGCCGAACCACCGCGCCCGCGCCGTGTCCACCGTCCTGGTCGCCACCACCCTCGGCGGCGTCGCCGGCCCGAACCTCGCCGCACCCACCGGCGACCTCGCGGAAACCCTCGGCATCCCCCACCTGGCCGGCCCCTTCATGCTGGGCGGTGCCGCCTACGCCCTGGCCGCGCTCGTCCTCGCCATCTGGCTGCGACCCGACCCGCTGCTCACGGCCCGCACCCTCGCCGCCGCCGAACAGTCCAGCAACTCCGCCACCGATACGTCCCCAGCCACCGACGCCGCACACGAACGCCGCGGAGGCGTGGTCCTCGGCGCGCTCGTCATGATCCTCACCCAGCTCGTCATGGTCGCGATCATGACGATGACCCCGGTCCATATGCACGACCACGGCCATGGCACCGCCGCCTCAGGCCTCGTCATCGCCATCCACATCGGCGCCATGTACCTGCCCTCACCGATCACAGGCCGGCTCGTCGACCGCTACGGCCCGCCGAAGATCGCCGCCGCGTCCGGCCTCACCCTCCTGGCCGCCGGCATCCTCGCCGCCACCGCCCCCGGCGACTCCGTCGCCCTCCTCGCGCTCGCCCTGGCCCTGCTCGGCCTCGGCTGGAACTTCGGCCTCGTCTCCGGCACGGCGATCATCACCGACACCGTGCCACTCGCCACCCGCGCCAAGACCCAGGGAACGGTCGACGTCTCCATCGCCATCGCGGGCGCCACCGGCGGCTTGTCCTCCGGCATCGTCGTCGCCACCGCCAGCTACCCCATCCTCGCGCTCACGGGTGGCGTCCTCGCCCTCGCGATCCTGCCCGCCATCGCCGCGACCGCGAGCAGCCGATGAGCCAACCCCACTTCTGCCGGAGCTGGGAACTCCCGGTTGGGTAGTCACGAAATCATTGTGTGATCCCACAAGTGCATTGGTGCACGCGTATGCACATAATAGAAGGAGGGCGCCCTGACATCACTCTCCCGCGGCGACATTCCTGAGAGGTGAGCCACGCATGAAGGCCCACGAACACCCCCATCCCCCGTCTCCAGCACATGCCCACCCCAAGGGCCATGCATCAGCTCATGACCATGGGCACGACCACGACCACGACCACGACCACGGACGCAGCCACGATCACGACCACAGCCACAGCCACAGCCACGGCGAGGGCCGCTGGTCCCGCTGGAAGCACCAGGTCACCCACATGGTGAAGCCGCACTCGCACGAGGCGGCGGACAAGGTCGACTCCGCGATGGAGTCGTCCGCCGAGGGTATGCGCGCCCTCTGGCTGTCCCTGGCGATCCTGGGCGCCACCGCGGTGTTCCAGACCGTGGTCGTCCTCATCTCCGGTTCGGTGGCGCTGCTGGGCGACACCATCCACAACTTCGCCGACGCGATGACCGCACTTCCGCTCGGCGTGGCCTTCGTCCTCGGGCGGCGTGTGGCGAACCGTACGTTCACCTATGGCTACGGGCGGGCCGAGGATCTGGCCGGAATCGTCATCGTCCTGACCATCGCCGCCTCGGCGGCACTGGCCGCCTATGAGGCCATCGACCGGCTGATGAATCCGCGCGACATCTCCCATCTGGGCATCGTCTCGATCGCGGCGGTCGTCGGCTTCATCGGCAATGAATGGGTGGCCCGCTACCGGATCCGGGTCGGGCGGAAGATCGGCTCGGCGGCCCTGGTCGCCGACGGACTGCATGCCCGCACCGACGGCTTCACCTCTCTCGCCGTGCTGCTGGGCGCCGGCGGCGCCGCGCTCGGCTGGCAGCTCGCCGACCCGATTGTCGGCCTGCTCATCACGGCTGCGATCCTGCTCGTCCTCAAGGACGCGACACGCGAGGTCTTCCGCCGCCTGATGGACTCCGTCGACCCCACCCTCGTCGACAAGGGCGAGGCCGCGGTGCGCGAGGTTCCCGGGGTGCGCGACGTGAGTGAGCTGAGGATGCGCTGGATCGGGCACAAGCTGCGCGCCGAGGCCACGGTCGAGGTGGACGGAGGGCTGAGCGTACGGGAGTCGCATGCCGTGGCGGTCGACGTCGAGCATGCGCTGATTCACGCGGTGCCCCGGCTGACCGCCGCCCTGGTGCACACCGACCCGGCTCTCGGGCCGGACGCGGACGACCCTCATCTGGCGCTCGCCCACCACATGACATGACATCAGGCCCCGGCTGACACGGCCGGGGCCGCCATATCAGGCATTCGTCCAGACCAATTGGCGTCAGGGTCCTGGATCTATTCGGCATGCCCTTTTCCGGGAAATCGGCTGCCGCCCGCACATTCCGGCTTCGGCGAGCAGGTGACATGACGGCAATGGGTTGTTTACAAAATATCATCGACAACCTATCGACAGCGCCATCATCGCCGCTTACCTTCGTCAACCAAGCGCCACCTCCCCGATTCCGGCCATCCTCGGCCGCGCCGACTCCCCGAACGGCTGGGAAGTCTCAGTAACCCCAATCGGATCAGTGAGACCCATGAACAAACCGCGCTTGGCCCTAGTACTGATAGCAACGACCCTGACGCTCACGTCCTGCGGAATGGGCGGCCAGACCTCCAGCGGCGGCGGCGCAACAGGCGCTCGGTCCATCGTGGTCGACGAACCGTTCGCGCCGGCCGCCAACTGGGCCCTGGAGACCGACGACTCCTTCGTCCTCAGCAAGGCGGGCTGCCTGGAGACCCTGGTGAAGTACCAGACGGGTGGCGGGATCAAACCGATGCTCGCCGCCTCCTGGAAACAGACCCGCCCGACGACCTGGGACTTCACCCTCCGCCCGGGAGTGACATTCCAGGACGGCACCCCGCTCGACGCGAAAGCGGTGGCCGGGGCCCTGAAACACGCGCTCGCCGCGAAGACTCCGGCCCCCGGCTTCTCGCCCGAGACGATCGCCGCAGTCACAGCGGTGGACGGCTCGACCGTGCGGATCACCACCCCCGCCCCCGACGCCCTGCTGCCCTACCGGCTCGCCGCCCCCAACACCGGAATCCTTGCCCCGAAGGCATACACCGGATCGTCGACCAACCCCGAAGGAACGTGTACCGGTCCGTTCCGTATCACCAAGGAAATCCCCCAACAGGCAATCCAGCTCAAGCGCAACCCGAAGTACTGGAACGGCCCGGTGAAGCTGGCCTCCGCCGAGGTACGGTTCATCGCGGACGGCGCCAAACGGGCCACCCAGATACAGACCGGGGAAGCCCAGATATCCAGAAAGCTCCCCGTCCCGAGCGTCCAGGACCTCAAGGGCAACTCCTCCGTCGAGGTGCTGACCGAACAACTTCCCCGAACCACGGAACTCGTCCTCAACAACAAAAAAGCCCCCTTCGACAATGAGAAGGTGCGGCAGGCGTTCCAGGCGGCGATCGACACCAAGGCGATCACCAACGCCGTCTACCAGGGAGCGGGGCAGCAGGCCGTCGGCCCGTTCGGCCCCGGAGAACCCTGGACACCCGACGGGGCCGCCCCGGTGAAGGCCGACCCGGCCAAGGCCAAGGCCCTGCTCTCCGAGGCCGGGGTGAAGCCCGAGTCGATCAAAGTGTCCCTGATCGCCTACAACGAGGGATCGGGCTTCTCCGATCTCGCCGCCATCATCCAGCAGGAACTCAAGGCCATCGGCGTGAAGGCGAGCATCCGCACCGCCGACTACGCCTCGGTGGAACCCGACCTGCTCTCCGGCGACTTCGATGCCGCCCTGCTCTCCCGCAACCACCTCGGCGACATGCCCGACCCGCTGGGCTATCTGACCGCGGACTACACCTGCAAGGGCAGCTACAACCTCTCGCACTACTGCGATCCGAAGACCGACGGCCTCATCAAGAAGGCAGCGTCCGCGAAGGACCCCGACACGCGCTACGCCGACTACGCCAAGGTCGCGGCGGAGCTCCAGTCCCGCGCCGTGGATGTCTTCCTCGTCCACGAGACCGAGTCCGTCGCCGTCGCCTCCGGCCTCAAGGGCTTCGCCGTCCACCCGTACTACACCCTCACCGCGAACCTCTCCCTCGGCACGAAGTAACTCGGCACGAAGTGACGCCGCACCACCCAAAGGAGCACGCTGTGATCGACTTCCGGCCCAAGTACATCACCTTCGACTGCTACGGCACCCTCACCGCCTTCGGGATGTCCGCCCTCACCCGTGAGCTGTTCGCCGATCGCGTCGCGGCCGACCGGATGGAGGACTTCCTCGACGACTTCGAGGCGTACCGGATCGACGAGGTGCTGGGCGCCTACCAGCTCTACCCCGACGTCATCAGGCACGCCCTGAAGCGGGCCTGCGACCTGTGGGACATCGAGTACCGCGACACGGACGGCGCGGCCATCGTCGCCGCCGTGCCCACCTGGGGTCCGCACCCCGATGTGCCGGACGCGCTGCGCACCCTCGCCGACAGCTATCCGCTGGTCATCCTCTCCAACGCCGCGAACGACCAGATCGGCGGCAACGTCGAGAAGCTGGGCGCCCCGTTCCACGCCGTGTACACGGCCGAGCAGGCCCGCGCGTACAAGCCGCGCTTCCAGGCGTTCGAGTACATGCTGGAGGAGTTGGGCTGCGACCCCGGTGAGATCCTGCATGTGTCCTCGAGCCTGCGCTACGACCTCATCCCGGCCCACGATCTGCGGATCCCCAACAAGGTCTACGTCAACCGGGGTTATGAGCCCAGCGTGCCGTACTACGGCTACCACGAGGTCTCGGCCCTGTCCGAACTGCCCGCGCTGCTCGGGCTGTGAGCACGGTGAAAACCGTTCCGTACTGGCTGGACACGGCCCCGCCCGGCCCCGACCGCAGCGCGGCGGAGGTCGGTGGCCGCACCGATGTGGCGATCGTGGGGGCCGGGCTGACCGGACTGTCCGCCGCGCTGCACCTGGCCCGTAAGGGCGCCCAGGTCACCGTACTGGAGCAGGAGAGCGTGGGCTGGGGAGCGTCGGGGCGCAACGGTGGCATGTGCACCACGGGGCTGGCCATCGGCTTCCTCACCGCCGTGCAGCGCTATGGCATCCCGACCGCCAAGGCGGCGTACCTGGCCTACAACGAGGCCATCGACACCGTCGAGAAGCTGGTGGTGGAGGAGGAGATCGACTGCGACTTCTCCCGCACCGGAAAGCTCAACCTGGCCGCCAAGCCCGCGCACTACGAGCGGCTGGCCCGCACCCATGAAGCACTCGCCGACCTGATCGGCTACCCCACGCAGCTGATCCCCAAGAAGGACATCAGGTCCGAGGTCGGATCCGACCACTACCACGGCGCGATGGCGGACCCTCAGGGCGCCGGGTTGCACGTGGGCAAGTTCGTCCGCGGTCTGGCCGAGGCCGCCGCCGCTCAGGGGGTGCGGATCCTCGAGAAGGCCCCGGTCACCAGGGCCCGCCGGGTCAGCGGTACGGCGCACGATCTGACCACCCCGGTCGGCACCCTCCGCGCCGATCAGGTGCTGGTCGCCACGAGCGGCTACACCGGGTCCCCGTTCCGCTGGCTGCGCAACCGGATCATCCCCGTCGGCAGTTTCATCATCGTCACCGAACCGCTTCGGCAGGAGGTGGTCGACGAGCTCATGCCCACCCGCCGGATGGCCTCCGACTCCAAGAACATCCTGTACTACTTCCGCATCACCCCCGACAACCGGCTGCTGTTCGGCGGCCGGGCGCGGTTCGCCATGTCCAATCCCCAGTCCGACCGGAAGAGCGGACAGATTCTGCGCAAGGGGATGCTCTCGGTGTTCCCGCAGCTCGACGGCGTGCGCATCGACTATCTGTGGGGCGGTCTCGTCGACATCAGCCTCGACCAGATGGTGCACTCCGGCGAGCGGGACGGTCTGTTCTACTCCGTCGGCTACTCGGGCCACGGGGTCCAGATGGCCACCCACATGGGCCGGCAGATGGCCGATGTCATGGACGGCCGACCCGAGGCGAACATCTGGCGCGGCATGAAGTTCCCACGTGTTCCCGGACACTTCGGGCCGCCCTGGTTCCTGCCGTTCGCCGGGGCCTACTACCGGGCCCTCGACATCATCAAGTAGCCCACCGCCCACCTGCCGGAAGAGCCCGGAAAGGAGGAGTGAACGATGGTCAGATTCATCGTGCGGCGGCTTCTGGTGCTGCTGATCACCCTGCTCGCCGTATCAGCCGCCACCTTCGCCATCCCGTACGCCTCGGGCGGCGACCCCGTCCGGACGATCCTGCGGTCCAGAGTCTCCGACCAGGCCCTCGACCCCTCGGCGATCGCGGCCCTGCGCTCCGAGCTCGGGCTCGACCGGCCGATCCTCGTGCAGTATCTGAGCTGGCTCGGCCGGGCGGTGCGTGGGGACTTCGGGATGTCCTTCACCAGCCGCACCCCGGTCGACCAACTGCTGGGCACCGCCATCGGCGTGTCCGGCACCCTGGCCGTCATCGCCATCGGGCTGGCCTTCCTCGCGGCCCTGCCCCTGGGCACGCTCGCCGCGATGCGGCCGGGGAAACGGGTCGACAACGGAGTGACCCTGCTGACGCAGAGCTTCGTCGCCGTCCCCGAATACTGGCTGGCCCCCATCCTGGTGCTGGTCTTCTCCCGCTACCTCGGCTGGCTGCCCTCGGCCGGATGGCGCGACCCGACCTCCATCATCCTGCCCGCCCTCACCCTCGCCCTGCGGCCCATGGCCTACTTCACCCAGGTCACCAGAGCGGCGATGAGCGATGTCCTGGCATCGCCGTACATGACCGCCGCCCGCAGCCGGGGACTGAGCGGAGGCCAGGCCCTGCTGCGGCACGGGCTGCGCAACGCACTGCTGCCGGTGATGACGCTGTTCTCCCTGTGGTTCGCGGGGCTGCTCGGCGGATCGGTGGTCGTGGAGGTCATCTTCGCCATCCCCGGAATGGGCCGGCTCGTCTACAGCGCCGTGGTCAACCACGATGTCCCGCTGATCCAGGGCGGAATCCTGTGCACCGTGGCGCTGGCGGTCCTGATCACCACCGTGACCGACCTTCTGTACGCACTGATCAACCCGGCCGTGAGGGTACGCGATGGCGCTGTCTAGCTCTCTTTCCCGTGATCCCGTACCCTCCACCGCACCCCGGCGCCTCGCGCACCTGACCGCCACCGGTCTGCGCGCGGTCACCGGCCGGCACTGGACGCTGCGCATCGGCGCCGTCGTCCTGGCCCTGGTGCTGACCGTCCTGCTGCTCACCCCGTGGATCGCACCGTACGACCCGGCCCACCAGGACCTCGGACAGCGGCTGTCCGGGCCCGGTGCCCACCATCTGCTCGGCACGGACCAGTTGGGCCGGGACATTCTCAGCAGGCTGATGTACGGCGGGCGCTTCTCGGTGTCCATCGCGGCGGTCACCCTGCTGCTCTCCGCCGTGATCGGCACGGTGATCGGAGCCTTCAGCGCGCGGCGCGGCGGGATCGTGGACGAGGTGGTCATGCGCACCACCGATCTGCTGATCTCCATCCCCGATGTGATCGTCGCCCTGTTCCTGATCGCGGCCTTCGGCACGGGCTACGGCATGCTCATCGCGGCCCTGACCATCGTCGGGTGGACCCCCTTCGCCCGGCTGATGCGCGGCCTGGCCCTGGAGATCAACAGCCGGGAGTACATCGAGGCCGCCGAGGCGCTGGGCTGCTCCAAGGTGTTCATCGTCTTCCGCCATGTCATCCCCAATGCACTGCGGCCCGTGCTCTCCCTGGGTTTTCTGCGGTTCGGCCACAAGCTCATCACCGTCGGCGGACTGTCGTACGTGGGGCTGGGCGTGCAGCCGCCCGACTCCGACTGGGGCGCCATGCTGCTGGACGCCCAGCCCTATATGCAACGCCTCCCGCTGCTGGTGATCGCCCCCGGCGCCGCGATCTTCGTGACGGCGCTGAGCGTCACCCTGATCGGCCACGGCATGGAACTGAAGCGCAAGAGGAGGACGGATGCCTCATGACTCCACGCCGGCGGCACCGTCGGCTACCCCGGTCCGCCGCACCACGCTCGCCGCACAGGTCGTGGAGCAGATCCGGTCCCGGCTGCTCACCGGCACCTTCCCGCCCGGCTCCCAGCTGGGCGAGGCCGAACTCGCCGAATCCCTTGGGGTCAGCCGCGGCCCGGTGCGCGAGGCCCTCGCCCGCCTCGTCCATGAGGGACTGCTGCTGAGCGAGCCCCATCGCGGGGTGTTCGTGCCGCTGCTCGGCGAGGCCGACGTCCTCGACATCTACTACGCCAGGGAGGCGCTCGAGGCCGCGGCCTTCCGCCGGGTCATCACCGCGCCCAGACCGCCCGGCCTGCTGTCGGCCCTCGACGAGACGGTGGACGAGCTCGCCCGTGCCACGCGCACGGGTGACTGGTCGAAGGTGGCCGACCTCGATGTGCGGTTCCACTCCCTGGTGATCGAGGCGGCCGGCAGCCCCCGCCTGCGCCGCATGTTCGACACCGTGATCGCCGAGACCCGGCTGTGTCTCAACCTCCAAGCCGATGCCGACCCCGCGCGGCTCGACCTCGTCGACGAACACCGGGAGCTGGCGCGGCTGATCGCGGGCGATGACGTCGCCGCCGCGCTGGCCACCCTCGCCCAGCACTTCGAAGAAGCCACCGTGACCGTGCGCAACCGCCTTCGCGCGGTCCGACGCTGAAAGGACCCCGGACATGCGCCTGCCATACCGCCCCCCGCCGACCCCCGAGACCACCGGCGACACCGCGCTGGAGATCCGGGGCCTGCGGGTGGAGTTCTCAGAGCCCGGTCACGCTTCCGCCACCCCCGCGGTCGACGGCCTCGACCTGACCGTCCGGCGCGGCGAGATCGTCGCGCTGGTCGGCGAGTCGGGCTCCGGCAAGACCATGACGGCGCTGAGCGCCATCGGGCTGCTGCCGCCCGGCGCCCGGGTCACCGGCGGCCGGATCACCCTCGGCGAGGAGGACCTGGCCACCCTGCCGCCGAAGCGGATGAACCGCGTTCGCGGCCACCGGCTCGCCATGCTCTTCCAGCAGCCCAAGGCCATGCTCGACCCCACCTGCACGGTGGGGAGCCAGGTCGCCGAACCGCTCCGGCTGCACCGAGGGCTCAGCCGCCGCCAGGCAAGGGCACGGGTCGTGGAACTCCTGCGCGACGTCGGCATCCCCGAACCCGAGCGCAGAGCCTCGGCGTACGCACACCAGCTCTCCGGCGGAATGGCCCAGCGTGTGATGATCGCGGCAGCCCTCGCCGCCGACCCCGCCATGATGATCGCCGACGAGCCGACCACCGCTCTCGACGCCACCGTCCAGGCCCAGATCCTGCGGCTGCTCCGCCACAAGCAGCGCGAGTCCGGTATGGCCGTGCTGCTCATCACGCACGACCTCACCATCGTCACCTCGATCGCCGACCGGGTGGCCGTGATGTACGCGGGGCGTGTGGTGGAGGAGGGATCGGTACGGGAAGTCTTCGACGCCCCCGAACACCCGTACACCCGCGCCCTGTTGAAGGCATCGCTGCTCCAGTCCGAGGAGGGCAAGCTCTTCGCCATCCCGGGCAGCGCGACACAGTCCCGCGCTCTGGACCACGGATGCCGGTTCCAGCCCCGATGTCCGCTCTCCCAGGACCTGGGGATCGCCGGCCGGTGCTCGGGCGCCGAGCCGCCACTGCACACCTGCGGTGGTGAACACCGCTGCCGCTGCTGGGCGTCCGAGCACGGCACCGAACTCCGTGGCGAGGCGGTGGGCGTATGAGGGCGCTCGCGAAAGCGGACCGCGCCCCCGACCTCACGGCGCGACAGCCGCTCGTCACCGTGGAGGACGTGGTCAAACACTTCCCGGTGAGGGGCGGGGTGTTCAGCGGCAAGGCTTACGTCCGCTCGGTCGACCATGTGTCTTTCACCATCGCCCCCGGAGAGGTCCTGGGTCTTGTGGGTGAGTCGGGCTGTGGCAAGAGCACGCTGGCCAGGGCCATGCTCGGGCTGACCCCGGTCGACTCCGGGCGCGTCCTCTTCGACGGCGTCCATGTCGCCCGGACCAGGGGGCGCGACCGCAAGGTGCTGCGCCGCTCGATGCAACTGGTCTTCCAGGACCCGTTCGCCGCACTGGACCCGCGGATGCGGCTGGGCACCAGCCTCGACGCACCGCTCGCCCAGCACGGCCTGGGCCCTCGGGAAGAGCGCCATCAGCGCATTCTCCAGGTCCTCGACCAGGTGGGGCTCGACGCCTCGTTCCTCGGCCGGCGCCCCGGCGAATGCTCCGGCGGCCAGCTCCAGCGGCTCGTGGTGGCTCGCGCCCTGCTGCTCCGCCCGCGCCTGCTGATCTGTGACGAGCCGACCTCCGCGCTCGACCC
>NZ_MUNE01000441.1 GCF_002154605.1 Streptomyces milbemycinicus | reverse complement strand
TATCCGCTGATGACCACCGCGGTGATCGTCGGTACGGCGAACCACTGGTTGCTGGACGCGGTGGTCATCAGCGGATACATCAGCCCGAGGATCTTCATCCACAGATACGGCGCCACCAGTGCGATCACGACCCCGCACCACAGCGACCACCCCACGTGCAGTGAGGGCATGGCCGCGTACTGGTTGGACAGCTCGGTCAGCGCGCCGAAGTCCGGATTGTCCAGGTCCTGCGGTCCGTGCGCGGTGTCGATGAAGCCGAGGCCCATCAGCCGGGGCGGGGCGGTCGGGTAGAGCCAGAAGCCGACCAGCGCGAGGAGCGTGGCGAAGGCGAGCGGGGTGCGGGCCCAGCGGTAGGTGACGGGGCGGCGCAGATAGAGCCAGGCCAGCAGGGACAGTGGCACCAGGAAGTGGAAGGTGCTGTAGTACCAGTTCATGGTGTCTTTCAGCCATGGTGTGTCCGCCACCACGCCGTTGAACCAGTGCTCGATGTCGATATGCAGCCACTTCTCGGCGGTGAGGATCTGGTGCCCGTGGCTCTCCGCGAGGGTCCGCGAATCGGGGGCGTGCGCGCGGACGTAGGAGTACCCGAAGTAACCGATACGGATGAACATCAACTCGAGCATGAGGTTCGGGCGGGACAGCGGCCGCCGCACGAAGCGCAGCAGCGGCACCCAGGCGAAGCGCCCCTGGACCGGTTCCGCGACCGGGGTCGGGGCCGGGTTGTCCCACGCCGGGGAGGTGCGGGACAGGAAGGGCACCAGGCAGGCGGCGGCGAGGGCCGCCAGCAGCGGTGCGTTATATCCGATATGACCAAGAATATCGATATCGGGCAGCAGCGCCTGGCGGTTGAGGGTCATCGCCAGCACCACCAGCGCCGGCCACACCAGCCGGTCCGTGGCGCGCTTGCCGACCCGCCCGACGACGGCCAGCAGGATCCACAGCTGCTGGTACTGCCAGGACGTGGGCGAAACCGCCAGCGCCACACTGCCGGTGATCGCCGCCGCCAGCAGCAGCTGCCCGTCCTTGGCGTAGTGCGCGGCGCGCCGCAGACCGACCACGGCCACCGCCACGACGAGCACCGCGAGCAGCACCAGCTCGGCCGGGCCCGAGAGACCGACCCTCAGCAGCAGTCCGTGCAGGGACTGGTTGGCCAGACCGTCCGGAGGCGCGCCGAGCCCGGCGCCGCCGAAGTGGTGGATCCAGTACGTCCACGAGTCGTGCGGCATCAGGGCCCAGGCGAGCGCGGAGCAGCCGGCGAAGGTGGCGCCCGCGAGGGCCGCCGCATACCGCCGCCCGATGAGCCACAGGACCACCGCGAACAGCAGCAGCGCGGGCTGCAGCGCCGCGGCGACCCCGATCAGCACACCCGTCTGCCGCTCCGAGGTCCTGGGCAGCACGGTGAAAAGCACCAGCAGCACCGGGATGATGCTGGTCTGGCCGAGCGTGAAGGTGTTCCGTACCGGCAGGGACAGCACCAGCAGGCTGATCGCCACGGGCGCGGCGAGCAGCGAGGTGCGCCGGGAGACGGGGCCGGGCAGGGAGCGGGCCGCGACCAGGCCGAGCACCACGACCAGCAGCAGGGTGCCGAAGGTCCAGGCGTAGCCGAGGCTCTGCTCGGCGGCGCGCGTCAGCGGCTTGAGGACCAGCCCGGAGAACGGCGTCCCGGTGAACGCGTCCCCGTCGTACAGCGATCCGCTCACATGGAGGACGCCCTGCTCACCGATCCAGGTCTCGAGGTCGGTCAGCCGCTCGTCGGGTGGCAGCCGCAGCACGGCCGCGGCCTGACGGACGGCCAGCACACCGGCGAGGAGCCACAGCGCTCCCAGCATCAGTGCGTTCCGTGACGTCCGAGCCCCGACGGGACCGGGGTTCGACCCCGTGCCCGGAGTTCTCCCCAGTCCGCTTCGCTCCACGTTCGTCACGCCCTGCTGCTCCCCCACTCGCCCTTGTCATTCGGTCGGGATATTTGAGACCTTACTGAGCCCTGTACTCAGACGCGGAACACCCCCTCGTCACCTGACCGCCGTCAAGGGTTGTCCGAAAAGTACCGCTCGGTCGACTGGACGGGCCCGTGAGGTCTGCCCCAATTTCATCAGGCGTTCGGTCCGCACCGCGAATGTGACCCGCGGCACGGACCGGACGCCGCTCCCCTCGGGCAGCGGACCACCCCTACGGTCTGCCGCCGGTCACCACTGGCAGTGGACGTGGGTGGAGTGCCCGGAGTCGCCGGGGCCGAGCACGAGGACGGCGCCGTAGGACCGGCAGGCCCTCATGAACTTCTTGGCGTTGTTGTAGCCCGCACCGCTGGTGCTGACCCGCTTGCCGTTGACGGTGCCGACGTCGAAGGCCCGGCCCGCGTAGTGCTTCGAGCCGCGCGAGTGACTGCCGCCCGCGACCTCGGTGACCCTGAAGGTGAACCTCTTCGCGGTGTTCAGCTTGAGCATCGAGTTGAGCATGGTCTTGTTGAGCGTGACCGAACCGCCGGGCGCGGTGCCGTAATGGCTGCGCTTGGCCTTCCGCCCGGCGGCGGTGTCCTTGATGTTCTGCTTGGCGTTCGCCTTGTCCGGGCGACCGCTGTCGTGCGTGGTGGCCAGGGAGATGCCCCGGTGGTTGAGTATCGACTTCGCGATGGCGGGGCGCGAGGCGGCCTCCGCGGTCGTCGCCGAGGCCATGACAGCCAGCGAGGAGGCCATGACCGCGGAGATCATGAGAGGCGTGCGCTTCATTGGTGATTCCCTCCGGATACGGTGATGCGGTCGGCCAGCCGACCGCCACGAAACACGGTCCCGGTGCGGCCATGGGGGAATCTTGCGCCTGTCTTGAATCGCCTACCAGACGCGGGCATACGAGATGAAAGAGGAGCGACGTCCATGACCAAGACGCGCGGAACAACTGTGGACATTCCCACCCCGGACGGCACCGCCGACGCCTATCTGACCCACCCCGACGACGGCACCCCCCACCCCGCGGTCCTGCTCTACATGGACATCTTCGGACCGCGCCCGCACCTGTGGAAGATGGCCGACCGCCTGGCCGCGGCGGGCTACACCGTGCTGATCCCCAACGTCTTCTACCGCCACGGCCGCGCACCGCTGGTGGAGCTCCCCGACTTCATCGGCCATGACACGCGCCCCGAGGTCTTCCAGGAGCTCATGTCCTTCCTCCCGTCGCTCACCCCCGAGGCGGCCATGCGCGACGTCGACGCCTATCTGCGGTGGCTGGCCGACTGTCCGCAGGCCACGGACGGACCAGTCGGCGTCACCGGCTACTGCATGGGCGCCCGCCTCGCCCTGCGTACGGCCGGCACGTTCCCCGAGCGGGTCGCGGCAATGGCCGGCTTCCACGGCGGGGACCTGGCCACCGAGGCCCCCGACAGCCCGCACCTGGTCGCCGACCGCATCACCGCCGAGGTGTACTTCGCCCACGCCGACCAGGACTCCTCGATGCCGCCCGAGCAGATGGACCGTCTCGAGGCGGCACTCACGGCCGCGGGCGTACGCCACCGCAGCGAGGTCTATCCGGGCGCGCAGCACGGCTTCACCCAGGCCGACACCGCCGCGTACAACGCGGACGGGGCCAAGCGCCACTGGGAAGCGCTTCTGGACCTCTTCGGCCGCACGCTCTGACCGCCCCGTCCTCCGGAGTGCCCCGCATCACGCTGCCGGTTCAAGTGGGCGCGATGAGTTTGGCGCGGCCCGGCGGTCTTTATCGCCGTAAGCCACGCAACGACCAGGAGGAGCAAGCCCCGTGCGCATCGTGATCAGTGAGTTCATCAGCCTGGACGGCGTCGTACAGGCCCCGGGCGGCCCCGAGGAGGACACCGAGGGCGGCTTCGCGCACGGCGGCTGGAGCCACCCGTTCTTCGACCCGGAGGCGGTGGGCGGCGCCGTCGCGGACGCGCTGTCCAAGGCCGAGGCACTGCTGTTCGGGCGCCGCACCTGGCAGACGATGGCCGCGGCGTGGCCCGAGCGGGCCGGCGACCCGTTCGCCGACCAGATGAACTCCATCCGGAAGTACGTGGTGTCCCAGACCCTGGGCGACGACCAGCTGACCTGGGACAACACCACACGCATCGCCGGCGGCGAGGCCGTCGCCCGCATCCGCGAGCTGCACGGGGCCGAAGGCGGCGACCTGTTGGTCATGGGCAGCCCCACGCTTGTCCGCACTCTCCTGCACGAGGGGCTGTTCGACGAGCTGCTGTTGATGCGCATGCCGGTGATCCTCGGCGGCGGAAAAACGATCTTCCCCGTCGACGGTGCGCTGCGCACGCTGGAGCTGGTATCCACGGCGACCGGCGGCACGGGCGTACAGGTGTGTACGTACCGGCCGGCCGCCGGCTAGCCGCGTCGGCGGAACAGGGCCGTCCAGAGGAAGGGTTCTCCGAAGAGCGGGGAGCCGGGCGATTCGTCGTGCATACGGCGCAGCTCGACTTCCTCCAGACCGGAGAAGATCCAGCGCAGGGACTTGGGGGTGTAGGCGAGGCCGCCGTGGAGGGCGGCCTCGCCGTACAGGGCCGCGTCGGGGAGTTCGGAGCCCATGCCCGACTCCCCCGCCGCGAAGCAGGCGAGGGCGAAATGGCCCCCGGGAGCCAGGGCGCGGTCGAGGAGCCCGAGGTAGCTGACGCGGCGGTGCGGCGGCAGGTGGTGAAAGCAGCCGGAGTCGTAGATCAGGTCGTACGGCCCGCCCAGTTGCTCATCGGTGAGGGCGAACGCGTCGCCACAGTGGAACCGAATACTGCTGGCCTTGGCCTCGCGGGCGCGGTCCTCGGCCCAGGCGATGGCCGTCGATGAGAGATCGACAGCGTCCACCTCGAAGCCCTGGGCGGCAAGGTGGAGGGCGTTACGGCCAGGGCCGCAACCCAGGTCGAGGGCTCGGCCGGGGGAGGCGATCAGCCCACGGTCGAGATACGACGCCAGGTTCTCGTCCGGCTTCGCCGCGAAGAACGGCACTGGCCTGGACCGGTCCGTATAGAACCCGTCCCACCAGGAGGCCCCGCCGTCCGTCCAGCGGTCGGCCTCCGGAGCGAACAGGCCGTCCAGGAGTCTCAACACGTCGTCAACTGTGCGTATGTTCCGGTCCACTCCGGTCCCCTCTCCCGATGCCCGAAACCTAGCCGCGGATGAGACAAAAGACCAGGTCAGACGGGGTAGCGGGGCGGCGGTGGCGGGCGTGTGAGGGGCCAGGAGGAAGCGCTCGGAGCGGGGGCCCACGGGTGCGTCCGACGGCCGCCAACACCCCCACGGAGGCCCGTCAGGACCCTTGACTCGTCACCCCCGAGGCGCCTTTCTCAAGCACTGGGAGAGACATCAGGAGGCCGGGGCGGCGCCGACGCAGAACTCGTTGCCCTCAGGGTCGGCCATCACGACATGATGCCTGTCGACCTCCTCCACGACCGTCCCACCCGCCCTCACCAGCCGCTCCGCCTCCGTCTTGATCCGCGCCCACCGCTCCTCGGCACCGCCGTGGCCCGGCACCCGGATGTCGATGTGAAGCCGGTTCTTCGCCGTCTTGGGCTCCGGCACCTTCAGAATCGACAGCCGGGGACCGACACCGTCCGGATCACAGAGCCACGCCCCGTCGTCCGCAGAGTCGTCCCGCCCTGTCGGACCCGGTCCCGCGCGGCGGGCTTCTGCCGCGGCGCGCCCTCCCCGCCCGAGGGCTGGTCTGGACGCGGGCCTGGGCACTGTCGGTTGGGCCGCTCACGCGGTGGCTTCTCCACCGAGATTCATCTGGCGGGCGACGGCGGCTGCCGCCCGCCCGAAAATCAGTGGCCCCGCACTCCCGTGTGCCGATAGCGTGCTCCCGCCCACAGTCACCCTGTCAAGGACGTGCCGTTGTACACCAAGTGAGCCCCCCAAGCGCTGATCCGTCGCGCGTCGCATATGTGCGCCGTGCTCCTTTTCGCTGCGGTCTTCTCACTGGAACCGGTGTAACTCTGTGTCCAAAAACTGGGCGGTCCTGCCCACCTGCCTGCCGATCGTTCTCCGCCATTGCCACAGGTGCGCCTCCGGGCACTTCTGGGCGAACGGCACCAAGCTCACGGTCCTGGAGCGGATGAACGTGCGTTCCGTGCAACCCGAGCTCCTGAACCTGCCGCACGACAACGACCCCGGCCCCGTAGCCGAACTGCTCCGGGACCCGGTCGTACGGCGCCGCGACGTGGGCGGCCCGGGTCGAACCGACCGGCCGGCCTGGCAGTCGCCGTACGGTCCGCCGCCGTACCGGACACACCGCGGCCGGTGGGCGCCTGTGCCGGGGTTGGCCAGGTCTGGGTCCGCTTTGCGGCGTGGATACCCGTGCGGCAGGTGCGACTGATCGCCGACGGCTTCGGCCTTCCGCGAACCGAGGTCGAGAGACTGCCGGCCGAGGGGAACCTCGTGTCGACAGTCCGCCTGAGCGGCAAGCTCTCGGGCGACTTCAATGCTGCTGAGGGCGTGCGCCGCGGCAGGTTGTTCAGGGGCGTCGGCCCCGCCCTGTGACCTGAGCCCCGCGTCGGCGTATGCGGGACCGGTCGCGGGCGGGGCGCCGTGCTGTCAGGCCGGGTCCAGGAGCGCCGGGGTGCGGGGGTCCGGGAGCTGGTCGGTCGCGCGGGGGGTGGCGGGGACGAAGACCGGGGCGTTCTGCTGGTAGAAGATGTCGATGTCCGCCTCCTCGCCGCCGACGATCAGCGTGTCCCACGCGCCGCTCTCCTGGAGCGTTCGCAGGGTCGCGGGGGCCAGCGTGGATAGGTGGGCCCGCAGTTCCTCGTCGTCGGGCAGGCCCGGCAGGCGCGCCGCGAGGCGGTCGCGGATCGCCCGCATGCGGTCCAGGAGGATCTCCAGGTCCGCCCCCGCTGATCCCGGAGCCTCAGAGCCCCCTGCAACCCCGGCAGCTGATCCGGCGACTCCGGCCGCCGCCGGGCCCGCCGTACTGTCCATGCTGCGGTCGATGATGTCCTTGATCGCTCGGGTCACGCCCCGCTCGTCCGTCGCGACCATCGCGTTCCACGCGCGGCTCTTGTGGCGGTACTGGAGCATTGACATCGCCGCCTCGTGGCGGATGAAGTCCGCGTCGCGCAGCGGGCGGCCCTGCCAGACGCTGCTGAGGGAGCGGGCCAGGGAGACGGCCGAGGCGAGGCCGCTGTTCAGGCCGCGGCCGGGCCAGAAGTGGATGGCGTTGGCCGCGTCGCCCAGCAGGAAGCCGTACGTCCCGGGGCGGTCGGCGGTGGGGCGGGTGAGCTGGGCGGTGAACCGCGGGCGCTGCACCATGTCCAGCCGGAACGAGGTAATCGCACTGAGGTCGTCCTCGGCGACGCCGAACAGCCGCAGCCCCTCCTGGATCCGCTTCCACAGCGCCGAGCTGCGCAGCAGCGCGGGCAGGAACAGCGTCCCGTGGGTCGGGCAGACGAACTCGTTGTCCTCGTGGCGGCTCATCACGCACGGCCGGGCCGCGATGCACTCCTCGAAGACCTGCCGCACCGGGTCGATGCCGATGACGTTGCGCGCCTCCTCGCGGGTCAGCCGCATGTTCAGGAAGCCCTCGCCGCGCAGCGAGTTCAGTAGGAACCGGTTCTGCGTCACCGTCAGCAGGACGCTCATCGGGTCCGAGAGCGGGGACTTGACCCGCAGCCCCAGCACCACGTCCTGGAGGTGCTCCCCGTTGAGGGAGTAGATGGAGGCGTCGGCCGCGCCGAAGCGGTCCGCGAAGTGCTCACGGGTGCGCGACCGGCCGCCCTCACAGATCACCAGCACGTGGTCGCGGGCGATGAGGTGTTCGCTCTCCGCCGGGTCGAACCGCTTGGGCACCAGCCGGATCGCGGACTTGCCGTTGGCCAGCTCCAGCAGCCGGTCCTCGATGTAGGCGATCCGGATGTTGCGGGGCGGCTGCCCGTTCACGGAGTCGGGCCCCAGCGGCCACATCTCGGAGAACTGGCCGTCCCCGAACAGCGCCGACCGCATCTCCTCCGTCAGCGCCAGATACTGCCGGCTCTGGACGGTGACGACCTGCTGGCGGCGGACGTTGCCGTGGGTCTCGTCCTTCCAGACCACGGTGGTGCCGCTGCGGACCCACCGGCCGTCGTAGACGGTGACGGAGACCCGCCCTGGCAGCGCCTCCTCCAGCAGCAGGGCGAAGGCGAGGCCGACCGGGCCGCCGCCGGTCACCGTGACCCGCAGCACGCCGGGGTCCATGGCCGCGTCGGCGCGGGGCAGGGCCATCTGGGAGAGGTCCATGACCGTCTCCATGGCCTCCTGCGTCTCGAACAGGAACGTCTCGTCGCCGATGCGTATGGTGTCGCCGGGCGTCAGCTCGTGCCGGGTGACGCGCTTGTCGTTGACGTACGTGCCGTTCCTGCTGTCGCGGTCGTGGAGCACGTACGCGGCGTCCTCCGTGACGATCTCGGCGTGCAGCCGGGAGGCGCTGACGCTGACGATGATGACGTCGTTGTCGCTCTTGCGTCCGAACGTCAGCGGAGCGTCGCCGAGGACCACGCTCTGACCGGCGAAGGGACCGGTGCGTCCCACGATGACCGACAACATGGAGACTCCTTAGAGGAAAGCCCGGTTGATTGAAGTATGCACGACATGTCGCCGGGTCACTCGTCGTTCGGACGGCATGTCACCGAGAACGGCACCGAGTTGGACTTGGCGTCGAACGGCGACTTGATTTCCACCGCCAGGGCGCTCCGCAGCGTCCCCTCCCGCGCCCACGTCGACAGCCGCACCGTCTCCTTCTTGGTAGTCGGGTCGCCCTCCCGGAACGTCAGCGTCCGCCACTGCTGGTCGATCACCGACCCGTTCTCCGAGACCCACCGGTAGGAGAACTGGACCGGAGGCCGGGTCGTCGTGAACGTCGCGGTGAACCAGGGCGCCTGGGCGTCGCCCGGAGGGCAACTCCCGTCGTAGGTGGTCGCGCCGCCCGCCACCGTCACCGACACGGGCTGCGACGCGCTTTTGCCGTTCCCCGTCCCGCCGTCCTCGTCCCCGCCGCCGTCCTTGCCCACGAGCGCGTAGGTCAGGCCCGCGCCGAGCAGGACCAGCACGGCCGCTCCTGCCCCGATCAGGTACGCGGTACGGCGGTTGCGCCGCGCGGGGGCGGGCGCGGAGCCGATGTCGTGCCCGAAGCCGGGGCCGGGCGCCGCGATCACGGGCCCGAACCCCTCGGGGGGAGGACCGAACGACGGAACCGGCGCCGGTACGGTCGCGGCGGGGGCCGCTGCGGCGGCCTCCGGCACCGGCACGGTCGCCGTCCCGCCGGTCGCGGGTGACCCCGCCGTGGGAGTGGCGGCCGTGGGAGTGGCGGCCGTAGGAGTG
>NZ_MUNE01000440.1 GCF_002154605.1 Streptomyces milbemycinicus | reverse complement strand
CGGAACAGCTCCCGCCGCCGCACCCCGCGCGCCGCCGCGACCGCAGCCTCCGCGCCCTCGGCGCGGCCGACCGCCGCCAGCGTCTCCTGCTCCAGGTGGGGCCGGCCACGCGGCCGCAGCCCCTCCGGGTCGCCGAGCAGGGCGACCGCCTCGGGGGCGCGCAGCAGCAGATCGGGGGCGAGCCTCCCGGCGGACAGCACCCGCGCCAGATTCTCCGCGGCGGCGCCCTCGTCGCGCAGCAGCCGCAGATACCAGGGCGTCTTGCCCAGGGCGTCGGAAACCTTCCGGAAGCCCAACAGCCCGGCGTCCGGATCGGCGGAGTCGGCGAACCAGCCCAGCAGCACGGGCAGTAGCGTACGCTGAATCGCCGCTTTACGGGTCACACCGGACGCCAACGCCTCCAAATGTCGTAGTGCGGCGGCCGGATCGGCGTAGCCGAGCGCTTCCAGGCGCTGGCCCGCCGCCGCGGAGCTGAGCCGGGTCTCGCCGGGCTCCAGTTGGGCGACCGCGTCCAGCAGCGGCCGGTAGAACAGCTTCTCGTGCAGCCGCCGGACCTCACGCGCGTGGCGCCGCCACGCCGTGCCCAGCTCGGCCACCGGCTCCGTACGGAGGCCCAGCGAGCGGCCCAGGCGCCGCAGATCGGCCTCGTCCTCGGGCACCAGATGGGTGCGGCGCAGCCGGTACAGCTGGATGCGGTGCTCCATGGAGCGCAGAAAGCGGTACGCGGCGTCCAGCGCGGCGGCGTCGGAGCGCCCCACATAGCCGCCCGCCGCCAGCGCCGCCAGCGCGTCGAGCGTGGTGCCGCTGCGCAGCGTCTCGTCGGACCGGCCGTGCACCAACTGCAGCAGCTGGACGGCGAATTCGACGTCGCGCAGGCCCCCGGGGCCGAGCTTGAGCTCGCGCTCTATCTCGGCGACGGGGATGTTCTCGACGACGCGGCGGCGCATCTGCTGCACGTCCGGGACGAAGTTCTCGCGCTCGACGGCCTGCCACACCATGGGCGCGAGTGCGTCCACGTACGCCTGGCCGAGCTCGGTGTCGCCCGCGACCGGCCGGGCCTTGAGCAGCGCCTGGAACTCCCAGGTCTTGGCCCACCGCTGGTAGTACGCCAGATGGCTGGACAGGGTGCGCACCAGCGGCCCGTTGCGGCCCTCGGGGCGGAGGTTGGCGTCGACCGGCCAGATGCTGCCCTCAACGGTGGCCTCGGAGCAGATCCGCATCAGCCGGGAGGCGAGCCGGGTCGCGGCCTGCACGGCCTTGCCCTCCTCGACACCGTCCACAGCTTCGGCGACGAAGATGACGTCCACATCGGAGACGTAGTTGAGCTCACGGCCGCCGCATTTGCCCATGCCGATCACGGCGAGCCGGCAGGCGGCGGCGTCCTCGGGCTGCTCCTCGGCGGCGATCTCCAGCGCGGCACGCAGCGTGGCGGTCGCCAGATCGGCCAGCTCGGCGGCCGCCTGGGCCACATCGGTGGTGCCGCACACATCGCGGGCGGCGATGGCCAGCAGCGCGCGGCGGTAGGCGATGCGCAGCGCGTCGGGCCGTGACCGGCCCGCCCCGGCCGGGCCCCAGATGCCCTCGGCCAGCGCCCGCTCGAACTCGGGGGTGGTCGGATGCAGATCCGCCGACTCGTACGTCACCAGGGCCTGCCAGTCCCCCGGGTGCCGGGCCAAGTGGTCGCCCAGCGCCTCGGACGCGCCGAGCACCCCGAGCAGCCGGTCGCGCAGCGGCTTGGCGGTGACGAGGGTGTCCAGCAGCGCCTGCCGCGAACCACTGTCCGAAGCGGCCGCGGCCGCCCCGGCGGCGCCCGTCGCCACGCCGTCCGGCAGCGCCTCGACAAGCCGTACGAGCCCGCGCAGGGCCAGGTCGGGGTCGGCGCTCGCGCCCAGCGCCTCCAGCAGCACCGAATCGCTCCGTACGCCGGACAGCTCGGGCGAGTCCAGCAGCCGCTGGGCGGCGGAGGCATCGGTGAAGCCGTGCCGCAGCAGCCGGGTGAAGTTGCTGCTTCTGCGTCCCTGCGGTACGGACATGCCGCCGCCTCCCGTGCCTCTCGAGTGCCGCCGCCCATGGCCCCGCGCCCCCGGTGACCAGGCCGGGCCCGATGACGAGCTTAGGCTCTGCGAAGCAAGTCGCGCCGTGCCGGAGCACACAGCGGCGGGCCGGCGACGCGGCGTCGCCGGCCGCCCGCGCCTACAGCACCGGCAGGTTCTTGCGCAGCTCGAAGGGGGTGACCTCGGAGCGGTACTCCTCCCACTCCTGCTTCTTGTTGCGCAGGAAGAAGTCGAAGACGTGCTCGCCGAGCGTTTCGGCGACCAGCTCGCTGCGCTCCATCAGGTAGATGGCCTCGCCCAGGTTCTGCGGCAGCGGTTCGATGCCCAGGGAGCGCCGCTCCGCGTCGGACAGCGCCCATACGTCGTCGTCGGCGCCGGCCGGGAGCTCGTAGCCCTCCTCGATGCCCTTGAGGCCGGCCGCGAGCAGCACGGCGTAGGCGAGGTAGGGGTTGGCGCCGGTGTCGAGGGAGCGGACCTCGACGCGGGTGGAGCCGGTCTTGCCGGGCTTGTAGAGGGGCACGCGGACCAGTGCGGAGCGGTTGTTGTGGCCCCAGCAGATGTACGAGGGGGCCTCGCCGCCGGCGCCCGCGGTGCGCTGTGAGCCGCCCCAGATGCGCTTGTAGGAGTTGACCCACTGGTTGGTGACGGCGGAGATCTCCCCGGCGTGGCGCAGCAGGCCCGCGATGAAGGAGCGGCCGACCTTGGAGAGCTGGAACTCGGAGCCGGACTCGTAGAACGCGTTCCGGTCGCCCTCGAAGAGGGAGAGATGGGTGTGCATACCGGAGCCGGGATATTCGGAGAACGGCTTGGGCATGAACGTGGCCTGTACGCCCTGCTCCAGCGCCACCTGCTTCATGACCAGCCGGAACGTCATGATGTTGTCGGCGGTGGAGAGCGCGTCGGCGTAGCGCAGGTCGATCTCCTGCTGGCCGGGGGCGCCCTCGTGGTGGGAGAACTCGACCGAGATGCCCATCGACTCGAGCATGGTGATGGCCTGGCGGCGGAAGTCCATGCCGATGTTCTGCGGGGTGTGGTCGAAGTAGCCGGAGGAGTCGGCGGGCTCCGGGCGGCTGCCGTCCACGGGCTTCTTGCTGAGCAGGAAGAACTCGATCTCGGGGTGGGTGTAGAAGGTGAACCCGAGGTCGGAGGTCCTGGCCAGGATCCGCTTGAGCACAAAGCGGGGGTCGGCGAACGACGGGGAGCCGTCCGGCATCAGGATGTCGCAGAACATCCGGGCGGTGCCGGGGGCCTCGGCGCGCCAGGGCAGGATCTGGAAGGTGCCGGGGTCCGGCTTGGCGATCATGTCGGACTCGTAGACCCGGGCGAAGCCCTCGATCGCGGAGCCGTCGAAGCCGATGCCTTCATCGAAGGCGCCTTCGAGCTCGGCGGGCGCGACGGCGACGGACTTGAGGAAGCCGAGCACGTCGGTGAACCACAGCCGCACGAACCGGATGTCGCGCTCTTCGAGGGTGCGGAGCACGAACTCCTGCTGCTTATCCATGGTCCCCTATCCTTGCAGGTCAGACGGCACTTGGGGTACGTGTGGGGCACCTGTGGACCCCAGTATCACCTGGCGGGGTTTCGGAGAGGTTTCGGACCGCTCCCCCGGCATCCCCGCCACGATGTGTGCATCGTACTTTCATGCGGCCCCGGACGGCCCCGAGCGCTTCGCACCCGGGCCCGCCACCAGGGTTTCGATACCCCTTGGGGGTAAGGTGTGGCCAATATCGGCATACGCCGACACCGATCGTAGGGGCCGTGGCCGACCGGAGCGACCGGAGGAAGCGGAGGAAGCGGAGGAAGGCAATGCTCGGACCGCGCCAGCGCCGGCGCCGGCGACAGCCGAGGGCGACGACCGCCCGGTGCGGTCGGCCGATGGGTCGGCCGGTGCGTCAGCCGGTGTCTTCAGGGCCCTGTGCCGCGCCGCTGCTGGGCATATAGGAGCGCGTCCGCCCACCCCGCACCCCCGCGCGGGCGAGGCGTACGCGCCACCCCACCACGCAGCTCACACACATCGGCCATTGGGGTGCCCACTCATGCACGCATTCACTCGCCGCGCCGTGCTCGGCGCGGGAATCGCCGTCGCGGGCGGCAGCGGACCGCTCACTTCCTGCTCCGCCCCGTCCTCCGCGTCCGACGACTCACACGGCCCGCGGGCCGGTTCCGGTAACGCCGGTGCGCCGGCCGCCGCGGAGCCCGCCCCCGAGGGCTATGTCTCCCCCCACGGCGAGGAGGTCGCCGCCGCCCACCAGGAGCGGGGGCCGGTACGGGAGATCCGGCTGACCGCCACCACCACCTCGCTCGACCTCGGCGCCGGTACGGTCAGGACCTGGGCGTACGACGACGAGCTGCCCGCCCGGCCGATCCGGGTCACCGCGGGCGACACCCTCGCGGTCCGGCTCGCCAACCACCTGCCGCACTCCACCACCGTGCACTGGCACGGCATCTCCCTGCGCAACGACATGGACGGCGTCCCCGGTGTGACCCAGCCGTCGATCAAGGCCGGGGCCTCCTTCGACTACCGCTTCACGGTGCCGGACCCGGGCACGTACTGGTTCCATCCGCACTCCGGCGTCCAGCTGGACCGGGGGCTGTACGCGCCGCTGATCGTCGACGACCCCAGGGAGCCGCTGGAGTACGACGAGGAGTGGATCGTCATGCTCGACGACTGGGTCGACGGGGTGGACGGCAGCACCCCGGACGAGGTGCTCGACGAGCTCGGCGGCGGCATGGCGGGCATGCATGGCATGGACGACACGGGCCCCGGCAACGGCTCCGGCAAGGGCGGCAGGGACGACTCCGGGGACGACGGGGACGACGGGGACGGCGATGACGGCCCCCGCCCGCCCCGCACCGGCCCGTCCCGAATCCTCAGGGGCGCCAGAAGCCGGCTGCTGGGCGGCGACCCGGGCAATGTGGCGTATCCGTACTACCTGGTCAACGGCCGCACCCCGGACGACCCCCGGACCTTCCGCGCCAAGCCCGGGGACCGCGTCCGCATCCGGATCATCAACGCGGGCGGCGACACCGCCTTCCGCGTCGCGCTCGGCGGCCACACCATGACGGTCACCCACACCGACGGCTTCCCCGTCGAGCACACCACCACCGACGCGCTGCTGCTGGGCATGGCCGAGCGCTACGACGTGGTGGTCACCGCCCAGGACGGGGTCTTCCCGCTGATCGCGCTCGCCGAGGGCAAGGGGCGCGCCGCGATGGCCCTGCTGCGCACCAGCGAGAGCGCCGGGGCGCCACTGCCGTCCGTACGCCCCAAGGAGCTGGACGGCAGGCTGATCACCGCGGACCAGCTGCGGGCCGCGGAGGACGTACGGCTGAAGCCCCGCGACCCCGACCGGACGATCCGCATGCGGATCACCGGGTCCATGAAGAAGTACGACTGGGCGATCAACGGCAAGCCGTACGACCCGTCGCAGCGCTATCCGGTGCGCGCGGGCGAGCGGGTCCGGCTGTCCTTCATCAACGGCACCGACATGTGGCACCCGATGCATCTGCACGGCCACACCTTCCAGCTGCCGGACGGCGGCCCGCGCAAGGACACGACGATCCTGCTGCCGCACCACAAGGTGAACGTCGACTTCGACGCGGAGAACCCGGGGCTGTGGATGGTCCACTGCCACAACGTCTACCACTCGGAGTCCGGGCTGATGACGATCATCGGTTACCGGAAGTAGCGGGATCGTCGGCCCGGTCTCCTTCGTCGTACGAGCCGACGGAGACCGGGCCGACGGGGACCGGGGCCGGGCCGACGGGGACCGGGGCCGGGCCGACGGAGATCGGGCCGACAGCGACCGACGTGACAAAGGAGACACGCAGGGCCATCGCGTCAAAGAGACGATTACACTGGTCGCCGTGCCTCAACTTCGTCTCGCTCTGAACCAGATCGACTCGACCGTCGGCGACCTCGACGGCAACACCGAGTCGATAGTCCACTGGACCCGGCACTCCTCCGAGCAGGGCGCCCACCTGGTGGCGTTCCCCGAGATGGTGCTGACCGGCTACCCCGTCGAGGACCTGGCCCTGCGCTCCTCCTTCGTCGAGGCGTCCCGCGCCGCGCTGCACGCGCTCGCCGCCCGGCTGGAGGACGAGGGCTTCGGCGAGCTGCCCGTCGTCGTCGGTTACCTCGACCGCAGCGAGCGCGCCCAGCCGCGGTTCGGCCAGCCGGCCGGGGCCCCGCAGAACGCCGCTGCCGTGCTGCACCGCGGCGAGGTGATCCTCACCTTCGCCAAGCACCACCTGCCGAACTACGGCGTCTTCGACGAGTTCCGCTACTTCGTACCGGGCCAGACGCTGCCCATGATCCGCGTGCACGGCGTCGATGTCGCCCTCGCCATCTGCGAGGACCTGTGGCAGGACGGCGGCCGGGTGCCCGCCGCCCGCTCCGCCGGCGCCGGGCTGCTGCTGTCGATCAACGCCTCGCCGTACGAGCGCGACAAGGACGACACCCGCCTGGAACTGGTCCGCAAGCGCGCCCAGGAGGCGGGCTGCACCACCGCGTATCTCGCCATGATCGGCGGCCAGGACGAGCTGGTCTTCGACGGCGACTCGATCGTCGTCGACCGCGACGGCGCAGTGATCGCCCGCGCCCCGCAGTTCGCCGAGGGCTGTGTACTGCTCGACCTCGATCTGCCCGCCGCCGACCCCGGCACCGTCCCGCAGGGCGTCGTGGACGACGGGCTGCGCATCGAACACCTCACGCTCTCCGCGGACCCCCTCCCGGCGTACGAACCCGAGCTGGCCGGCGGCACCGCCGAGCGCCTCGGCGACGACGAGGAGATCTACACCGCGCTCGTCGTGGGCTTGCGCGCGTATGTGGCGAAGAACGGTTTCCGCAGTGTGCTGATCGGCCTGTCCGGCGGCATCGACTCCGCGCTCGTCGCGGCCATCGCATGCGACGCGGTCGGCGCGCAGAACGTGTACGGCGTCGCCATGCCGTCCCGCTACTCCTCCGAGCACTCCATCGCCGACGCCGCCGAGCTCGCCCGGCGCACGGGGCTGAACTTCCGTACGGTCCCGATCGCCCCGATGTTCGACGCCTATATGGAGTCGCTGCACCTCACCGGCCTGGCCGAGGAGAACCTGCAGTCGCGGCTGCGCGGCACGATGCTGATGGCCATCTCCAACCAGGAGGGCCACATCGTGCTGGCCCCGGGTAACAAGTCCGAGCTGGCCTGCGGCTATTCGACCCTGTACGGGGACTCGGTCGGCGCGTACGGCCCCATCAAGGACGTCTACAAGACGTCCATCTTCCGCCTGGCGAAATGGCGCAACCAGGCCGCGGAAGAGCGCGGCCAGACCCCGCCCATCCCGGAGAACTCCATCACCAAGCCCCCGAGCGCCGAACTCCGCCCGGGCCAGGTCGACACCGACTCCCTCCCCGACTACGACGTGCTCGACCAGATCCTGGAGCTGTACGTCGACCGGGACCAGGGCCGGGCGGAAATCGTCGCGGCGGGCTATGACGACGAGCTGGTCACGCGGATTCTGCGGCTGGTCGACACCGCGGAGTACAAGCGCCGCCAGTACCCGCCGGGCACCAAGATCTCCGCCAAGGGCTTCGGCAAGGACCGCCGCCTCCCCATCACAAACCGCTGGCGCGAACACGGCTGAGACGGGCGGGGGTTTCCCACCCCCGCCCTCACCCGGGACTCCGCCTGCCTCGTATACACATCT
>NZ_MUNE01000044.1 GCF_002154605.1 Streptomyces milbemycinicus | reverse complement strand
GTCAGGCGTTCGGGGGCGGGGGTGAAGGCGAGTTCTACGACCAGCATGGGAGCCGTCCCTTCTCGGTGCTGTCCGGTCTCGGTGCTGTGCGGTCTCGGTGTTGTCCGGCGGAACGTATCGCCGGCGCGGCCGGGCGGGCTGTATCAGCTGATACACGGGCGACNNCGTGCTCGCTCGTCGCGAGCACGACCCGGCTCCGCCCTGCGCGCTGTCAGGTCGTTCTCGGGACTGAGCCCGTCCCGAAAGGACCGTTCGTGACCACCGACCAGTTCGAAATGACCGACGGCGACTACGTTCCCGATCCCGAGCGCGACACAGCGCTGCTGATCGCCGGTTTCTTCGACCACATCTCCGCCACGCTGCAAAAGCAGGCGCTTCCCGGCGACCTCGTCTCCCCGATGCGTGAGCGGCACGCGGAGCTGGAGGCGGCGAACGCGCAGATGGTCGTCGACGAGCCCTCGCGCTACAACCTCCGTATCACCCTCGCGGTGGTCGCGGCGTACGAGAAGCTGCTCCCGCGGCTGGGCCGCGACGCCGCCACCCGCGCGGTACGGGACGCGCTGGTCGAACCGCTCGGCGAGGCGGTTCACGCGAGCACCCGGGCCATGCTGGACGCCGCACCGGATCCGTTCCGGGCGATGGTGGACGTGTCGAAGGCCCGTGAGGAGTACGCCTTCGGGAAGACCTTCACCTTCCAGCGCCCCGCCGACGACGATGAGCGATATCTGGTGGACATTCACCGGTGCTTCTACCACGACGTGCTCACGGCGAATTCCGCCGCGGAACTGACCCCCGTCATGTGCGCGTTCGACGGGAACTGGATCGAGGCGATCGACCCGGAAAGGCACGGGTTCCGCTTCGACCGTGCTACCACCATCGGCCTGGGCGGCGCCACATGCCCGTTCCATTTCACCCGCACCGCGCCCTGAGCGACGTCCCGGGTCGGTAGCTTTTGAGGGCCGATCCACCCAAGTAAGTCAAGGCTTACTTTCTCGGGAATTCAGCCGCATAGTGGTGCGGCTGAATTCCCGAGAGGAGCCATGTGTTGTCGCAGGCCATCGATACCGCCGCCCGGTGCCAGATCGAGCTGGAGCAGGCCCATGTGTCCGCCCTGTACGGACTGATCAGCGAGCGGATCGCCGACGCGCGGACGCAGTTGGCCGATGTGCTGAAGGCATCGGCCGGGCGGAGCGACAGCGCGGGCGAGGTGTACGAGCGCGAGGTCGCCGCCGGGCGTCTGGCGAGGGAGGTGCGCAGGCTGGAAGGGGCCGAGGAGGGGCTGGTCTTCGGCCGGATCGACGGTGCGGACGGTACGGCCCTGCGCATCGGACGTCTCGGCCTGCACACGGACGAGGACGATCTGCCGCTGCTTGTGGACTGGCGCGCTGACGCGGCGCGGCCCTTCTACGAGGCGACCCCGATCCACCCGATGAGCCTGCGGCGCCGCCGTCATCTGCGGCTGGAGGGCCGCGCGGTGGCGGCGGTGAGCGATGAACTGCTGGACGGCTCCGCCCCCACCGCCGACGACATCGTCGGCGACGGCCCGCTGGCGGAGGCGCTGCAGGCACGGCGTACGGGACGGATGCGGGCGGCGGTCGCGACGCTGCAGGCGGAGCAGGACGACATCGTCCGGTCCCCGCACCGGGGGGTGACGGTGGTGCAGGGCGGCCCCGGCACCGGCAAGACGGTGGTGGCGCTGCACCGGGCGGCCTATGTGCTGTACGCGTTTCCGCGCGCCGCCGAGCGTGGTGTCCTGGTGCTCGGTCCGAACGCGCGGTTCCTGGACTACATCTCCCATGTCCTGCCCTCGCTCGGGGAGAACGATGTGGTCCTGGCGACTTGTCAGGACCTTGCAGGAGCAAGGGCTGTTCCGGACGCCGTGGAGCCGATCGACGCGGCCCGCCTCAAGGGCAGCGCCGTGCTGGCCTACGCACTGGCGGGCCTGGTGCGCGCCCGGCAGGCGCCGCGCGATGACTTCGCCGTGCGCGTGGGACAGGAATGGATCCGCCTGGAGGACGGGGAAGTGGCCAGGGCACGCGACGCGGCCGTGGCAGCCGACGTAGGACACAACCGGGCGCGCCAGGTGTTCAAGGAGCTGTTGGCCGACGCCGTCACGCAAGCGCTGGAACGCGGCACGGCCGAGACTCTGGAGCGCATCGACGCCGAGGTCGCGCAGAGCACCGGCCTCGACCTCGACCGGGCCGCGGCGGCCGATCTGCGCCGGCTCGGCCTCGACGACGCACCGGCCGAGGGGCCGGCCGATGAGTTCGACGCGCGGGCCGTCCGGGCGAACCTCCTGGACGACGCCCACTTCGACGGTGCCGTGGAGGCGCTGTGGCCACGGCTCGCGCCCGACGACCTCGTACGGGCCCTCCTGACGGACCCCGACGCACTCGCCGAGCATCTGCCGCGGCTGACCGATGACGAACGGTCCCGGCTGCTGCGCACTCCGCACACCGACGGCCGGCGGCGGACCGACGCGTGGACCGGCGCGTGGACCGGCGCGTGGACCGACGCGTGGACCGATGCGTGGACCGACGCCGATGTGCCGCTGTTGGACGAGGCGGCGAGCCTGCTCGACGGCCCGCCGGAGCGGACGTACGGACACGTCGTCGTCGACGAGGCGCAGGAGCTGACCGCCATGCAGTGGCGGATGGTCGTGCGCCGCTGCCCGGCCAGGTCGATGACCCTGGTGGGCGACTTCGCCCAAGCGGGCCCGGCGTCGACCGCACACGACTGGCAGCAGGCCCTGAACCCCCATGTCGGCTCGCGGTTCAACCTGCACACCCTGACCGTCAGTTACCGCACCACGCAGGAGATCCTGGCCACCACCCGGGATCTGCTCGCACGTATCGCCCCCGGACAGACCCCGAGCCGCTCGATCCGCCGCGGCGAGGTGCCCCGTACCCGCACCGCACCCCCGCACACACTTGCCGCCACCGTCACACAGGAGCTCCGGGCCCAGGCCGCGGCGCACCCCGGTGAACTGCTCGGGGTGATCTGCGCGGACACCAGGCTGGACGAGCTGACATCCGCGGGGATCGCGCGGCAGGCGCGCCTCGTACCGGCGTCCGAGGCGCGCGGTCTGGAGTTCGACGCGGTCGTCGTCGTGGACCCGGAGGAGATCATCGCGGCCCGCTCCGGTGGCGAGCGGGACCTGTACGTCGCACTCACTCGGGCGACGAAGCGGCTCTGCACGATCGCCGTCCGGTCCGATCGGTGACGTCGGGTCAGCGGTGTCGAGGGAGGTGGCCATGGCCGGGGACGAACCGTTGACGTGGCGCGCGCTGGGCGCCGTGCCGCTGTTCGCGTCGCTGCCCGAGGCGCGACTGCGGGAGCTGTGGGCGGCGTCCGTGCCGCGCGGCCACCCCGTCGGCAGCGTGCTCAGGTCGGCGGGCGCCCCCGCCGATCACCTCCTGGTGCTGCTGCGCGGCCGGGTCGCGGCGACGGGCACGACCGGCGGCGGGCGCGTGGTCCGGTACGGGCAGTGGGACGGCCCGTGCGCGTTGGACAAGGTCGCGCTGCTCGACGGCCGGGGGCATACCGCCACGTTCACCGCCCTGACGTTCTGCGCGGTGCGCAGTGTGCGGCGCGACAGGTTCCTCGGGCTCGTCGACGACACGGCTGCCGTCCGGGCCCATGTGTTCGCCGTGCTCGCCCGCCAGGCACGCGCGCAGCAGCAACGGCTCACCGAAACCGCCACCCTCCCGGCGGAGGCCCGGCTGGCCGGCTGGCTGCTGGCGCAGGCCGCCGCCTTGGCCAGGGGAGCCCCGGGGCCCGCGCGGGTGCGGATCCCAGGAACACAGCAGGCGCTGGCGGACACGCTCGGTGTGACGAGGGTGACCGTCAACCGGGCGCTGGCCCGGCTCCGGCGCGACGGGCTGATCCGTGTCGAGGGGGACTGCGTCCACCTGCTCGCCCCGGAGTCCCTGGCGCTGCGCGCGGGGGACGGGGGCGAGCACAGGAACGGGGCTCAGGGCTTGTAGACCTTGCCGGCCTCGGGCTTCCCGGGGGCCATCAGCTCGGAGACGGTGACCACCGTGTAGCCGCGCTTCTTGAGCCCTTCGAGGATCCCGGGAACGGCAGGCACGGTGCCCTTGTAGATGTCGTGCAGCAGGATGATGCCGTCGCGGTCCACCTGGTCGAGCACCCGCTTGGTGATGAGCGCGGAGTCGGTCGTCTGGTAGTCCTTCGCGGTGACGCTCCACAACACCTGCGCGATGCCGAGCTCACGGCAGATCTTGGTGACCCGGTCATCGGTGCGGCCCTGCGGCGGGCGCATCAGCAGGGGCTGCTTGGAGCCGGTGATCTTGGCGACGGCGTCCTGGGTGCGGGTGATCTCCTCGCGCACCTCGTCGTCGTCGGACTTGGTCAGGATCTTGTGCGTCCAGGTGTGGTTGGCCAGTTCATGGCCCTCCGCCGCGATGCGGCGCACCAGGTCGGGGTGTTTGAGTACATGGTTCTTGCCGAGCATGAAGAAGGTCGCGTGCGCGTTCTCCTTCTTCAGGATGTCCAGCAGGCGGGGCGTGTTCTCGCTGGGCCCGGCGTCGAAGGTGAGGGCGACGCACTTGGCCTTCGAACAGTCGACGGACCCCGCCTTGACCTCCTTCCCGTCGGCCGAGGCCCGCTCGCGCGCGCTGCTCGGCGCGGTCGCGTCGTACGAGGCGCCGCCGCAGCCGCTGAGGGCGAGCGCGAGGGAGGCGGCGGCCAGAAGTCCGGCTATCGGCTTGGCTTTGTGCTTCCGGTCCGTCGATATGCTTTTACGTCTATACACGCGGTGTAGATGTCGCGACCAGCACAAAGGTTGGCTGCCGTGACCAAATAGCGATCAGGAAGCGACCTCCGCGACATCACAGCGATCGGGCGAGCCGGAATCCGAGGTCGTCGATGCGCAGGGTCGGATGGCTCTTGCGGCGGCACGACGCCCGGCACCCCCGAGGCGGGTCGTACGCGCCTCCGCCACGGAAGACCCGGTACGGGCCGTAGACGCCGGGGTCGTACAGATCCCAGCACCACTCCCATACGTTGCCGATCATGTCGTGCAGGCCCCATGCGTTCGGCGCCTTGGCCGCGACCTCGTGCACCCGGTCGCCGGAGTTCCCGCGATACCAGGCGATCTCGTCGAGTTCGCCGTAGCGCACACCGGAGTCCCCGGCCCGGCACGCGTACTCCCACTCCGCTTCGGAGGGAAGTCGATAGCCGTCGGCCGCCCAGTCGCAGTCCACGTCCCGCGCGTCGGGGTCCTGCTCGCTGCCCAGCGCGTAGCAGGGCGTGAGCCCGCTCGCCTCCGAGAGCAGATTGCAGAACCGGATCGCGTCCAGCCAGGAGACCTCGGTCACCGGCGTCCGCGCCCCCGCCGCACCGCCCGCGGGGGCCTCGCCCCGTACAGTGTCGTACAGCTCGCGGGTCACGGGATGCGGCGCCAGCCGGAAGGCCGCGACCTTCACCTGCCAGGTGGTCCGCGTGCCCTCGTCCCGCAGGACGATCTCCCCGGCGGGGATCTCCACCATGGCCGTGCTCATGTTCGTGCTCATGGCTGTGCTCATGTCCGTGCTCATGTTCATGGAGGCCGTGGCGGGAATCGAACCCACGTAACTCGCTTTGCAGGTTTGTCCAGGCTGGTCAGGGCGCGATCCGGATGCGTTCACAGCCATTCATATTAGTGCGGACACGCTGAGCGCCAGGCCCGTCTGAACGCCTCTGGACGGCCGCGTACGGCGATGAACGAGACGGAAACTGAGACGGGTCCGGGCCGCTGACCTGGACGGTACCGCGCGCGACTAGGGCGTCGGCTGTGAGCTATGCACTGCACGGTCTTTGCGCGTCGGCGTACTCGGGGCACCGGCGGTAATAGCTGTCATCGAGGTTACGGCTGTGTGTTGCTCGGCCATGATGGGGTCGCCATCCACGCCAGTAGCGGGTGTTACACCGATTGCACAGTGGCGCGCGTACAAAGCCGTGCGTATGGCAGTGATCCCACACGCTAGCCCGCACGGTCATGCAGCTCGCGCACATGAACCGGGCAGCGGTCGGCCAGTTCCGTCGCCCCTGGGGATCGACGCGGTAGGGCTCGCCCGTCAGCTCCCCGTCATACACCACTGCGTCCGCGTCACTGCCCCTTGCGCCGTAGACGACCGCAGTGCGGGTGCACTCGCCGCGGTCGGCCACGACCGCGTCCCCGACCCGTTCGAACCAGCCGGCGGCATCCTGCCCGTGGTGCGCCCCTAGGCAAGAGCATTGGCATTCAACGCCCGTCGCCTCTAAACATGCCCTGGTGCACTGCGAAAGCCTCGACATATCTCGCCAAAGCACGATGAACCCGTACCGATCGACCGCTGCCGTTACCAGGCGCACGAGACTGCTACGTGGCAGATTCCATCGGTCATCGCTGAGTTCCGGGGATCGGATGCCCACTGTCTCGTGGAGCCAACGGCGGTTGCCTTTCCGGGGCGGGATCTTGGCGATCACTTGCCCATGCAGCGGGAGCCACACCATCGCCACTGGCCCTATCCCGGGTTTGGTGACTACGCGTCCATCGACGATGCGAACCGGTAAGTCGTCCGTCACGATCCCACGGTGGCATGTAGACCGGCAGTGAGGAACCCCACCTCCGCAATTGTCGGCGCTGGTCAGGGCATGGTCCGGCCGCGTCCGCGGTCGTTCAGAGCCGTACTGTGGGCGTGCCTTGCGTACGACCGTGACGGGCGCCCATCGCGTACCGTCGCCCTGTGCTGGCACTACGACAACGGATAAACGCCAGAGGCCGGACCGCTGCTGTGGTCCGGCCTCTGGGCTGGCGGAGGCTACGTGTCGAACTAGTGAGGGGTTGCCCCCAACACGCTTTCCAACTGTCCGCGTGACCGTACGGGGGCGTCCGTGGGGGTTCACGCGGCTCGTCAGATGGGGTGCGCGTACTGCGGTGAACAGTGGTGTCCGTCGGTGCACTGGACAAAGACCAGGACAACAAGCGGCTCGTAGCCGGGACCCCAGCTCAGACGCGAGGGGCGACACCGACGAACTCCGCTCCGTTGTGGTTGCCCACGATGAAGGCGAAGCTGTGTCCATTGCTGCACGTGAGGTCGACGCGCACGTACCCGCCGCGGGTCCCTAGCGGGCTGTCGTAGTCGCCCCGGCCGGGCTGCACGTCAGCTTGTTCAACCTCGTCGTTGCCGCAGGCTGGACACTTGAGCTGCCAGCGCATGCTCTACGCGCAACTTGCCGAGAAGAGCCCCGCGACGGCGACAACCTACGGCACAGTTGGTCGCATGAGATGGCGCGGCAGACGGGCATGGTCTTCACTCCTCGGGCCTCTTTTTTTCGTTACTTTCTTCACTGCGGGGCCCGGATTGCTAAAGGAAATTGTGACGAACCCTCCCGCTTGGGTAACCCCGTTGGCGGCAGCGCTCGGCGGTAGTGTGCTACTCATAGCTACGCCACTCCTTCAAGCTCGCGTCGACGCCATAAGGCGGAAAGATGAGCAACTGGACGAGCAGGACAGCACGCGGGAGGCCGCGCTCCAACGCCTGGTGGGGGAAAGATCTGATTTCCCACTCGTTAGTGAAGTTAGCGATCGGGCCGTGCTGGGAATTCATCCAGCCATTCCACTTCCTGCAGGCTCAGACAGCTCACTTTCTCATGAACTACCTAGTTACGTCTCGCGTGACGTTGACGCAGATTTTCACACAGCGCTCCGCGCGAAACGAGCAACTGGCGGGTTCATCGTCCTCGTTGGACGTGCTGCTTCTGGTAAAACGAGATGCGCGTACGAGGCAGTTAAGGCAGTCCTGCCGGAATGGCGGCTCTGTATGCCCAGCGGTCCCGAATCCCTCAAAGGGGTGGTCGAAGCTGCCGTCAATTTGAATCAGACGGTCATCTGGTTGGACGAAGTTCAGAACTTCATAGGGCCAGGAAAGGTGGAGTCGGAAACCATACGCCAACTGCTTTTCAATAGCAGCCAACCCGCGATCATCATTGGAACGATTTGGCCCGATAATTACTCAAGGCTGCGCTCTCGCTTGACTAGCGAGGACGATGAAGATCCGAATCGAGACGCCCGAGAAATACTTAACCTGGCCACGCGCTTCGACATAGCGGGATTCAGTGCGGCCGAGCGGGAGCGAGCTGAACGTATCGCACAGATTGACCCGCGCATACGTGAGGCCATGTCAAACGAATCGGAAGCGAGCCTAACTGAGATCCTCGCCGCTACACCGGAACTCGTACATCGCTGGCAATACGGAGAGAGCGACCTTGGCCGACTGGTAATCACAGCCGCAATTATGGCGCGGGTGTGCGGCTGCGGAGAGCCAATTCCCGCACAGCCCCTTCAGGACGTCACGCAGCTTCTGATGAGTGGCAGTCAGCGCGCCCGTGCACCTGAGGGTTGGTTTGAGGAAGCCACGGGCTGGGCGTGTGAACCCACGCGAGGATCCGTCTCAGCGCTGGCCCCGTACGCAAAAACCGTTGGCTCCTTCGACGGATACACGGTTAGTGATGTCCTCGTGCAAAACGCAATCGAATCCAGCGAGGTCAAGGAGAAAATACCCGACAATATTTGGGATATCCTAATATCGTCCACTCCTCCGGCCTCATGCCTGTCGATCCTCATCGAAGCCATCAAAATCGGAAATATGAACGCGGCGGAAAAGGCGGTCGAGCGATGCGCGGCCTCAATTAGTTTCACACCTGCGATTTGGGTCTGGGCCGTGACACTTGAGCGTGCCGGACAAGAAGAAAAAGCTCTTGAATGGTGGATGCGTGCAGCGCAAGACGACGGGGTGATCCAAGGCAGTGCATTGCTATCTGCCACTTCGGCCGGATTGTTGCTATTTAAAATGGGGCGGTTTGAAGAAGGTGATGTCTGGCTTCTAGATGCCGCCAGGAGGGGGCATTCCAGTGCCATGGGTGCGTACGGCCTTTCACTGATCCGGCAAGGAAAGACTGAAGAAGGTATACACTGGAGTCGTCTCGGTGCCGAGGCAGGTAACGCCATATCAGCCGCTATCCTCGGGCGAACACTGGCATCGCAAGGCCGTACTGAAGAGGCTGAGCATTGGCTACGCAAGGCAGCGGAAGATGGCAGTCTGGATTCCCAGGCGCAGTTGGGGTTCCTGCTGGCACGTAACCCAGGCAAGCGGGCAGAAGCTCTGAACTGGCTGTCCAGAGGAGCTGATTCAGGGAACCCAATGGCAATGGTTGCGCTGGGCCTGTTGCTAGGTAAAGCAGACGCAGAGGAGGGGCGAATCTGGTTGCAGCGAGCAGCAGACCAAGGGGAAGTGGCTGGCATGGCTGGCCTTGGTGTCATGGCGGCGGAAGTCGGAGATTTACATTCAGCAGAAATTTGGTATCGGAGGGCCGCTGGAAAAGGTAATCCGGTAGCCATTGCGGAGCTGGCAAAAATCCTTCGCTCATCTGGGAGAGCAGAGGAGGCCGAACGCTGGGAGCAGCAAGTCACCGATTCAGATAGGCCAGACACTATTCAGCCGGAGATCCAGAATCGTGCTGTAGGCGAGCTACCGCCACCCACGCGTGGGGAAGAGTAGCTGTGGGCATGTCCTGCGGTGTCGTGGACGTGGGAAGCTTGAGAGCTAAGGCAGGCCGGATGGAGAGGGAGAGTCAGTGGCGCAGCAGGCGAGCCCTCGGGGGACTTTCCTGGAGATCGCAGCGGCCTTGAAAGCGCAGATCAAGGCTGAGCCGGAGATGACGAAGCTGCCGCCGACGGCCGACCTCATGAAGGCTCATGAGGTATCTCGCGGGGTCGTACTCCGGGCATTCGGCGCGCTTCGGAAAGAGGGCGTTGCCGAACCGGTGCCGGGTGGGCGTTGGCGTGTCGTACGGGCAGGTGAGCGGACTGACCGCCGCCCGCTGGAACAGCGCATTGCGAACGTGATCTCGGATGAAGGGCTGACGGTCGGGGCAGCGTTTCCCAGCGCGTCCGCTCTGGCCGAGCGGTTCGGAGTCTCACGCCCCACGGTGACTAAGGCTCTCGACAAGTTGGAGGCCGCTGGCGTGCTCGCGAGTGGAGGACAGGGCAGGGTGCGGACCGTCCGCGCCGTGCCGATTCGAGAGGAGCGTTCGTAGCTTGTCGGAGCTGACGGAGTGGGCTTATCCCTTGGCTGAGTCCCTGCTTGCGGAGCCGCTGCCGCGCCGCTGGAAGCACTCGCTGGGGGTCGCCGAACGGGCACGTACCATCGCGCCCATCCTCGGGCGGGATGCGGAGCTACTGGAAGCCGCTGCTGTCCTGCACGACATTGGCTATTCGCCGGACCTCGCCAAGACTGGCTTTCACCCGCTCGACGGCGCCCGCTACCTCCGCGACATCGCCCACGCCGACGAACGGGTCATGAACCTCGTTGCGCACCACACCTGCGCATGGATGGAGGCTGAGGCACGGGGCCTACGTGAGGAGTTGGAGGGCGAGTTCCCGCGTGAGAGCGCGGACCTGATTGACGCGCTCTGCTACTGCGACATGAACACTACGCCGGACGGCGAACCGACCAACCCTGTGGACCGGGTCAACGAGATCGCCGGCCGCTACGGACCGGACAGCCTGATTGGCAGGTTCATCCGTCGCGCTGAGCCGGAGATCTGCGCGAGCACGGCGCGTGTGCTCGAACGGGTCGCCGCCGCCAACCGTCAGCCGATGTAGGGGGTCGTCCGCGTCCGGTCCATGGCGTGCTCGATGCGGAGCCGCATGGTGGGGTGGATGTCCAGCTTCGACAGGTCCGCTGGGTCGACCCAGCGGACCTGTGTCGTTTCGTTGCTCGTACGGATCTCGCCGCCGATCGGGCGGGCACGGAAGCAGATGCTGAACTGTTGGCGGACCTCTCCGTCGTCGTACTGCATCACGTGTCCGGGGTCGGTGTAGATCCCGGACACCTCCACAACTTCGACCTTGATGCCGGTCTCTTCCCAGACTTCGCGTACCACGGTGTCACTGATGGACTCGCCTGCGTCGTGTCCGCCACCTGGCAATGCCCAGCGTCCGTTGTCGGACCGCTGGATCACGAGCACCTGTCCCGCGTCGTTCTGGACGAACGCCACGACGGAGGGCACGACCGAGTTGGCCGGCGGAGCGTCGGGGTCGTGTAGGTAGTCAATACGTCCCATGGTCAGGCTCCCGTGATGTCGCGGTCCGTAACCTGGCGAGCGCCTCCCCAGGTCTGTTCGATGCTATTCGCGTACGTGTCGAACAGGCCGCCGCCAGGCATGCGCCGCAAGTGGAAGACGGGCGCCATGTATGCGCCGATGCCGTAGACGTGGGGGTTGACCAGCATCTCGTCATCGGATCGGTAGATGGAGTTGTAGAGCGTCGTGGCGTGCAGTCGGACGCCGACCTCGGGATGGTCCTTGAACAGAGGCCGGTAGTTCACCAACGCATTCCGGATCTTGCCGTCCATAACCCGGTGACCTTCGTCGATGCCGCGCTGCCGAACGGCTTCACAGTCTGGGTCCCCTAGCAGGATGCGCACCTGCGTGGTCCCCTCGACCTTCTTCTTCAGTAGATCGTGAAACCGGGTGTCCTCCGACAGGAAGAGTCCCGAGTAGACGAGAACGTCAAGGTTCCTGTCGGCCCGTGCGTACATCTCGCGCCACAGACTCTGCGGCACGGTGTGGCGGTGCGGGTAGACGGCAACAATTTCGGCCTTAGCCAGGTCCGTTGCACTCTCAAGCGTCCGACCGTCATCCCACAGCGTAGTGACGTCGACCTTGAGCGCTGCGGCCGTCGCGTACTGGTGCCGCCGGTACGGCACCTTCCCTTGAGTGATCCAGCGTTCGACCGTCTTCGGGTTGACCTCGATCTCTTGAGCCAGGTCCTGAACTGTCATGCCGCGAGCCAACAGGGCCGACCGCAAGCGTTCGTTAGACATCTGCACCCCCCGGAGGGACATCTAGGGACTCATGACCGTAACCAGAAGTCCCTGAGCTTTCCAGCGAGGGGGTAACCAACTCCCCTGACCTGCGCCGATTCTGAATGTGCGCCAAGAAGTCCCGGCGCAAGGCCAAAGGGGTTCCGTCGGGGTACTTGACGGGCCCCCATGCGGTACCTGTAAAACAGGTACCGCAAGAAGCGACGCCCGGAGGGTCCCCGGAAGGGACTCGATGGAAGCGCCTGTTCTTTGAGAATTCAACAGAGTGATTTGAGATCGACGGGGCTTGACCCCGTCCCCGTGACGGCCGGGTGACGACCGTCGGCCCCGGTGTCCAGCCGTGAGGGCGCGGAATCGACTTCCGCCCGGGGCCACTGGCCCGCCGCGACGTACGGCGTTGGCCTCATCTCCGGACGCGGCGGCACTCCCGGACAGGACAGCCCGCCGCGCCGGATCTCCCATCCCGACGCATCAGGAGGCTCAGCATGAGCGAGCACGTGACCCCCCAGGGCGCCGTCAACGTTGAGATCATCTCGTTCGGTTACCTGCACGACGCGCCCCCGCCGGCGCATCTCACGATCGACCTGCGCCACCACTTCCGCGACCCTCACGTGTCGCCGGAACTGCGCTATATGACCGCCGACGACGCACCCGTGCGCGCTGCTGTGATGGGCACGCCCGGCATCGCCGCCCTGGTGGAGGCGACCGCCACGGCGGTGGCCGCCTTCGCCGCCGGCCCCAGCGCCGGAACGGTCACGGTCGCCGACGGATGCGCCGGCGGGCGCCACCGCGCTCCCACCTTCGCCCGCGCCCTCGCCGACCGGCTGACCGCCGCCGGACACACAGTGACCGTCCGCCACCGCGACATGGGCAAGGACGTCGTCCAGCGCTGACACCGCCCCACCAGCCCCGGACCCGCCGCAGAGCGGCGGGGGCCGTGACGGAGCCGGATCGAATCCGGCCCGGGGCACTGGGCCCGCCGCTTAGCGCGGTGGTGGCCCTCATTCCGGTGCGGCGGCACTCCCGGACAGGACAGCCCGCCGCCTGGTCGCCTTCCCGACGTAGCAAGAGGAGAGATCCATCATGCGTATGCGCACGTTCGTCGCCGGCCAGGAAGCGCACGGCGACATCGAGTTCGCGGAACTGGCGCTCGGTATCGACGCTGACCTGTTTCGGGGCCCGTTGAAGTTCGAGACGGACGGCGAGCGTGCCGCCCGTGAGGATGCGGCCCGTGACATCCTCGCCGATCTGCGTGCGGAGGCGGAGGCCGGTGACGAGATCGCCGGTTGGGACGCCCTGTACGCCGAGGCGCTGACCCACACGGTGCCGTTCCTGCGCGCCGCTCGCAGCAACCGGCTGGGGACGGGGGAAGCGGCATGAGCACCATCGAGCAGAACCTGACCGCCGCGCATGCGGAGGTGAAGGCGGAAATCGCCCGGACCGACAGCAAGACCAGCCTGCTCTTGGCGTTCATCGGCGCCTTGCTGGCTGGCGTATGGACCGTCGCCAACGACGCGCACCTTCCGGCCCCCGCCTATGCGGTCGGCGGTACGGGCGTGGCCCTGTTGGTCACCGCTGCGGCCTTGCTGCTGCGGGCAGTGCGGCCGAACCTGGGTGGTGCCCGTCCGATGGGCTTTCCCCTGTGGGCGACGCTCTCGGCCGAGCAGATTCGCGCGACGCTGGCCGAGGATCGGCGCGAACAGGACATCGCGAACCTCTCGCGTATCGCGGTCGCCAAGTTCGCCAACCTCCGCCGCGCGGTCGACCTGACCTGCGTGGCCGGTGTGCTGCTGCTCGTGGCCGCCGGTATCGCGGCGGGAGGTGCGCTGTGAGCACTCTGCACACTGTGGCCGCTGCCGGGCCGCTGGCCGCCGGATGGGCCGTGCATGGTCTGTGGTTCCGGCGCCGTATTGAGGCGGCTCGCCGTGACCCGCTCACGGGCCTGCTGGGCCGTGACGCGTTCGAGCGCCGGGCCCGGAAGCTGCTTGCTGGCGGGTCCTGTGCGGTGCTGATCGTAGATCTGGATGGCTTCAAGACGCTGAACGATTCGGCCTGGCATGCGGCTGGGGATGCCGCGCTGCGGGCCGTCGGTTCCCGGCTGATCTGCTGGAAGCGGGTTGCCGGCGGGGTGGTGGCCCGGTTGGGCGGGGATGAGTTCGCCGCCGCCATCTATGTCCGCAGCCTGGCGGAACTGCGCTGGGAGCTGGGGCGGCTGCACACCGCGCTGTGTGAGCCCGTGCGGTTCGAGGGTCGGCCGGTGTTCGTCGGTGCCTCGATCGGCGCCTACTGGCACCCCCGCCGCACTCCCGTGGACCTGTCCACAGCGATGCGCCGTGCGGATGAGGTCATGTACGCGGTCAAGCAGACCGGCGGCGGCTGGTCCATCGCCTGCAACCCCACGCCCGCCTATCGCACGGTCAACGGCCGCCGCGACGGCCGCCCCGGCACCGACGACGCCCCGGAAGGAAGTGCACGGTGAACGGAACCACCACGCGGACCGGGGCAGGAGCCCGGTTCCTCAACTACGTCCTGCTCGGATGCCTGCTGCTCATCCTGGCCCTCCAGGCCCCTGGCGTCACCCTCGGCGTTCTTGCCGCGCTCGGCGCGCTGCTGGTCTGGACGGCTGCTCAGCCGGTCGTGTGGGCGTTCCTCCTGGGCCTTGCCGCGCACCGCCTCAGGAGGTGGCACCCGTGACTACCGAACGCCGTACCCAGGGAAGTGGCGTGACGCAGACGCGCAAGCCACTGACGAAGGTTCAGATCGGGGTTCTGACGGCCGCGTTCGTGCCGATGCTCGCCACGGGCGTTGTCGGCGGGATCGGCACATACAGCAACATCGGTCACGCCTACGGCACGGGGACCGCACTCGGTGCTCTCGGTGCCGGTGAGGGCGCCACGGCCGTCCTCGCCCTGGTCCTGCTGGGACTGACCATGCTGGGGCAGTCCTCGCCGCGCGTCGTACGGATCGGGCTGTGGGCGTTGCCGTCCGCCGCCGCCGTCATGGGTGCCATGGCCGCGCCTGACCCGGGGCGGACCGTGATCTACGCGCTCACCCCGATGGGCATGTCCGTCTCGGCGGAGGGCATGGCGTTCCTCGCCCGCCGGATCGTCGTCCACACCGACGGCCGCGACGCGGAGAACGAGCGGCGCACCGCCGACATCGTGCAGGCCCTCGCCTACCACCGCGCCCGCGCCACACACCACCCGAGCAATCGGATCAAGTGGTGGTCGGAGCGCAAGTCATGGCGTCTGGCCCGCAAGGTCGGAGTCGGGGACGCGGCGCTCGGATCGAGGCTGCTGGATGTCCAGCGCAACCGAATCACGGACGGCGCGGATGCCGCACTCGCCTCGATGTTCGGCGGCACCGGCCCCGTATCCGCCCCGGTCTCGAATGCGGAGGAATCCACTGAGACTATGAGGAATCGGTCTACGGCTGACCTGCGGGAATCGACCCCGGCGCCGTCGGTCGTGCTCACCCGGTTTTCGGTGCCCGATCCGGTGGCGGTCGACTTCGTGAAGCCGACTCTCCCCCTCAAGCCGGCGCCCGCGATCGCCCCGGCGGTCGACCCGGTCAAGGCCGATCCTTCGCCGACCAGTCGGCGGGCGGTGGCGGCCGACTCCCCCCGATCCCGTCGGGCGACCGGCCGGGTTCCGGAGGTGGCGCGGTCGCCCCGGCCAAAGCGCACGGCCGAACAGTTGCTCACTGAGGCCCGTACCGCTACGGCCGACTGGCCCGCCGACCGGATCACGGCGGAGGGCATCCGCCGCACGGTCCGCACCTCGCCGGCCAATGCGCGGATGCTGCGGGACACGATCCTTGCCGAACGCGCTGACGACGGCGGTAAGGCCGCGTGAAGCGGCTGACCCTCGCCGACTGCTTCGACCCGGCCGGGGAGCGCTTCGGCATCCCCACCTTCCCGTGGAGGTGCGCCCCGGACGACTTGGCCACCCGCCGCCAACTGCGCAGTCGGGGACTGCGGCCGGGTGGTCAGGATGTCGCGGCGCAGATCCTGCGCCCGCGTCGTCGGCGGGAACCGCTGACCGCGTACCTGTACCGGGTCGACCTCGCCCGGCCGGTGCGTCCGATGACCCCGGCGCGGTGGCGTGCGCACGAAGCGATGATGCGCGCCCGCCGCCGCTGCCCCAAGTGCCGTCGGGACGCCGGATACGTCCTTCCGGCCGCGCTCGGAACCTGCGTGACCTGCGCCTATCCCGAGGAACAGCGCGTCGCCTGAACTACCCCGAATCCCGGGTCCGGCCGCCCGACCTTCCACAGCAAGCCGACCGGACCCTTCGACTCCCGAAGGAGTAGGTACATCGTGACGGAAACCACCGCGTTCCCGCCCCCGGATGAGCCGGAGGACACCAACGAGCGGACGGCCGAGGTGTTGCCGTTCCCGCTGAAGAAAGACGCCACCCCTGCCGCTGCCCCTGCCGAGGGTCCGGTGAAGCCGGGGGAGTGGGAGGCCGAACTCCCCGACACCGACGACCCTGAGGCCGAGGGGCTGGCCGACGGCGAGCCGGTTGACCCGGCGCGCGAGGTCTACCCGCCGTCGGTGGCGGAGTGGATGGAGGCCAAGGACAAGGCGCGCTTGCCGGTGCTGCCGGATTGGGTGAAGCTGCCCGACCAGCGCACGGCCGTGCGCAAGTGGGCCGTGCGCCACTACTCGGCCGTGGTCGGCTACCACGCCGTGCGCCTGCCCTGCATCTACACCCCGAAGATTCTCATCTACTCGCCCCGCGGGGCGTGGCGCTGGTCGGCCGCGATCGGTCGGTGGGTCTTCGACGCCGAGGGCAAGCCTCTGCGGCATGCCGCTGTGGCGGCGGAGGACGCGGCGGAGTACCTGAAGCTGTCGCGGCAGCGCAACGACCGGGTGAGGCTGCGGGGCATCGTGGCCACGATCGCCGCCTTCATCGGCCTCGCCGCCGCCCTGACGCTGTACGTCATGGCGCCGTCGTGGCTGCTCCTGGTGTCCATCGCCGCCCTGACAACCACGCTCGGGGTGGTGGGGGCGCCGGCTGACCGGCCGCTGATCGATCTGGCGAAGGTGACGTTCCGCAAGCGGCGGCTGTCCTCGGACATCGTCATCCGGGCGCACGAGGTGGCCGGGCTGACCAGCAAGGATCAGACGATCGCTTTCCCGCGGCCGATCGGCCGGGATGGCGACGGATGGCGGGTCGTGGTGGATCTGCCGTACGGCAAGACGTTCGAGGACGCGATGAAGGCGCATGCGCGTCTCGCCTCCGGTATGGACATTGCACCGACTCAGTTGTTCCTGGACAAGGACGAGACGAGCGGGCGGCGGGTGTCGTACTGGATCGCCGACCGTGACCCGCTCGCCGTGCCGTCGGGCAAGTCGCCGCTGCTCGGGGCGACGCGGGTGGACTTCTGGAAGCCGTTCCCGTGGGGCGTGGACGAGCGCGGCAACCCGGTCATGGCCACGATGCTGTGGCTGTCGCTGCTGGTCGGCGCCGTGCCGCGTCAGGGCAAGACGTTCTCCGCCCGCACGATCGCCCTTGCCGCCGCGCTGGACCCGTACGTGAGGCTGTACGTGTTCGACGGGAAGGCGTCACCGGACTGGCGCACGTTCGCCAAGGTTGCCCACCGCATCGGGTTCGGCATCGTGCCGAAGAGCGGGTTCGACCCGGTTCAGCATCTGCTGACTTCGCTGCGGGAGCTGAAGGCGGATGTGGAGGACCGGTACCACCGGCTGTCGGAACTGCCGCTGCATGTCTGCCCGGAGGGCAAGCTGACCCCGGAGATCAGCCGGGACAAGAAGCTGAACATGCCGCTGACGCTGTTCGTGGTGGATGAGGTGCAGGAGTACCTGACCCACCCCGAGCACGGCAGGGAGATCCTGTCTCTGATGGTCTACCTCGCCCGGGTCGCCCCGGCCGTCGGTGTCTCGGTGATGACGGCGACGCAGAAGCCGGACGACAAGGCGTGCCCCTCGGAGCTGCGTGACCAGCACCAGGCCCGGTTCGCGCTGCGGGTCGGCGCCTACCAGGTCTCGGACACCATCCTCGGTGCGGGCTCGTACAGCGAGGGGTTGGACGCGTCGAAGCTGCTGAAGTCCCACAAGGGTGTGGGTCTGCTCAAGGGCATGTCCGATGACTCCGGCATCGTCCGCACCTACCTGGCCGACGGCCGGGACGCGGAGCGCATCCTGACCCGCGCCGCCGCACTGCGCGAGGCCGAGGGCACCCTGTCGGGCGACGCGGCCGGGGACGCCCCGGCGCCGGAGGTCTCCGCCACGATCCTGGACGACGTTGCCGCGGTGCTCGGCAAGGGCGAGACCAAGGTGTGGTCCGAGACCATCGTCGACCGTCTCGCCGACCTGCGCGCCGAGGTCTACGGCCGTGGGCGGAGCTGGAGCCCAAGCCCAAGGCAGAAGCGCTCACCGCCGCGCTCAAGCCGTTCGGTATCGGCACGGTCCAGATCAGCCGCCGCATCGACGGCGAGCAGGTCAACAAGCGCGGCATCAAGCGCGACGACATCGCCACCGTGATTACGGAGCGCAACAAGAAGCGGGACGCCGGATAGGCCCTCACGGGCCGCTACCGGTAGCAACCCCGCTAGCGACCCATACCGCCCCTGATCTGGCCGCTAGCACCTAGCGGCCCACCTGCGGAAACCCTTCAAACCACCCTCTGAGAGGCCCTGATGAGCCTTCCCGCCCTCGCTACCGCCTTCCTTCTCATGGTCACGCTCGGTTACAGCGTCAAGTGCTGGCTGAGCCCGTTCGGCGACTGCCGCAAGTGCGACGGCATGGGCCACGCCTTCAAGACCGACCGCAAGGGACGCCTCAAGCGCGGCAAGGACTGCCGCCGCTGCCAGGCCACCGGCAAGCGCATACGCGTCGGCCGCTGGATCTACAACCGCGCCGCGCGCACCTACCGCGCCGGCACCCGCTGACCACCCTTGGGAGGACCCGTGATCGTCACCATCCCGCTCGTGCTGCTGCTCGCCGGTGGCCTGGCCCTGCTGCTGCGCTTCAAGGCCCTCGGTGCCGGTGCGGCCGTGGTCGCCGCGCTCTTCGGCTTCTACCTCGCCGACACCGATGCCAGCGACACCGTCAACCAGCTTGTCACCGCCGTGACCAGCGCCCTCGCCGGAAACGACCGCTAGAAGGGAGACGGGACGTGCACGAACCCACCACGCCCCACCACTGGCACGGCCCGGCCGGGTACGACGCGGCGGCCGTGGAAGTCCACCACCCCATGCCCGTCATGCCCGCGCACACGGCGCCGATCGTGCCCATGCAGCCGGGCGCCATCCCGACGGTGGCGAGCGTCGTCATGCCCGACGGCCGGGTCATCACCGGCTACGCCATCGAACCCACCCACCCCGCGCCGGTCGCGGCCAAGCCGGCCGTCTCGCGCACGGCGGTCAACATCGCCCTCGGCGGCATCGGGTTCGGCGCCGTGTGCGGCGGGCTCGTGCTGCTCACCACGTTCATCGCCGCCCTCGCCGCGCTCATCCACCAACTCATCATCCTCGCCGCCGTCATCTTCGGCGGCTGGATCGCCGTCCAGATCTTCGGCCACCGCTCCAGCGGCGGCACGACGGTCAACATCCGCAAGGCCGTCATCAAGCGCAACCACTTCCACACCTAGCCGGGAGATCCCATGGCAACGCGTCTGGTCACCTGCTACATCGCCGTGTGCGACCTGTGCGGCGCCACCACCGACGCCGACGGCTTCACCCCCCACCTCGACAGCCCGGAAGAGGCCGTCCGGTACATCACCGAAACCGCCTTCGGCGACAGCGGATGGACCCTCAGCCCGGACGGCCGGCTCGTCTGCGACACCGTCACCGACCCGGCACACGAAACCGTCCACGAGAAGGCCGGGAAGCGCATCCCCACCCCCGGCCCGGACGCCATGTGCGTCACCTTCCCTACCACCTGAACCCGCCGAAAGGAGAGCCATGTTCGAGATCCGCGTCATCTGCGACCCGACCGACACCGACCGCGTCGTCGCCGCACTGGACAGCACCTTCACGACCGGCACCGTGGGCGTCTACCCCACTCGTGACGGCAAGCGGAACCGCCTGTACGCCACAGCCGACCACCGCCCCGAGCCGGGACCGTGGCCCACGCCGGACGAAGCGTACGCGTCCTCCCCGAGCATCGTCCGCGAGATCGGATGGACCGCTCAGACGGCCGCTGACAAGCCGTTCGGCGAGGACCTGGACCGGGAGTACTGGCTTCGCAAAGCCGCACTGCTGGACCGTATCGCGCTGCGCGACGAAGAAGACGGCGCCCTCGGCGACGCTGCCGAGGTGGCCACGGAAGCGGCCCGCCGACTCATCGAGTGGGACCGGGACGGCGAGGGCGACTACCACGGCGCCCCGTACTGGCCGGAACACCCGGCGGCCACCGCCGATCCGCGCGGCTACGTCCGCCAGGAATACGCCCACTGGGCCAAGAACAACTAGCTACGCCCGAGGGCGGCGGCACTCCCGGACAAGGACAGCCCGCCGCCCTCGGTCTCCGTATCCCGACGAAGCAGAACAGGAGACCTACAGCATGGCCCAACCCACCCCGATCCGGCGAGTCACCTCCCGGCCGCGTCTGCTGGACGCGTTCTGCTGCCAGGGCGGCGCGAGCATGGGCTACCACCTCGCCGGGTTCGACGTCGTTGGCGTCGACATCGCCCCTCAGCCCCGCTACCCCTTCACCTTCGTGCAGGCTGAGGCGGTTGCGTTCATCCGCGGGCACGGCGCAGAGTTCGACTTCATCCACGCCTCGCCGCCGTGCCAGCACGACAGCGACTGTCAGCGCATCCGCGGCAACGACCATCCCGACCTGATCGCCCCCACCCGCGCCGCGCTGGAGACCACCGGACGGCCGTGGGTCATCGAGAACGTACGGGGCGCCATGTCCAAGCTGCGCCGTCCGGTGATGCTGTGCGGGCCCATGTTCGGCGTGGAGACCTACCGGCACCGCTACTTCGAAGCCGGCGGACTGCTGAACTTGCCGCAGCTCCCGCACCCCGCGCACACCGTGCCGCAGGCCAAGATGGGCCGTCCTATCCCGCCCGGCCACTACGGCCAGTTCGTCGGCAACTTCTCCGGCGTCGCCCTCGCTCGGAAGGTGATGGGCGTTGAGTGGATGAACCGCGACGGCATCCGCGAGTGCATCCCGCCCGCCTACACCGAATGGCTTGGCCGCAGCTTCCTGGGCGCACTGTCGCTGAGGACGGCGGCATGAGCGCGCGAGTGCTGCCGCTGCGGCGGCCGAACGGGCTGCGGGTGCTGGATCTCTGCTGCGGTGCGGGTGGCCTGTCTATGGGCTACTACCTCGCCGGGTTCGACGTCGTGGGCGTCGACAACCGCCCGCAGCCGAACTACCCCTTCACCTTCCACCAGGCCGACGCCCTCACCTTCCCGTTGGACGGCTTCGACCTGGTTCACGCGTCGTGGCCGTGCCAGCACTTCGCCCGGGTTACGGCGTGGCGCGGAAGCCGTGGGAACCATCCCGACCTGCTCACTCCCGGCCGCGCGCGGCTGGAAGCGTCGGGGCTGCCGTGGGTCATCGAGAACGTTCCGGAAGCCCCGCTGAGGCCGGACTACCTGCTGTGCGGGACTCAGTTCGGGCTCAGCGTCCGCCGTCACCGTGTGTTCGAGACGTCGTGGGGCGGCGGCGGGGACCTGGTCCCGCCGTGCTGGCACCGCAAGGGTCTGCTGGCGTTCGAGCACAAGGGCGAGCGGGCCTATGCCGACGCCATGGGCTGCACCTGGATGACCAACATCGAAGCCCGTCAGGCCGTGCCCCCCGCCTACACCGAGTGGATCGCCACCCAGTTCCTCGCCCTGGAAGGGAGGGCAGCGGCATGAGCACGACTTCCGAAGTTCTGCGGGTCGCCCTCGCCCTCGCGGCGGCCGGTGTCCCGGTCCTGCCCCTGCGGCGGGGCAAGGTCCCGTTCGGCAACTGCTGCACTTGCGCGGGCGCCCCGCCCCGGTGCGGCGGTCGGCCGAACATGAAGACGCCGGGACCGTGCCTGTGCCCGGCGCCGTGCCATGCGTGGGCCGCCGCGACCACCGACCCGCAGGTTCTCACCTCGCCCGTGTGGGCGCGGGTGTGGCGTGAGGCGGTGGCGGTCGCCTATCACCCCGGCGGGGCGGGGCTGACGGTGGTCGACCTGGACAACGCGGCGGCCGTCGCGTGGGCCCGTGAGACCCTGCCTGTCACCCGCGCCGTGCCGACGACGCGGGGCGAACACTGGATCTACCAGGGCGCCATGCCGTCATCGAACGCGGTCCGGCCGGGCGTCGACATCAAATCCTCCATGCAGTACGCCCGTTGGCTCGGACCCGGGACCGGCCGCATGACCGTTCTCCCGGCGACCGTGCACGCCTTGGTGGTGAAGGAAGACACCACCCCCGGCCGGGGGGAGGTGGCATCTTCCCTCCCGACGCGCGCCACGTGGGGCCGGTCGGTGGCCACCGGGTGCCGCCACACCGAGCGATACGTCCGCACCGGTCTCGAACGCGGTCTCGCCCTGGTGCGGGCCCGCACCGAATCCGGCGCCGGATCACAGGCGTTTGGCGTCGCCCGGTTCCTCGCCGCACAGCACGCCGCGTGCCCCGGACCGTGCGGCCTCGCGGCGATCGGTGAGGAGATCGTGGCCACCGCCGTTTCGGTGGGTGTTCCGGAGGCGTACGCCCGCCGCGCGGTCGCCAACGGCCTTGAGGCGGCTGTGGAGCGTGCGGCGTGAGCAAAGCATCCCGAACCCCCGCGAACGGCCCTCAGGGCGCCGTACAGGGCCCGCCACGGCCGCGCGTGGGCGAATCGAAGGTCGCCGCCCGCAAGGGCGTCCTTTCTGTCGTTGGTTCTGACCCGCAGATGGTCACCGTCACCGGCATCACCCCGGGGCTTCAGATCCAGTGTGAGGGCGTCCCCGTCGCGGACTGGCGCTGTGCCTGCGGGCATCACGAACGCGCCCGGGTCCGCGTCGGCGTCTGCCCGCACACCACCACCGCCGAAGGGAGGGCGGCCTCATGACTCCACAGCCTGTGGACAGCCCCGACCTGTGGGCCGGACTGCCCACCCTGGAAGAACCGCCCGGCGAGGACGACGCGGCACCGGACGTGTGGGAGGACCCCATTCCGCTCACCGGCCGCCGGGAGCGTCCGCAGTTCCCCGCCCACGTCCTCCCCGCTTGGTTGGGGGAGTTCGTGGCGGCCGTCGCGGAGGAGACACAGACTCCGGTCGACCTCGCCGGTTCGATCGCCCTCGCCGTGCTCGCCACGGCGGCCGGCGGCCGGTCGGTGGTCCACGTACGCGGCAACTGGCGTGAGCCCACCAACCTCTACACCGTGGTGGCGCTCCCGCCCGCCAACCGCAAGTCGGCCGTCTTCGCGTTGCTGACCAACCCCCTTTATGAGGCGGAGAAGCAGCTCAAGACCGCGATGAAGCCCGTGATCGTGGAAGCGGAGCTGACGGCGCGGTTGGCCAAGGAAGCGGCGGACAAGGCCGCCGCTAAGGCCGCGTCAGCCGACGGGGACAAGCGGGATGAGATGGTGGCGACCGCCGTGGGCCTCGCGCAGACGGCGGACACGCTCAGTGTCCCCGCCGAACCGGTGCTGTTGGCGGACGACTCGACACCCGAGACGGTGACCTCGCTCATGTCGGAGCAGGGCGGCCGGCTGTCGGTGATGAGCGCTGAGGGCGGCATCTTCGACATCATCGCCGGCCGCTACTCCGGGGCCCCCAACATGGAGGTCTTCCTGAAGGGGCATGCCGGGGACCGGCTGAGGGTGAACCGGCAGACCCGCCGCGAGTACATCGACGCGCCTGCGCTGACCATCGGTCTTGCCGTGCAGCCGGACGTGCTGAGGGACATCGGGAAGGTGAAGGGGTTCGAGGGGCGCGGACTGCTGGCCCGCTTCCTGTACTCCCTGCCCGTGTCCACGGTCGGCGACCGCGAGATCATCACCGACCCGGTCCCCGAGCAGACGGCCGCCACCTACACCGCCCGGGTCATCGACCTCGCCCTGTCCCTGGCAGAGTGGACCGACCCGGCCGTCATCCAGCTCACCCCGGAAGCGGACGCGGCGCTGATCGCCTATCAGAAGCGCATCGAACCACAGCTCAAGGCACGCGGCGGCAAGCTGGGCCACATCTCCAACTGGGCCGGAAAGCTCGCCGGGGCGACCGCCCGCATGGCCGCGCTGCTGCACCTCGCCGAACAAGGCGGCAACGGCTACGCCCACCCGGTCACTGAGGCCACCATGCGCGCGGCGATCGAGCTGGGGGAGTACTACACCGCCCATGCCCTCGCCGTGTTCGACGTCATGGGCGCCGACCCGGTCCTGTCCCGTGCCCGCAGCGTGCTGGAAGCGCTGAGGGACAACGGATGGGAGGACGTCAGCCGGCGGGACGTCTTCAGCGTCCTGTCCCGCAGCGAGGTGCCCACCGTCGCCGACCTGGAACCGGCCCTCGCACTGCTGGAAGACCACGGATACCTGCGCTCCTACCAACCCGAGCGCACCGGCAAGCGCGGACGCCCACCGGCACCCCGCCTCACTGCCCATCCGTCGCTGCGCCACGGTGGCCAGTGACCCCCGGTCGCGCACACAACCCCCCTCGCACAAATCGCGAAATCGCAGAACCCCCCGGGCACCCCCGCTGACCTGCGACGCGGCCCCCGACGCATCACGGACGGGGGCCCGTCGCACAATCCCGCGATATTCCGCAAAAAACCGAGCGCCACCCCACCCAACGGGGCCGGCTGACGGCCGCCCCTGATTTTTGCGGAATATCGCGGGTTTCTGCGGAGCACCGCCCACAGGCACCCGCGCTACGCATCACCGCAGGTCAACGGGCATCCCCGGGGTTTCTGCGGATATTGCGGTTTGTGCGGCGGCACCTGCCCATGAACTCAGCCCCACAGGAGTGAGCCGTGGACGAACACACCACCCTCCCCCTCGCCCCCGCCGAAGACCCGACCCTTGTCCTCCTCAAGGTCGAAGAGGCCGCCCGCCGTCTCCGTATCGGCCGTACCACCTGCTTCGAGCTCATCCGAACCGGACAACTGGAGTCGGTCATGGTCGGCGGACTCCGCCGCGTCCCCGTCGACGCCCCGGCCGCCTACGTCACCCGTCTCCGCACCGCCCAACGCGCCGCTTGACGACGCCCGGGGCGGCGGCACTCCCGGACAGGACAGCCCGCCGCCCCGGTCTCCATCCCGACACCAAGAAACAGGAGCCTGCCTGTGGCAGAGGAACAGAAGAAGCGCACCCGGCAGCCCAACGGCCGCAGCTCGATCTACTTCGGCAAGGATGGCAAATGGCACGGCCGCGTCACTGTCGGCGTCCGCGACGACGGCACGCCGGACCGCCGCCATGTCGAGCGGAAGACCCGCGCTGAAGTCACGACCGCCGTACGCGAGCTGGAGAAGCAGCGCGACGCCAAGACCGTGAAGAAGCCGGGCAAGGCGTGGACGGTCAAAGCGTGGCTGACGCATTGGGTTGAGAACGTCGCGCCCCTCGCCGTCAACGACAACACGATGGTCGGGTACGGCGTTGCGGTCCGGAAGCACCTCATTCCTGGGTTGGGTGCCCACCGACTCGACAGGCTCAAGCCCGAGCACATTGAAGCGTTCTACGCGAAGACGCAGGCCAACGGCAGCAAGCCCGCGACCGCTCACCAGGTGCACCGCACCTTCCGCACCGCTCTCAACGAGGCCGTACGGCGCGGCCATCTCGGCAAGAACCCGGTTCAGTTGGCCAAGGCACCGAAGACGGGGGAGTACGAGGTGGAGCCCTACAGCGTCCAAGAGGTGCAGCGGCTGTTGAAGGCTGCCGACCAGCACCGGAATTCCGCTCGATGGGCCGTCGCCCTCGCTCTCGGACTGCGTCAAGGGGAGGTACTGGGGTTGAAGTGGGAGGACGTGGACCTTGAGGGTGGGTTCCTCGTTGTCCGTCGTAGTCGCCACCGGCCGCAGTACGCCCACGGGTGCGTGGAGCCGTGCGGACGCAAGGCCGCCGGGTACTGCCCGCAGAGGCGACGAACCAACCCGGAGCTGTCCACCACCAAGTCGCGCGCCGGCCGCCGTGCGGTCGGTCTCCCCGACCAGCTCGTTGACCTACTCCGTGCCCACCTCAAGGCGCAGGAAGTGGAGCGAACGGAGGCTGGGAAGTGCTGGGAGGACAACGACTTGGTGTTCCCGGATGAGCACGGCCGTAGCCCGTCCCACCGCCGGGACTGGACTGAATGGAAGGCTCTTCTGGCAGAGGCGAAAGTTCGGGACGGGCGTCTGCACGACGCGCGCCACACGGCCGCCACGGTGCTGCTCATCCTCGGTGTCCCCGAGCGGGCCGTCATGGGCCTCATGGGGTGGTCGACCACGGCCATGGCCGCGCGGTATCAGCACATGGTGGACGCGGTACGAGCTGACATCGCGAAGCAGGTCGACACGCTGATCTGGAAAGCGGATAGTGCACCGGATATTGAAGGCACGGAAGGCGCAAAGGGTGCTACGGGCGTCAACGGGGCCTAGGGAGGTAGAGCGGTAAACGCCCTGGTCGGATGCGGCAGCCTGCGTTAGATCAGCAACCCGAGAAATAAGGTGAACCACAAGATGTAGTGCCTTAAGAGGCGTGTAGCTACAAGATGTTGTGGTTGCCTGGTCTCGCTGGTAACCGCGATCGCGGTATGCTCAGTGGAACCTCACGGCCATTCAGGTCGACGGGAGTTGCCTCAGTCACGCCTGCCAGCAGAGAACTGAGGTTCCTCCCGTCGTGAGGTCAGGTACCTACGACAGTGAGAAGAGGTAACGCATGACTTCTATTCCCGACCGTACCCGAAACCTGTTTCCGGGCGGTAGTGCGCTCCCGGTCGGACTCCCCGGCAGGGGTGCGATCGTGATCATTGTTCTGTGGCTGGCAGCGGCGGCGAACCGTTGGGATGTCGTCGCCGCTTTGACCGCTCTGGTCGGTGGCGGATCGGTGGTGTGCTGTCGGCGGCCTAGCTCAGCCTGAGCTTAGGCCCCGGCATCCCGTCTCAGTCATCAACTGAGACGGGAACTGAGACGGACTGACCCAGGGCGGCACTCCTCCGGGGGTGCCGCCCTTTCGTTTTGCCTGGTCAGGCAGTCAGAGGCCGTGGCGGGAATCGAACCCACGTAACTCGCTTTGCAGGCGAGTCCCTAAACCACTCGGGCACACGGCCGATGTCGTGCTCTCGTGCCTTCGACGATAGGGACGGGGGCGGAGGGGCACAACGGCCCGGCGGGCGCTGCCATGCGACTGACATACGCCGTTCATGATGCGCGTTCTGTCAGGTGTGGGTCAGGAACTCCTCGACCACCGGGCGGAAGAGCTCCGGCTCGTCGACCCACGGGTAGTGCCCCACCCCGTGCAGCGGCCGCACCCGCCCGTTCGGGAAGGACTCCGCGACCAGCTCACCGGCGCGCATACCGGTCACCGCGTCCCGGTCCCCGGTCACCACCAGCACCGGGCACCCCACCTCCCGCAGCTGCACCAGCACCGCCCGCCGTGCCGCCTCGTCCACGCCCTGCCAGAAGCCCGCGCGCGGCACCGGGCCCAGCTGTTCGCCCTCGCTCGCGGCGTGTGCGCGCTGCGGTTCGTCCCAGCGGCCGTACGCCATGGGGGCGGCCTGGAGCAGCAGTTTGCGCACCTCGGCCAGGTCCGTGGTGTCGGGCAGCAGCTGGACCGCGGCTGAGGCGTCGGGCCACCACGGCTCGGTGGCGCGGGCCTCGAAGATCTCGCGGGCGTCCTGGGGGAGTTCGCCCTGCATCCGCGCGCCGGGGCAGACCAGGATGAGGTGCGTCAGCCGCTCGGGGTGGGCGGCGGCGTACGCCTGGGCCGTCGCGGCGGCCGCGTCGTGGGCGAGCAGCGCGAACCGTTCGAGTCCTAGGTGGCCGCGGAGCGCTTCGAGGTCTTCGGCGAGGCTGGGAAAGGCGTAGCCGCTCGGTTCGGTGGCGGGCGGGGAGTCGCCGGTGCCCCGGCTGTCGGGGATGACCAGGGTGCGCTCGGCGTCGAGCCCGCCGAGGTCGCCCAGATACGCGGCGTTCCGCCCCGGCCCGCCGGCCAGACAGACGAGCGGCGGCCGGGCGGCGCCGCTGCCGGTACGGGACTCAAGGACTCGGTAGGCGAGTTCGGCGCCGTCGTACGAGGTGTAGTGGGAGGTGTAGTGGGAGGTGTAGTGGGGCATTGGTCCAGCTTGCCTGATTGAGCCGGTCGCGCGGACGGGCCGCGCGCCCGGCCGCAGGGGCAGTCGCCGCCCCCGGTGCCCGCTCCCGGTGCCCGCCCCCGGCGGCGGGGCGTGAGCTCTACGGTGCGTAAGTCGCCTGTTTCCCGGCAGGGTTGGCCGCCGCGCTGAGGGTTTCCGCGCTCAGGTCCGCCTCGTCGAGCACCGCCGCCGCCCCGCGGCCGATCCGGGCGAGCCCGAGGAGCAGATGGGCGCAGTCGATGTGGGCCGAGCCGGCCTCTTCCGACAGTTCCTCCGCGAGGGCGATGGCCTTGCGGGAGTTATCGTCCCGGGGCCGTAGCGCTTGTGGATTGGGTGGGTGATCCAAAAGTGAGGGAGCGCAGATGTGCCCGGACCCCAAGTTGCGCTTATGATTCGAGGGTGTTCGACTCCCGACACATCAGGACGTTCCACGAGGTGGTCCGCGCCGGCTCGTACTCCGCCGCGGCCCGCTCCCTCGGCTATACGCAACCGGCGATCACGCAGCAGATGAAGGCGCTAGAGCGGGAGGTCGGCAGCCCGCTCTTCATCCGCGTCGGCCGCGGTATGCGGCTCACCGAGGCCGGGGAGACCCTGGCCCGCCACGCCGACGTCATCCTCGACTCCATCTCCGCCGCCCGGCAGCAGCTCAACGCCATCACCCGGCTGCGCGCCGGCCACGTACGCCTCTGCGGCTTCCCCAGCGCGAATGCCACCCTCATCCCCGAGGCCATGGCCCGCCTCGCGGCCGCCCACCCGGGCGTGCGGGTGGAACTGCTCGAAGGCGAGCCGCCCGAGTCGCTGGGGCGGGTGGTGCGCGGCGAATGCGACATCACGCTCGCCTTCACCTACCCCGGTCTGCGCGAGCAGGCCCCCGCCGAGCTGGTCGAGATCCCGCTGCTCGAAGACCAGCTGACCGTGCTGCTGCCCACCGGCCATCCGCTGGCCCGGCGGCGGGCCGTCAAGCTCGCGGAGCTGAGCGGGGAGCGGTGGATAGCGGGCTGTCTGCGCTGCCGCGCCAACTTTCTGCACGAGTGCGCGGAGCAGGGCTTCGCCCCCGATATCGCCTTTACGACGGACGACAACCTGGTCATCCAGAGCATGGTCGCGGCGGGGCTCGGCGTGGCGATGATGCCCGGGCTCGTCCTGTCCTTCCTCTGCCACCGGAAGGTCACCGGCCGCGCCCTGGAGCCCGCCTCGCGCCGCCATGTCTCGGCGTACGTGCTGCGGGAGCATCTGCGGGTGCCGGCGACGGAGATGGTGCTGGAGGAGCTGAAGGCGGTGGCGGCGAACCGGGTCGGCTGCTGACCCATAAGCAGTTGTTGAGGTTCGCGAAGAAACCGTCGTTGGACGTGATGGTTCCGGCGGCAGGACCCTGCGGCCATGACCACTCCGACCGCCTCCGCGCCGCCCGTCCCCGCGTCGCCTGTCTCTGCGCCGTCCGCCTCCGCGCTGTCTGCCTCCGCGCCGTCCGCCTTGTGCCGTACCGCGCGTATCAGCATGTTCGTCGACGAGGTGCGCGAGGCCGTCGGTCGGGCCCTGGCGCCGGACCTGACCGCCCAACTGGTGGCCGAACGCCTCGCCCCCCACCTTGGCGCGCCCGACCTGCTCACCGCGGCCCAACGGCAGGGCGACGCCGCGAACTACCGCCAGCACCTCCTGCACGCCGAACCCGACGGCAGCTTCTCCGTCGTCGCCCTCGTCTGGCTGCCCGGTCAGTACACCGCCATCCACGACCACGTCTCGTGGTGCGTGGCCGGTGTCCACGAGGGCCAGGAACGCGAGCGCCGCTACGACCTCCTCCCCGACGGCACCACCTCCCGCCTGGTCGCGGTGGCGGAGGTGACCAATCCGCTCGGCTCGGTGGCCGGGTTCGCGCCGCCGGGAGATATCCACAGGGTGTGGAACGCGGGTGCGGGCATGGCGATCTCCATCCACGTCTACGGAGCGGATGTCGCCCGGCTGGGCAGCAGCGTCCGGCGCGTGTACGCCCTGCCGGAGGGTGAGGATCTGTGAGCCCGCGGCGCCGCACCGGAATGGCCGTCATGCCTGGCCGAGGGCGATGCCGAGGCCGAAGTCGAGGCCGAGGGCGATGCGGGTGGGCCGGGCCATGGCGCTGACGGACGCGCGCGGCGGCGCGCCTGGCGCCGACGGAGGGCCGGGCGTCGGCGGCTCGCCGGGCGTGCGCGGTGCGGCCGTGGGGCCCGGGGCGGCTGTGTGTCCTGCGGCGGGGTGTCCTACGGCGGGCGGCGCGGCGCCTGAGCACCCCGCGCCCGGCACTCCGGCGCGGCCGTCGGGCGAGCCCGGCGCGGGCACAGGGCCCCACGGCACAGCGTCCGCACCGGGCGCGCCCGAGGCCGTGGCGCCTCCGGCGCCCCGCCGCGCGGCGCGGATCCGGGTCCTCTTGCCCGGGCTGGGGCTCGGCGGGCTCGGCGTGGCGGGGGCATGGGCGGTGCACCTGGCGGTGCCAGGGGTGCCGATGCTGACCGTTGCCGTCGTGCTGGGCATCCTCGCCGCGCATCTGCCGGGCACGCGCGGGGTCGTACGGGGCGGCGGCCGGGCCGGGCTGTCGTTCGCGGGGAAGCGGTTGATGCGCCTGGGCGTGGTGCTGCTCGGGCTCAAGCTCAGCCTGGACGATGTGCTGGGCCTCGGCTGGGCGAGCGTGGCGATGGTGTGCGGGGTGGTCGCGGCCACGTTCTTCGGCACGTGGTGGCTCGGCCGCCGGATGGGGCTGCATGGCGACCAGTCGTTGCTGGTCGCCACCGGCTACGCGATCTGCGGCGCGTCCGCGATCGGCGCGGTCAGCGAGGTGTCGGACAGCGACGAGCGCGACGTCGCGACGTCCGTGGCGCTGGTGACGCTGTGCGGGACGCTCGCCATCGCCGTACTGCCGCTGCTCCAGCACCCGCTGGGGCTCAGCGACGCGCAGTTCGGCCGGTGGGTCGGGGCGAGCGTGCACGACGTGGGGCAGGTCGTGGCCGCCGCACAGACGGCCGGGCCGTCGGCGCTGGGCGAGGCGGTGCTCGTGAAGCTGATGCGGGTGGCGCTGCTGGCGCCGCTCGTCGCGGCGGTCGCCGTCTCCGTACGGGCCCGGCGGGCGCGGGAGACCCAGCAGGCCGAGCAGGCTCAGTCCGCCCAGCAGGCTCAGTCGGCCCAGCAGGCTCAGTCGGCCCAGCAGGACCAGTCGGCCCAGCAGGACCAGGTCGGCGGGGAAGCGCGGCTCGGTGACGAAGCCGGAAGTACCGCCTCTGCGGCGCGGCGGCCACCCCTCGTGCCGCTGTTCGTCCTCGGCTTCCTGGCCATGGTCGCCGTGCGCAGTACGGACCGGCTGCCGTCCGCCGCGCTCGACACCGCCGCGACCGCCCAAGAGCTGCTGCTCGCTGCCGCCCTCTTCGGCCTCGGCAGCGCGGTGCACCTGCCCTCGCTGGCCCGTACGGGCGGGCGCGTGGCGGCGCTCGGGCTGTGTGCGTGGGTGGTGGTCGCGGGCGTCGGCTACGGCGGGGTGCTGCTCACGACGTAACGGTCGCCCTGAGGGCGGTGCGGGCCCCGGGACCCGGGACCCGGGCCCCGTCGCCCCATACGCCTTACGACGCGTAGATCTCGGTCATCTCGGTGATCTTGCCGTTGCCGTCGACCGTGATTTCGTAGAAGTTCCGGCCCCAGCAGTCGCTGGCGTCCACCTTCGATTGCCCGCCGTCGTACTGCTTGCCCTTCGGGTCCGCACACGTCTTGATGTGCGCGATGCCGCCGTTCTGGGCGGTGAGGGCCCGCTGCGTGGAGTCCTTCTTGCTGATGATCGTCACCTTGGCGCCGCCCGAGGCGACGGAGTAGGTGTGCAGCGCCCCGACCGCCCGGTACGCCCTGCCCTGGTGCGACTTCGTGGTGCACTGCCGCTTGGCGTTCTTGGCGATGATGTTGTTCATCGCGCCTTCGACGTTGTTGACCCAGATGACCTTGCGGCCGTTGGTGGTCGTCGAGCAGCCGCTGTTGCCGTTCCCGCCCCCGTTCTTGATCTTCTTGCCGTACTTCTTCTTGTTGGCCTTCTTCACGGCGTGGCTTCTCGAGGAGTGAGAGTTGCCGCTGCTGCCGCCGTTGCAGGCGGTGAGGGTGAGCGCCGCGGTGACAAACATGGCAGTGGCGAGAAATGGGCGGATGGAAGGCACGATTCCCCCGTGGTGCGGGCCTGGTCGTCCACGACCAGGCATGGAGTGAGGCTGGGGCTGAACGTCGCAGAGAAGGCGGTGTGGCGACCTGGCCGAAAGTCTATGGGTGTGAGCATGGCGAACCGATGTCGCTTACCGAATCCTGGGTGACCGGTTTCCAATCTGTGACGACACCTGTGACGACACCTGTGACGCCGATCGTGGCTGGTTGCCGAGCCTAGGACCGAGGGCCGAGGCGATCTACGTCCCGCGCCAGGTGTGTCCCCCGGAAACGCCTCTTACGCTGGCGTAATGACCGCTATCGACCCGCGCGACACCGACGTCGCGGACAGTCCCACCGCACCAGCCGAAGCCGAAGCCGAAGACATAGCCAACGCGAAAGCCGAAGCCGACGAAGCCGAAGGTGGCGGCGGCTCCGTACTCGGGCGGCGCTACCGCGCCCTCACCCTCGGCATCGTGTCCGTCGTCTCCCTCATCGCCTTCGAGGCGAGCGCGGTCAACACGGCGATGCCGGTCGCGGCCCGTGCCCTCGACGGGGTCGAGCTCTACGCGTACGCCTTCTCCGCGTACTTCACCGCGAGCCTGTTCGCGATGGCGCTGTCGGGCGAGTGGTGCGACCGCCGGGGGCCGCTCGCGCCGCTGTTCGCCGGGATCGCGGCCTTCGGGGCCGGTCTTGTGGTCTCCGGCTCGGCGCAGGACATGTGGACGTTCGTGGGCGGGCGCGCGGTGCAGGGGGTCGGCGGCGGGCTGGTGATCGTCGCGCTGTACGTACTGGTCGGCCGCGCCTATCCACAGCGGCTGCAACCCGCCGTGCTGGCGTCCTTCTCCGCCGCCTGGGTGCTGCCGGTGATCGTCGGGCCGCTGGTCGCGGGGACGGTCACCGAACAGGCCGGATGGCGCTGGGTCTTCCTGTCCATCCCGGTACTGATACTGCTGCCGCTCGCGGTGATGCTCCCCGCTCTGCGCAAGGTGGACCGGGGCGAGCCCTCCCCGGCCATGAACCGCCGCCGCATCCTCCTCGCACTCGCCGTCGCGTCCGGCGCGGGCCTGCTGCAGTACGCGGGCCAGGACCTGGTCTGGATCTCCCTGATCCCCGCCGCGGCCGGCCTCGCGCTGCTCGTCCCCTGCGTCCTGCGGCTGCTGCCCAAGGGCACCTTCCGGGCCGCCCGCGGCCTGCCGTCCGTGGTGCTGCTGCGCGGCGTCGCGGCGGGCTCCTTCCTCGGCGCGGAGAGCTTCGTGCCGCTGATGCTCGTCACCGAACGCGGCCTGTCGGCCACGGCGGCCGGGCTCTCGCTCACCGGCGGCGGGCTGACCTGGGCGCTCGGCTCGTACACCCAGAGCCGCCCGCGTCTGGAGCCCTACCGCGAGCGGCTGATGGCGGCGGGCATGCTCCTGATGGCGCTGTCCATCGGCATGGTCCCGCTGGTGCTCATCGACTCCGTACCCGCGTGGCTGGTCGCCGTGGCGTGGGTGATCGGCGGCTACGGGATGGGGCTGGTCATCTCCAGCGGCAGCGTGCTGCTCCTCAAGCTCTCCGGCCCCAAGGAGGCGGGCAGCAACTCCGCCTCCCTCCAGGTCTCCGACGCGCTCGGCAACATCACGCTGGTGGGGCTGAGCGGAGTGCTGTTCGTGGGCTTCGGCGGCGGCTCGGTGGCCGCGGGCCATGTGGGGGAGGGGGCCACGGC